>NZ_JALPRH010000034.1:0-73956 GCF_030464795.1 Paraburkholderia sp. SECH2
GTGGGTCCCGCAGCTTGCTACCGGTAGTGGTGCATCTGGAATCTGTGTTCGTGCCCCTGCTTGCGCTAGTGACAAGGGAGTCATACTTCCGGCGGCGCTGCGCGCGCCGAAGAGTCTTTCAAAAACCGGCAGTCATCTGGAGCCTGTCTTCGTCGAGGTGCGATGGGGATTCAACGGCATTCTTTTTTCAACGTCTACGCCGAAAGTTAATCCCCACGAACACGGCCATCAATGTCAAAAATCCGCCGAACAGTAGGGCGGAATTGACGACAACGTGTCTGACGCCAAGCACGTCGACGTTGATGAAAGGATACGGATAAAAGTCTGACAAACTGCCGCGCCAGAAGGTAATGGCGAGGTACGCGACAGGATAGATCAGCCACAGCAGGCAATGCCGTAGCCGCAAATGGAATCGCGGTACGAATAACACCCAGTAAAGCACCGCCAGCATCGGTAAAAGGCTGTGCAACGATTCGTTGAGCAGCAGCCTGTACGCCCTCGGTGACCACGTTCCGCGTAGAAGCAGGTTGTAGGCGATCCCCACAAATGCCATGTAGACAACGACCGCGGTCACGACGGTGGGCTGTCGAAAAAAATGCACGATTACCGGACTGCGCCTTCGTAACGCTACGCAGGTAAAACAGACCGCGCACGCTAATACGGTTAGATTGGTGAGGTAACTGCTCATCCGCGCAACCCCATCGAGCACGCCGAGCCCGCGGGCTAGCGTGCGGTCGATCGTCAAATCGGCTTGCGCAACGATCGAAATCCACGCGATTACGGCAATGATCGCCGCCAGCGTCACAGACGAGACGCTGGGCGTGTGGAGCGGAAGCTCGGGCTCATGGTGATGATGTGGGGCAGGGCGCATGCGAATGATTCTATACACACCACATTCGCTTTGCAGCAAGTGCGAAAAATCGCGTGAGCCGAACTCGAAGCCGATCCGCACTCAACCTCTGCCCAATAAAAATTCTATGGCGTGCTACGTGAAACGCTGACCGGCTGCAAACGGCTCACTACTTCGGGTATAGCCGAACTTGCGGGCGACGCTTCATCAATCGTCGTACGGCCGCCGTCGTGGAAGAACGCGAGTTCCGCGGCCTTGTTCAGTACGAGGATGCTGATGCGCCGATTGGTCGGCTCGTCGGCGACGTTGCTGTTTAGTGGCAACACATCGGCGAGTCCGCGCACCTGCAGCAGCTTCTCGCCGTGCATGCCGCCTGCTACCAACGCGCGGCGTGCGGCGTTGGCTCGCTCGGACGAGAGTTCCCAGTTTGAGTAGCCCTCTGGGCCGGCCGTGTACGGCACTGCGTCGGTGTGGCCGGCTATCGAAATGCGGTTCTCCACGTCGTTGAGCGCGGCGCCGATTTGCATCAGGATCGTCACGGCGTAAGGCTGCAACTTTGAACTGCCGGACGGAAACATCGGACGATTCTGTGAATCGACGATTTCGATGCGCAGACCTTCGTTCGTGATTGAAATGCGGATCTGATCCTTGAATGCCCTCAACGCCGGGCTCTGCTCGATCAAGGCGGTGAGCTTCTCTTTCAGCTGCTGAAGCCGTGCCGCGTCGGCGGGTGCCACGATCGGTGGGACCTTTGCCGGTGGTGTGGGTTCGGTTTGGGTTTTCTTGCCATCGCCGGGTCGGCTGTCGGTGATGTCGCGCCCGCCGCCCTGGATGACGTTCGGACGTGCCGCTGCCGTGCCCTCGTTGCCGCCGAGCAGGCTCGACAGCGGGGTGTTGAAATAGTCTTCGATGCCCTGCTTGTCGTACTTGGACGTCGAACCGAGCAGCCACATCAGCAGGAAGAACGCCATCATCGCGGTGACGAAGTCGGCGTAGGCGATTTTCCATGCGCCGCCGTGATGGGCGCCATGGTCGCCACCCTTCTTCGAGCGGCGCACGATCACCGGAGCGCTTGTCTCGTCCTGCTGGGACGCGCGCGATCTTCTTTCACTCATGATGCCGCTCCGCGTCAGGCCGATTTCGGCATCTTGGTGGCGCGCACGGCGTCGTCGAGTTCCTGGAAGCTCGGACGGTCGGCGGTGAACAGGACCTTGCGGCCGAATTCGACGGCGATCGGCGGTGCATAGCCGGAGAGCGAAGCGAGCAACACGGCCTTCACGCACTGGTAAGGTTTGGCTTCGGCGCGGCCCTTGGCGTTGAGCAGATCGGCGACCGGACCTATAAAGCCATAGGCGAGAAGAATGCCGAGGAAGGTGCCGACCAGTGCGCCGGCGATCATTTCGCCGAGCACGGCGGGCGGCGCGCCGACCGAGCCCATCGTATGAACCACACCCATCACGGCGGCGACAATACCGAATGCCGGTAAGCCGTCAGCCATTTTCTGAATCGCGTTGGCCGCGACCGATGCTTCCGCATGATGCGTGGCCAGTTCTTCGTCCATCAGGTCCTGCACTTCAAGCACGTTCACGTTGCCGCCGGACATCATGCGCAAATAGTCGACGATAAAGTCGAGCAGATGATGGTCCTTCAGGACGTGCGAATACTTCTGGAACAGCACGCTCTCTTCCGGCGCCATGACGTCGGCTTCGAGCGACATCATGCCTTCCTTGCGTGCCTTCTGAAGCAGCTCGTAAAGCAGCGCGATCAGCTCGAGATATTTTTCCTTCGTATACCCACCGCTCTTAAAACACGAAGGAATTGCCTTGATCGTTTTCTTCAGCGTGGAGGTCGGATTGCTCACAACAAACGCTCCGATCGCCGCGCCAAAAATACATAGCAATTCGAACGGTTGAACGAGCGCGGGAAGATGCCCGCCTACACCGACAAAACTACCGATCACAGAAGCCATTACCACTACCCAGCCGATTGCGACAAACATGCTCTCTCCGTTATCTTGCGCGACGCACGTTCGGCGGAACAGGCCCGATTTCATGGGCTTTTTCGAGTGCGTCACTCATATTCGCTATGTACCGGTAAACGGCCAGATTCGCGATGTCTGAAGTGTGCGCATCAGTGAAAAATAAAATATTCACCAACTGGTTAATCACCTGTTTGATTTCCGGTAATTTTGTCCGCCGAATTTGATCAGTCGTTGCGGTCGCAACCAATAGTGGAGATTTGAAAACCGGGTGATTGAAGACGTGGTTGCATGACTGCATTATTCAAAATGCACGGTGTGGCATTTTTACCGGGCGGTCTGCTAGCATGGCTAACAGTTTGTAACGTCCCGGCGCTCGAAGCCGCTACGCGGCTTCTCGTCGGCTCACGAATGCCGGCAGCGACAGCGGCCCATCCGGAGATGCGAAAAACATGCGGAATCTGAATTCTGCCGGGAACATCAAGCTCACAACCAAAGCGTCCTCCTGCCTTGTCGGTATCGGGCTTCTGTTCGCGTCCAACGCGGCTGACGCCCAGGAGTTTTCCCTATTCGGCGGCGGCTCGCGCGCGGGCAGTACAAACACCTACACGTGGGCGTTCAACTATCAGGAAGGGCTCGGGCAATACTTTGCCGCGAGCTTCACGTGGCTCAATGAGGGACACATTCCCAACCATCATCGCGACGGCCAGATGATCCAGCTATGGGGCCGTATTCCCGTCGGCAGCCCGCAGTTCGTCCTGCAGGCGGGCGTCGGTCCATACCGTTACTTCGACACCACCACGGCCGTGCAAGGCGGCAGCTATTCGGACACTCACGGCTGGGGTGTCGTGTATAGCGTGCGTGCGGCGTACTACGCGTCGAGCCGGTGGATCACGCAACTGCAGTTGAATCGCGTGCATGTGCAGCGCGGGCCGGATGCGACCAGCGTGATGTTCGGCGTCGGCTATCAGCTCGATGCCCCGGGCACCCCCGGTCCGCGCGACTGGGCGAGCGGCAGTACGCACAACGTCACTAACAACGAAGTGGCGGTGTACCTCGGCGAGACGATCATCAATTCGACCAGCTCGCCGACTGCACTTGGCGGCGCGATCGAATACCGGCGTGGGCTTGCGAAATACCTCGATGTGACGGTTGGCTATCTTCACGAGGGCAGCAGCAAGGTGGCGCGCCGCGACGGCTTGACCAGCCAACTGTGGGCGACGCGTGCCTTCCTCAACGATAAGGTATCGCTCGGACTCGGCGTCGGCGCCTACTATGCGATCAACGAAAACGAGAACAGCCTGACGCCGGGGCCGGGCGCCGGGAAGTTTTCCGGGCTCGTCACGATCGCCGGCTCGTATCGCTTTACCGATCACTGGAATGCGCGGATCGAATGGAATCGTGTCGTGACACGCTATGATCGCGACTCGGATGTAATTTTCGGCGGTGTGGGCTACCGTTGGTGATGGCTCACCGTGTCAGCAGAAGCAGTCTTCTAGAACCGATAGTAAAGATTCACAGAAAAAAACCGGAGAAGAGCATGAAAGCCAGCACCATCGCCGAACGGGAGGCCCGTGGCCGTGCCGCCCGTGAGCACTCGAAGCGCTCGAGCCATCGCACGGTAGGCGAGTTGCATCGCAACCCGATCGAGTTGCTCAAGCAAAGCAGCGAGGGGCGCGTCGAAAGGCTTGTGCCGCTGCGCTACGGGCGCATGTCGGTGTCGCCGTTCACCTTCTTTCGCGGCACTGCGATCATTCAGGCGCACGACCTGAGCCGTGTTCCCGACACCGGCCTCACCATGCCGATTTGCGGCGACGGTCATCTGATGAATTTCGGCGGCTTCGCGACACCGGAGCGTCAACTCGTATTCGATCTGAACGACTTCGACGAAGTCGCGACGGGTCCCTTCGAATGGGACCTGAAACGCCTGACCGCGAGCCTCGTGGTCGCCGCGCGTCATATGCGTTTGAGCCGTGGCGCAGCCGAGAATCTGGTGATGACCGCCGTCACCGAATACCGCGATCGCATGACGCAATACGCGCAATGCGGCGCGCTCGAACTCTGGTACGACCGCATCACGTTCGACCGCATGGCGGAAACCGCGCTGACTCCCGAGCGCCGCCGCATCGTGCGGCGCGGCATGGAAAAGGCCGCGAGCCGGACTCACGAAAATCTGCTGGAGAAAATGGCCGAGCACGACGGCGATCACTGGACGATCCGCGATGCGCCGCCGGCGCTGTTCCACGTGCTGGGCGCGAACACGCTGTTCACGCCTGAAGAAACCGAAGCATTCAGGGGCCACAACTGGCGCAAGATGCTCGAACGCATGTGGGGCGAGTACCTGAAGACGATGTCGCATGACCGGCGAGAGTTGCTCAGCCATTTCACCGTGCAGGACATCGTATTCAAAGTGGTGGGCGTCGGCAGTGTCGGCACGCGCTGCATGGTGGTGCTGAACGTGGATCACATGGGCAAGCCATTGTTCCTGCAGCTCAAGGAGGCGCGGCCGTCTGTGGTCGCCCAGTATTACAAGTCGGCTCCCGTGAAGCACGAGGGCGAACGCGTCGTGCAAGGGCAGCGCATGCTGCAGGCCGCGAGCGACATTTTTCTCGGCTGGGCGAACGGACCGCTAGGGCGCCATTTCTATTTCCGGCAACTACGCGACATGAAACTGTCAGCGAATATCGAGCTGTTCGACACCGACCTGCTGGAAGGTTACGCGAAGCTTTGCGGCTGGATCATGGCGCGTGCGCATGCCAAGGCGAGCGGCCAGGCGATCGAAGTCAGCGCGTATATCGGTCGTGGCGACCAGTTTGCGGAGTCACTCGCAGCTTATGCCGCCAGCTACGCGGATCAGGTGGAACGTGATTACGACGTGTTCCTGAAGGCCTGCCGCAGCGGCGAGCTCGAGGCGCGCACGGACGAAGACATGGCGGCGGATTTCCGGGTGTAAGAGGGCGCGGCGTGGCTCGCCACGTGTCGGTGGCCGAGCCACGCGGCAAGATTTCTCGCAGTTCAGTCGTCGACGCGCGCTTCACGCAGCGTAACGAAGCGCAGGTGCTGTTGGCGCGCCGCTTCGATCACGCTCGGCAGGACGGCGAGTATCAGCGGTTTGCCTTCGAGGGTGAGCGCGGCGTTTCCATCGTGCAGGAGCAGGATGTCGCGCGGGGCAAGGCCCTGAAGCAGCCGATGCGTGACCACCTGGGGATCGCGTTCGCGCGTGTCGTAGCCACGCCGCGTCCACGCCGCGAGCCGCAAATCGAGTTTGCGCAGCACGGGCTCGAGAAAAATGTTGCGCAGGCCCGCCGGGGCGCGGAAGAACATTGGCCGCTCGCCGCTCAATGCCTGGAAGGTGCGCTGCGCCGCTTCGATCTCGCGCGTGAGAGCACCCGGAAACGTGATCGAAAACGTGTGCACGTGAACCTGTGAATGGTTTTCCAGCGCATGGCCGCGTGCGACGATCTCGCGTGCGAGCTCCGGGTAGCGTTGCGCTTTCGCGCCGATACAGAAGAAAGTGGCGCGCACGTTGAAAGCGTCGAGCAGATTCAGCACTTGCGGTGTGACGACCGGGTCGGGACCGTCGTCGATGGTCAGTGCGATCGCGTCTGCGTTGCGCGCGCCGGCGGGCAGGCGCGTCCAGTTCGGACCCAGCAGCGAGGTGCGCGGCAAGAGGCCCGCTACCGTGAAAATAGCGTGATTCGCAAAGATCGCGGCGAGCCACCATGGCCATGCGGCGGGTGCCAGCAGCCAGCCGGCCAGTACGAATACATGCCATGCGGCCGTGGCGGTGACCATCGCGGGATAGCCGGTGCGCGGCCAGCGGTGCTGCGGCGCGACCTCATTGCGATGCGGGGTGAAAAGTTCGTTCATAAAGCGTGCTTCCTGTCTTCCTTCCTCCGTCCTTGGAGGGCCCTGAATCGCGCGCGTGACGCGCAACAGCCAACCATACCATTGATGCGCAACGCGGCGCTGTTGCGGAAGGTAACGATAAGTAATGAAAGAAATCTGAAAGACATCATGCTTCGCGACGGCTGCGCCGTTGCCGTTGCGTTTGTGATGGGTGACCTGCTGTTGTATGGTGCTAGGGCCAAAGAAACCGAGCGGGAGAAGTGCTGTGACAGGAACGGGAATCAAGAAGGTCGCGCTGGTGACGGGCGCGGGCAGTGGCATCGGCCGGGCCTGCGCGCTCAAGATGCTGGAACATGGTTATAGCGTCGTACTCGCAGGCCGTCGCCAGGCGCCGCTCGACGCCGTGGTCGAAGAAGCGCAGCAACTCGGTGGCGATGCGCTTGCCGTGGCCTGCGACGTGACAGATGCCGATAGCGTCGCTGCGCTGTTCGACACGATCCGCTCGCGGCGCGGCCGTCTCGACGTGCTGTTCAACAATGCGGGCCGTAACGGCTCGCCGGTGGATATCGACGAGCTCGATATCGACGAATGGCGCTCGGTGGTCGACACCAATCTCACAGGCGTGTTTCTCTGCACTCGTGCCGCATTCGGTCTGATGAAAACGCAGACGCCGCGGGGCGGCCGCATCATCAACAATGGCTCGATTTCCGCGCATGCGCCGCGGCCGAACAGTATTGCCTACACGGCGACCAAGCACGCGATTACCGGCATCACCAAAGCGGTTTCGCTCGACGGCCGCAAATACGACATCGTGTGCGGGCAGATCGACATCGGCAATGCGGCGACGGAAATGGCCGAGCGGATGGCGCGCGGCGTGCCGCAGGCGAATGGCGAAATCGCGGTCGAGCCGTTGATGGACGTGCAGCACGTCGCCGACGCGGTGCTGCATATGGCGGAATTGCCGCTGTCCGCGAATGTGCAGTTCATGACCATCATGGCGAGCAAGATGCCGTTCGTCGGGCGGGGCTGAGCAGGGCGCGTCCGCACGCATCGCAGGAGATCAACTTATACTGAGCGCTTCCCGCCTTCTGGAAAAAGCGATTCGCCGTGCCCCGCGCCACACCCAAGGACGACCCGCAGCCGGTGCCGCCCGCGCAGCCCGACCTCGACGATTGTTGTCATAGCGGCTGCAATCCGTGTGTCTTCGATCTCTACGATGAAGCACTGGAGCGCTATCAGTCAGCGCTCGCCGAATGGCAAGCGCGGCAGGCGGCACTCAGGGTGCAAAAGGTACAAACGGTGCAAGCGCGGCACAGCAAACCGCGTACGCGCCGCTAAACGGTGTTTCAGGTTTTACGCCAAGGCCGCAGCCATACCCCGTCCCCGTCATGACCGACCTTCAGCCCGCGCCCATCGAACCCTTCAACGAAACGCACACGCTGGACGACCTGCATACCTTCGTGCAGCGTTATCCGCGTCTGTTCGTGCTAACCGGTGCGGGCATCAGCACTGATTCCGGCATTCCAGGTTATCGCGACGACAACGGCGAATGGAAACGTTCGCCGCCGATCACGCTGCAGGAATTTCTCGGCACGGCTGCGATGCGCCGACGCTATTGGGCACGCAGCATGGTGGGCTGGCCGGTGGTGGCCGACGCGCAGCCGAATGCCGCGCATACCGCTCTCGCCCGGCTCGAGGCAGCCGGCCATGTGCCGACGCTCGTCACGCAGAACGTCGACGGTTTGCATCAGCGGGCCGGCAGCCGCGAGGTGATCGAACTGCATGGCGGCATCGACGGCGTGACGTGTCTGGACTGCGGGACGCAGCATTCGCGCGCGTCGATCCAGCGCACGCTCGAAGCCGACAATCCCGCGTTGCTGGATGTCACGGCCGAAACCGCCGCCGACGGCGACGCGCATCTGGAGTGGCACGATCTCGACGCTTTCCGCGTTCCGGCGTGCACGAACTGCGGCGGTTTGTTGAAGCCCGCCGTGGTGTTCTTCGGCGAAAGCGTGCCGCGCGAGCGTGTCGAAGCGGCTTCGCATGCGCTCGATGCGGCGGACGCGGTGCTGGTGGTCGGCTCGTCGCTGATGGTCTATTCGGGCTACCGCTTCTGCGTGTGGGCGCAGAAGCAGGGCAAGCCGATCGTCGCGATCAATCTGGGGCGCACGCGCGCCGATCCGCTGTTGTCGCTGAAAATCGCCGCGCCCTGTGCCGACACGCTGACTGCGCTGGCGGGGCGTCTGGCACTGGATTGAGCGGGCCGCCCGAGCTGCGCGCGGCTCGCACAAATCGTCGATAATCCCAATCCCACGCAGTGCCGCCCTCACGAAAAGCAACCGTCCCGCAAAAGGAACGCCGATGTTGACGACGATCGAACAGCTCGAAGCAATCTACGGTCAGCCCCACGAACGCGCAGTGAAGAAAGAGATTCCCTACGTCAACGAAGACTATCGCGCGTTCATCGAAGTCGCGCCCTTCGTCGTGCTCGCCACTGCGGGTCCGGAAGGCCTCGACTGTTCGCCGCGCGGCGACGCGCCGGGCTTCGTGCGTGTGATCAACGAACGCACGCTCGCGCTGCCGGACCGCATCGGCAACAATCGCGTCGACAGTCTGCGCAATATCATCGTTGAGCCGCACCTGGCGCTGCTGTTCATCATTCCGGGCGTCGGCGAAAGTTTGCGCGTGAACGGCCGCGGCCGCATTTCCAACGATCCGGAATTGCTGGACAGTTTTGCCGTCGAAGGTAAACTGCCGCGCACCGTGCTGCTGATCGACGTCGAAGCGGTGTACTTTCATTGCTCGAAGGCGCTGGTGCGCTCGAAACTGTGGGATCCCGCGCGTCATATCGAACGTTCGCGCCTGCCGAGTGCCGGCGAGATCCACCAGCGCATCAACGGCGCCAGTTTCAATGCCGCGACCTACGACCGTGAACTCGCCGAACGCGTGCGCACGACCCTGTACTGAAACAAACCGAACATGACTGATTCCCATCCGGCGTTGCGGCAACATTCGCCCTCCGCCGAACGCAATCGCGAACCGATCCTTGCCGTATTGCGCGAAGTGCTGCCGGCTACCGGCCGTGTGCTGGAAATCGCGAGCGGCACGGGGCAGCATGCTATCTGCTTCGCCGGCGCATTGCCCGGGCTCGACTGGCAACCGAGTGATCCCGATGCGGACGCGCGTGCGTCGATTGCGGCGTGGATCGCGCATGCAGGGCTGGCGAACGTGCGCGCACCGCTCGCTCTCGACGTGCATCAGGCGGAGTGGGGTGTGCAAACGCTGAATGCGCCCGATCAGTTTGACGCCGTGGTCTGTATCAACATGATTCACATCTCGCCGTGGAGCGCGACGCAAGCGCTATTCGCCGGCGCGAGTCGCCGACTGGTCGACGGCGGTGTACTGTATCTGTACGGCCCTTACAAACGCGGTGGCGCGCATACCTCGCCGAGCAACGATGCGTTCGATCAGCAATTGCGCAGCCGCGACCCCGCGTGGGGCGTGCGCGACATGGAAGCGGTGGTCGCGTTGGGCGCATCGGTCGGGCTCGTGTGCGACGAGCCGATCGCGATGCCGGCGAACAATTTCAGTCTGGTTTTCAGGAAACGCCTGGACGCGGCGCGGGTCTGACAGACGTTGCGTAATGCGGTGTGTGCGGTGTGTAAGCGGTGCGTCATAAAGCGCATCACCGGGCACCGCCTAAAGTTGAGGCCCGCACGCAGTGGAAAGCCTGCTCGCTGAGCGCAAATGCGCGTCAGCGAGCGGCAAGCCGGCATTTCTTTTATCCTTTCACCCTCGACGTTCCGCCGACGTTCTTTCCGGCGCGGCGTCTCGACATTTTTTGGACTCTGGAGAATTCACATGGGCAAACAGGCAATCGGCGTGGTGGGGCTAGCGGTCATGGGCCGCAATCTGGCGCTCAACATCGAAAGCCGCGGCCACGCGGTGTCGGTGTACAACCGTAGCCGCGAGAAAACCGACGAACTCATCGCCGAATATCCGGACAAGAAGCTGGTGCCGGCCTTCACGCTGGAAGACTTCGTGGAGTCGCTGGAAAAACCGCGCCGCATTCTGCTGATGGTCAAGGCAGGCGAGCCGACCGACGCCACCATCGCGTCGCTCAAGCCGCTGCTGGACAAGGGCGACATCCTGATCGACGGCGGCAATACGCATTTCACCGACACCATCCGCCGCAATCAGGAACTGGCGAAAGCCGGCCTGCATTTCATCGGCACGGGCGTGTCGGGTGGCGAAGAGGGCGCATTGAAAGGCCCGTCGATCATGCCGGGCGGCCAGCGCGACGCCTATGACCTGGTTGCGCCGATCCTCACCGAAATCGCCGCCAAGGCGCCGGACGGCGAGCCGTGCGTCGCGTATATGGGTCCGGACGGAGCGGGCCACTTCGTGAAAATGGTGCACAACGGCATCGAATACGGCGACATGCAGTTGATCGCCGAGAGCTATGCCGTGCTCAAGCAGGTCGTCGGTCTGTCGAACGAGGAACTGGCCAAGGTCTACACCGAATGGAACGAGGGCGAACTCGACAGCTACCTGATCGAAATCACCTCGAAGATCTTCAAGAAGAAAGACGAAGAAACCGGCAAGGATCTGGTCGACGTGATTCTCGATCGCGCGGCGCAGAAAGGCACCGGCAAGTGGACCAGCCAGAACGCGCTCGACCTCGGCGCACCGCTGCCGCTGATTACGGAAGCCGTGTTCGCACGCGTGCTGTCGTCGTTGAAGACTCAGCGCGTGGCCGCGAGCAAGGTGCTGGAAGGGCCGGCAGCCAAGCCGCTCGGCGCCGAGCGTGACGCGTTCATCGAATCGGTGCGCCGTGCGCTGTACTTCAGCAAGGTGATTTCGTACGCACAAGGTTTCGCGCAACTGCGCGCGGCATCGGAAGAGTACAAGTGGGATCTGGACTACGGCACGATCGCGAAGATTTTCCGCGCCGGCTGTATCATCCGCGCCCGCTTCCTGCAGAAGATCACCGACGCCTATACGAAAGACAAGGCGATCGCCAACCTGCTGCTCGATCCGTACTTCCGCGACATCGCGAAGAACTATCAGTCGGCGTTGCGCGAAGTCGTGATTGCCGCCATCAATGCAGGCGTGCCGGTGCCGGCATTCGCTTCGGCAGTGGCGTATTTCGACGCATATCGCTCGGAACGCCTGCCGGCGAACCTGGTGCAGGCTCAGCGCGATTTCTTCGGCGCGCACACGTTCGAACGTATCGACAAGCCGGGCAGCTTCCACGCGAACTGGAGCTGAGCGTTTGAATCGTGGCCCGGCGCGCGCTTGCAGCAAGGCGCGCCGGGCCACATAAGCGATTGAATTCAAGGCGGGCAATTATTGCTGATAGCTATCGTGCAGATAGCGTGGCAGCACGCTGGACCCTCTACTATTGCGAATTTCGGAATAGAGTTTCATCGTTTTAGGGGTTTCCCCTAGATGTTGCCGCTCCTAAACTTCTACTTAAGCGCTACGGGACAACGAGCCCAAAGCACATTAAATACAAGTTCTGGAGGTTTACATCATGAAGACTCTTATCTCTGCAGTTGTCGTCGCTGCCGCTCTGGTCGCTCCTGTTGCTTCGTTCGCTCAATCGAACCAGCCGCTTACCCGCGCTGAAGTGCGCGCTCAACTGGTGCAACTGGAAAAGGCCGGTTACAACCCGATCGGCGATCATGTCGATTACCCGGCTAACCTGCAAGCTGCGCAAGCCCGCGTCGATGCACAGAACGGCACCGCTCAAGCTGTGAACAGCGGCTACGGCGCACCGATCGCTGGCACCTCGCAAGCCGGCCGTCCGCTGACCGGCAACGACCGTAACTCGGTCTACTTCGGCAACTAATTCGCCGAAACTGATGTGAACGCCGCCCGGCTGACAGGCGGCGGGTAATAAAAAAACGCCGACCGGATTGCCGGGCGGCGTTTTGTCGTTTACGGCGTTGCCTCGCCGTCAGATCGATTTCAAGGCGCGCTTCAACGGTTCGGCAAATGCGGAATCCCTTCGTTGCTGGTCAGATTCAACTGATGAATCTGCCGATGCGCCTTGTTCAGATGCGCCTGCGCGGCGACGCGTTGCGCTTCCAGTTGCGACACCTCCTTGCGCACCTGATGCTGCCGGTTCGACACCGTCTGTTCCTGCGCGCCGCGCCGTTGCAGATCCGTGCGCAGCCGTTCGGCCTGCGCCTCGGAGCGCGCGATCATGCGCGCAAGCTGTTCGTTTTGCGCCTCGAGTTGCGCGCGGCGCGTTTCGCCTTCCGAGAGCCGCGTCGCCTGTTCCTCGAAGTGATGGAAGGCCGCTTCCGCGGCTTCGAGGTCGGCGGCTTTGAGCGCGCGCCACAGCGAGCCGTCCTGATACAGCGCGACGTAGTACGTCAGTTCCTTCGCGTGGAACAGCAGACTGACCGAATAGGCGAAGCTGCGGAACACGCGGAACGGCGTCAGCGCTTCTTCTTCGGCGAGCCATTCGATTTCGGCGGTGTCGGCCATCTGCACGCCGCGCACGCTAACCTGCGAAGGCACCACCGGCACCGGCCGTAAGGTCGTCACCGGCCGCGCCGGCTCGGCGACTGGGGCGGGCTGGGCACCAGCGGCAGCGGGCGTGACGCCGGCCGCCGCGGCCAGCGCCGCCTCCTCGCTGTCGTCGGGCGATACGGAATCGGCGGTGTTCTCTCGCGCGACCTGCACGAGATGCGATGGGCCTGCCAGCACGCTGCGGCGGTTCAGGAGACTTTTCACGGCGGTTCCTCCGGTTGACTCGCCCGAAACCTTCAGACGGCGTCGACAGTCAAGCATGCCGGACAATCTGGCGGTTCGGGCGGTGAGCGAAAAGTGGCGGACCGGCGGTACTAGCAACTGAGCACCGGGGTGCGCGGCAGTGCGGATGCGTTTTCCGCGAGCGCAGCTTTAATGCAAGGTGCGATGCCGGCGGCCTATTTCATCGAACAGCGCGCGGCTGGGTTCGAGGGCAAGCAACCAGGATTCGTCGTAGCCACTGAGATTGTCGAGCGCCTCGCGCAGCCGTTCAATCGCCAGTGCCGGAATCTCGACGCTGGCTTCGACGCCGCTCGACAATCCCGCGATGCTGGCCAGCTGGACCAGCGCGTCCGCGGCTTCGGCGACGTCTGCCGCGAAAACCAGATGGGTGTTCAGCAACTCGACCAAACCGGGCGACGCCGCAATATCGTCGACGTTGAGTTGCACGGCCAGAAACGTGGCTTTGTTCATCCTCAACTCCTCGCTGGATCCAGGCGTTTGCGTACGGTGCGTTGCGGCAGCATGACTGAGTATAGGCGAGGGTTAAAAGGATTCAATAATCACACGAATGCGTTCGCCCGGCCGTGTGGCGGCGGTTGCGCCTGCCGCAACACCTATAATGGGGTCGGTCGAAACGCGTGATCCCGCTGGGCCGGGCGGTTTGGTATGCGGCACGGATAACGCGTCGACAGCGTCTGCTTCTCAACCCACTATTCACCATGAAGATCATTCGCAGCAAGAGCTTCACCGCGACGCGTCCGTGGGGCGCGCTCGATATCGCCAACATGGGCGGCATTACGACGCGCCTGCATTGGACCGATCAGCCGTACAAGTGGCATGTCAACGACGGCGAGGAAGTGTTCGCCGTACTCGACGGCCGCGTGGAGATGCGCTATCGGGAAGGCGGCGTGGAACAGTCGGCGATTCTGGAAACGGGCGATGTGTTCTACGCGTCGGTGGGCACCGAACACGTTGCGCATCCGATCGGTGTGGCGCGCATTCTGGTGGTCGAGGCCGAGGGCAGTGTCTGACGGTTCCTTGGCCCATGCCGTGTCGAAGCCGTTGCCAGCGCGCACGGCGGCATAATGGATAAGTGCCGTGGCGCCCGTGGCGAGCGGCACGGCGAATGCTTGGGGCTGATTGAATCCGATTGAATCTAAGTGTCGAGGAAAATCACATGACAAGACAATGGCAATTCACGGCGACCCGGTTGCTGATCTCGGCGACACTCGGCGTGATGATCAGCGGTTGTACGTCGATGCCGTGGGAAAGCACGCCGTTCTATAGCAGTGCGCCGTCCCGCCCGACTACCCTTGGCACCGTCCCTGTGCCAGCCGGTTACTACCGCGCCAATCAGGGTGACACGCTGGCGGGCATCGCGTCGGCGTACGGTCGCAAGCCGCAGGAGATTGCGGCATGGAACGGCCTCGCAGCGAATGCGGCGGTCAATCCGGGGCAGGTGCTGCGAGTGGCGCCGCCCATGGCGTCGGGTAGCGTGGTGACGCCGCCGGTCGGTGTTGCCGGTCAGAATGGCGCTGCCGCGACGCCTGGCACGCCCGGCGTGCCGCAGCAAGGCGTGCTGCTGTGGCCGTTGCGGGGTCCCGTGCTGAAAGCCTTTGCGCCGGGCAAGTCGAACGGTATCGTGATCGGCGGCCACGCAGGCGATCCGGTCAAGGCCGCCGCGACCGGCCGGGTGGTTTACGCCGGCACGGGTATCGAGGCGTACGGTCCGCTCATCATCATCAAGCACGACGATTCGCTGATTACCGCCTACGGGCAGAACAGCACGCTGCTGGTCAAGGAAGGCGATGCTGTCGCGCAGGGACAAACCATCGGCGAAGTCGGCGTGGATAGCCGCGGCGTGGCGTCGATCCAGTTCGAAGTCCGCCAGAACGGCCAGCCGGTCGACCCGCTTGCGTGGCTGCCGAAGTCGGGTGGGTGAACCGCGCCTATTAGCGCGGTTTTCAGCGCCGCGTTAATTAATTGAATACACTGTGTGGCTCAACAGCCGGAGTCGTGGCCGTTCATCGAAGCAGATGAAGCGGTGCGCGGGCCGGCGATCACAGGCTGTCATGCATTGACACAAACAGGGACACACGAGGTTTTCACCATGATCGATTTGCGCAGCGACACCGTAACCCGTCCAACTCCTGCCATGCTCGCGGCGATGTCGGCCGCCGAAGTGGGCGACGACGTCTGGGGCGACGACCCAACCGTGCTGCGTCTGCAGGCAACGGTCGCCGAGCGTGCCGGCAAGGAAGCCGGCCTGTTCTTTCCGAGCGGCACGCAAAGCAATCTGGCGGCGTTGATGGCGCATTGCGCGCGCGGCGACGAATACATCGTCGGCCAGTTGGCGCATACCTATAAGTACGAAGGCGGCGGCGCCGCGGTGCTCGGCAGCATTCAGCCGCAGCCGCTCGAGAATGCCGCCGACGGTTCGATCCCGCTCGAGAAGATCGCCGCCGCGATCAAGCCGATCGACAACCACTTCGCGCGTACGCGGCTGCTGGCGCTGGAAAACACCATCGGCGGCAAAGTGCTGCCGGCGGGTTATGTCGACGAGGCGGTGCAGTTGGCGCGTAAGCATGGTTTGTCGGCTCACCTCGACGGCGCGCGTGTCTACAACGCGGCGGTCGCATCGGGCAAGCCGGTTGCGGCGCTGTGTGAACGGTTCGATTCAGTCTCGATCTGTTTTTCGAAGGGCCTGGGTGCGCCGGTCGGCTCGGTTCTGGTCGGCAGCCAGGCGCTGATCGACGTGGCGCATCGCTGGCGCAAGGTGCTGGGCGGCGGGATGCGTCAGGCCGGTGTGCTGGCGGCGGCCTGCCTGTACGCGCTGGATCACAACGTCGAGCGTCTTGCCGACGATCACGCCAACGCCGCGCATCTGGCGGCCGGTCTGGAATCGATCGACCAGGTCAAGGTGCAGTCGATCGCGACCAACATGGTGTTTGCGCATTTTCCGCAGCAACATTGCGTACCGCTCGAAGCGTGGCTCAAGGAGCGCGGGATCCTCACGCAGATGCTGTATGCGTCGCGCTTCGTCACACATAAGGATGTGTCGCGTGCGGATATCGATACGTTTATCGCCGCGGTGAAGGGGTATTTCGCCGCGCATTGATCGATCGAAATGCCGGGAAGAAAAAACGGGCGCACTGCCACAGCAGTGCGCCCGTTTTGTTTACTTCGCCGACGCTTTCGCGTGCGCGCCTGAGCGATGCGAAGGCGCGAACAGCCGCAGTCCGCTTGCAAGGCTCGCCGCGCCGGCAAAGAAGGCGCCGGCGCTGAGCGCGAGTGTGGGCCCATGACGGCCGGCGATACCGAAGCTCAGCGCGACCAGCGCAGCGCCGGTGGTCTGCCCGAGCAGCCGGGCAGTCGCGACGATGCCGCTGGCGCCGCCGCTGCGCTCGGGCGGTGCGCTCGCCATCAATGCCTTCAGGTTGGGTGACTGGAAGAAGCCGAAGCCCGCGCCGCAAATCGCCATGCGGATGCCGATGTCGAGCACATGCGGATGCACCGGCAGCAACGCCAGCGACGCCATCCCCGCCGACATCACCGCCAGACCGATCGCGCCAAGCAGGCCCGGCGGATAGCGGTCGGACAGACTGCCTGCCAGCGGCGCGGCCAATGCGACCACCACGGGCCACGGCGTCATCAGAAAGCCGGTCTCGACCTGGCTGCGATGCAGCACGTCCTCGAAGTAGAAAGGCAGCGACACGAACGCCAACCCTTGCGCGGCGAACGAGCACACCGCAGTCACTGCCGACAACGCAAACACCGGCCGCTTGAACAGATCGACCGGCAGCATCGGTGCGGGGTGACCGGCTTCACGACGAATCAGCAGTACGCCGAACACCACGGCGATCGCGGCCGCGCTCAGCACCAGTTGCGTTGAGGCGCGCTGGGCCGCTTCGCCGAGCGCGAAGATCAGCGCGGCGAAGGTGATCACGTTGAGGAGCGCCGCGATCGGGTCGAAGTTGTGTTTGCCGCGCTCGGTGTGCGGCAGCGCCGGCCATGCGAAGGCCAGCGCCAGCAGACCCAGCGGCACGTTGACCGCAAACAGCCACGGCCACGCGGCAACGGACAAAATCAGCGAGGCCACCGTCGGCCCGACCGCGAACGACACGCCGACGATCAACGCGTTAGTGCCGAGGCCGCGTCCGAGTCGATGCGGCGGATACAGATAGCGGATCAGCGCCGTGTTGACGCTCATGATCGCGCTCGCGCCGAGACCTTGCAGCACGCGCGCGGCGGCGAGCATCGGCAGTGTCGAAGCGAGCGAGCAGGCCAGCGACGCCAGCGTGAACAGCGCAATGCCGCCGATATAAATCCTGCGATGCCCGACGATGTCGCCGAGTGCGGCGAGCGGCAGCAGTGTCGCGACCATTGCGAGCTGGTAGGCGTTGATGATCCACACCGAAGCCGCGGGCGCCGCGTGCAGATCCGCCGCGATGGCGGGCAGGGCGGTGTTGGCGATCGCGGTATCGAGCGTGGCGAGCGCGACGGCGAGCATGATCGCGGCCATCGCGCGGCGATTGGCGGCGGACATCGGGCCGTCCGCCGGAAAGGTCTGGTCGAGCGTGGCGCCACGGGTGGCGCTGGGTTTGTCGGACAAGGCGTGGCTCGTCGGGTTATGCATGCCGCAGCGCCGGGCGCGTCGGAGGGACGGCGCTGCGGCGTGCAGGCGGCAGGGTTGCGTGGCGTGAAGCGCGGGGCCCGAGTCCAGCGGTCAGGGCGGCGCGCGCGGCGAATGAAGTGATTGTTACAGAGACGTGGAAATCGTGCTGGGAGGCCGGCAGGGCGGGGCGCTTGATCGGACGTCTCTAACGCAACTAACGGTCAAGTCCGCCCGGCGTCTTCGAATCGGCGTGGCGCCTCGTTATCGCATATCGCTTCGGCATAACAGTTCAGCAGACGAGGCGCGCCGATTTGACCACGTATTGAACCGGTCAACGCATTCATCGGCACGTCACACGTCGAAAAAGATAATCGTGCTGCCTCTCTCCCATGCAGTCGGCTTTCATCGCTTGATATCGTTTGCCTGTTTTGCGGGCCGATGCACGCACCCAGTGCCGCGCACAGGCTGCCTTTGCACCGCGTGCGTGCGCGGAATGCGTGTGAAATGCGTGAAGCCCCGTATGTCGGCGGGCATGGCATGTGCATGAGCACCCGCTCGCGCTCGGCGGTGTTCCTGCGCCGTAAAATGTCGTACTCTGTTTGCTAACCCGCCTGACCGACACGCGCCTCCCGTCCGTCATCTATGCGGTTCGCGTATGTCGCGTCGTTTTTTCCCCGGAGGCCTCGATGACAGCCGTCGATCTGGAATTCGACCAGCTCAACAGTACCGTCGACGCGCTACGGCGCTCAATTTCCAATCGCATGATGTACGGCGTCGGCAAGGACGCCGTCACCGCTCATCCACATGACTGGCTGCACGCCGCGGCGCTCGCCGTGCGCGACCGGCTGGTCGCGCGCTGGATGAAGACCACGCGCCTGCAGTACGAACAGGACGTCAAGCGCGTCTACTACCTGTCGATGGAATTCCTGATCGGCCGCACGTTTACGAACGCGTTGCTGGCGCTCGGCATCCACGATCAGGTGAAGGAAGCGCTCGCGGATCTCGGCGTCGATATGGACATGCTGGTCAATATCGAACCGGACGCGGCCCTCGGTAACGGCGGCCTCGGGCGGCTCGCCGCCTGTTTTCTCGATTCGATGGCGACGCTCGGCATTCCGGGTTTCGGCTACGGTATCCGTTACGAATACGGCATGTTCCGTCAGGAGATCGTCGACGGCGAGCAGGTCGAAGCGCCGGACTACTGGCTGCGCGCGGGCAATCCGTGGGAGTTTCCGCGGCCCGAGATCAAGTACATGGTGCACTTCGGCGGCCGCACGGTGCAGCGCGGCGAGCATGTGGAGTGGATCGACACCGAGCATGTGAACGCCACCGCGTATGACACCGTCATTCCAGGCTACGCGACAGACGCGACCAATACGCTGCGCCTATGGTCGGCGCGCGCCACCGAAGAACTCGATCTCGGTGCGTTCAATCGTGGCGACTACCGCAACGCGGTCGATACGAAGAACATGTCGGAGAACGTCTCGCGCCTGCTGTATCCGGACGACTCGACGCCGGCCGGCCGCGAACTACGGCTGCGGCAGGAATACTTCTTCGTCTCGGCGACCATGCAGGATCTGATTCGCCGCTATCAGCGCACGCACAGCACGTTTGGGCGCTTCTCCGAAAAGGTGGCGGTGCATTTGAACGACACGCACCCGGTTCTGGCGATTCCGGAACTGATGCGCTTGCTGGTGGATGTTCATCATCAGCCGTGGGACAAGGCGTGGCATCACGTCACGAAAATTTTCTCGTACACGAACCACACCTTGATGCCCGAAGCGCTCGAAACGTGGGATGTCGAGATGCTTGCGCGTCTTTTGCCGCGGCATCTGGAGATCATCTTCGAGATCAATGCGGGCTTTCTCAAGCATGTCAGCGAGCAATCGGGACACGACGGCGAGATGATCCGCCGCATTTCGCTGGTCGACGAATATGGCCAGCGTCGCGTGCGGATGGCGTATCTGGCGATCGTCGCGAGTCACAAGGTGAATGGTGTATCGAAGTTGCATTCGCAACTGATGACGCGCGATATTTTCTCCGACTTTGCGCGCATCTATCCGGACCGCTTCACCAACGTCACCAACGGCATCACGCCGCGGCGCTGGCTGGCGCAGGCGAGTCCGTCGCTCTCGTCGCTGATCGATCAGCAGATCGGCAAGCATTGGCGCAGCAATCTGTTCGAGCTGGAGCAACTGCGCAGTCTGCGCAACGACAGCGCGTTCATCGACGCCTTTCATGAAGCGAAGCGGCAGAACAAACTGCGGCTCGTGCAGCGGCTTGCGCATCACACCAAACTGCACTTTGATCCCGATGCGTTGTTCGATCTTCAGGTCAAGCGTATTCACGAATACAAGCGGCAGTTGCTGAACGTGTTGCACGTGATCGTGCGCTACAACCAGATTCGCGCGAATCCGGAGCGCGATTGGGTGCCGCGCGTGGTGATGTTCGCCGGCAAGGCGGCGTCCGCGTATCGCATGGCGAAGACGATCATCAAGCTGATCGGCGATGTCAGCGAGAAGGTGAATCACGATCCGTTGATCGGCGATCGCCTCAAGGTGGTGTTCGTGCCGAACTACGGCGTGAGCGTGGCCGAGTTGATCATTCCAGCGGCTGATCTCTCCGAGCAGATTTCGATGGCCGGCACCGAAGCGTCAGGCACCGGCAACATGAAGCTCGCGTTGAACGGCGCGTTGACGATCGGCACGATGGACGGCGCGAACATCGAGATCTGCGACGCGGTGGGACGCGACAACATTTTCATCTTCGGCCATACCGCTGATGAAGTGGACAACCTGCGCGCCACTGGCTACCGGCCGCGGCAAGTCTACGAGGAGAATCCGGAACTGCGCATGGCGCTCGACCAGATTCGCACGGGTTACTTCTCACCGGATGATCCGCTGCGTTTCTCGGACATTTTCCACACGTTGGTGGATTGGGGCGATCACTATATGGTGCTCGCCGATTTCGCTGCGTTTGCGAAAGCGCAGGACGAAGTGGATGCGCGTTTCGTCGACCGGCGGGCGTGGACCGAGAGCGCGATCGAGAACGTCGCGGGCATGGGGCAGTTTTCGTCGGACCGCACGATCGGCGAATATGCGCGCAATATCTGGCACGTGAATCCGCTCAGTATGGAGTGACGCGGTGGAGTGACGGGGTGGAGTGACGCAGGCACGTTTGTGTATGGCGCTTGCTCAAATGAAAAAGGCCGTGCGAAATTTTTCGCACGGCCTTTCTTTATCGATCGATGACTATCACGGGGCGAATCGTTCGCTCTCTTGCGCGGCATACAAACCGAACTGCCCACGCGGGAAATCGAATAACACGTCGATGTTCTGCATGGCCATCAAACCGACCACGATGCGGTTAGCGTCCGGCTTCGCCTTGACGATCGTGACTTGCGCCTTCTCGTAACGGTGCACCCACGATCCAGTGCCGATGGCCGTCTCGTAGTTACCCTGATCGAGCACGTTGCCGACATCGCCGTCACCGGTCCAGTTGGGCGCCTTGTCCATTTCGAGGCGGATCATGCCGGTGCTGCCGGTTGCGAACACCAGCGGCGCGCAGAAGGTCATCTTGTCAGCCACGTTCACACAGCCTCGTGGCCATTGCGCCGTGCCGTCTCTCGACATTGTCATTGGCACCATCGTGTAGTTTTTGGTGATGGTGCTCGAGGGGCTCAACACCATGTACGGCTTTGCGAAGTTCGCGTGCACCAGATAGCGTTGACCGATGTTGCCGGGCAATGCGCGCAACGGTTGCGTGTAGCTGTTGTCGTCGGGCTGCGCGGCGCCGACGCCCACGATGCCGGAAAATGCCCAGCCGAATTCGCCGGTGTAGCCGTCCATCCCGACGCACTTGCGCGCGTTCGGCAAGCAACGCACGACGTCCACCGCTTGCGCGGCAATCGGCGTCGGGGTGGTGCCGGCGAGGCTGAACGGCACCTTCACGGCCGAGCCGAGCACCTCCACGCCGTTCGCGAACGACAACGATGTCACGCCGCCGGCGCTTGTGTAGCCCGAACCGGGCAGCACCGACTTCAACACCCGCGTGCCTTGCGTACCCGTGTCGAGCGCCATGTAAACCGGCTTGCCGTCGAGTTGAACCGGCAGACCGAGGCGCGCGTGGTCTTCGTCGGCACGCTCCACGTGCAGCGGAATCAGCAGGCCATCGTTGCCGCCGTTGATCAGCGCGGCATTGGGGGCTGGCGGCGTGGGGGTGGGGAAGGTGACGGAGCAGCCGGTTAGCGCGGAGAACGCGCCGGCTGCAAGCAGTGCCGCCGAAGCTGAGCGACGAAATGGAGAAAGATGAGAGGCGGCATGCCGGCGCGCGGCATCGAGAGACGACAGGAACATAGGATCACGCTTTGCAAAAAGGCGGGTCCCTGGCGAAGGCGATGCATCGTGGGCTGCGGGTTGGACAACTCGAACAGCACTGGCGGCAATCTCACTGGATTGCCGCGGCGTGGGCGGGGAAACCGGAACGCTTGCGGCGGCCTGCGGGAGGGAACACGCGATAACAGGAGCGGCGACTCTACACGGCCACCCGCGGGCATTTGCAAAGATGTGTAAAGGTTTGGGGGACGGCTAGCAAGTCGCCCGTGCAAGCGTTGATCTATGTCAATAGTTGCGCGGACGGCGGATTACGGTGGTTTGCGCGCGGCCGAGCGTGGCGCGGTCGAGAGCGCTTGTCAGCAGGCCGATCACGTCGTCGAGGGTGCGCGAGGTGACTTCGACACGGAAGGTTACGCGCTCGTGTTGCTGGTCGACGGTAACAACGTAGAGGCGCAAATCGTCGCCGAGGGCGGTATGCAACGCGCGCCGCCCGTGTGCCGACGAGGTGCCGGGCACAGTGACGTCAATGATGACGAGCGGAACGACGACATGCGTGCGGCGGGGAAGACGTGATTCGCGCGGTGCGCGCGGGATGGGGACTTCAGACGTTGCAACTGACGTGAGCATCGTGGTTGCGCCGATTCGGCGAGGCGGCGCGCGTTGTTGACACCCAACCACTCTAACGACGCGCGCCTCAACGACGCGCAAAAGCTGCCGCGTCGCGAATCAATTTTGTGTTAACGCGCCGCGCCTCGCGTATATCGGACGGCGGCTGCTCAGGCCTTGGGCGCTACAGCGACGCTCTTCGCTTCGTGCACGGCTGCGGCAACGCGCTCGACGAACTCGCGATCGGTGCTCATGAGCGCCTCACGCAGACCATTCGCGGTCTGCACCATCAGACGATGCGTGATGTCCTGGGTCGCCCACGTAAGCCAGCCAACCACGACCAGCATCGTGCCGCACACCATGCCGACCGGCGAGCGCAATATCCCGCCGACAACAGCGCCCACGAGTCCAAGCAACGAGATCGCACGGGGCAGGGCCTTGTTCTTCTGCACGGTGACGACTTGCACGTCGACGATGTCGCGCAGCGGAAAGACCTGGCCGGCCGACGAGAGTGCGTTACGCGTGACCGACACGCCGCGGTCGTTGAAAGGGGTTTCCATCGAGTCCAATGCAAGCGGTAGCAAAGGGCGCAGCGTACCAGATGCGGCGGCAGCGCTGGAAGTGGCGGGGGGAGGAAGACGCTGCTGGCGGATTTGATCAGTGTGACACTTTGGCCAGAAGCTTGAAAAATGGTATCACTAATGGCACCATTGATTCATGACGGAGAAAATTCTTGGCCAGATGCGCCGTGAGCCGACCAACGTCCGCTTTTCGGCGTTGCTCAAGGTATGCACGCAATATTTTGGCGAACCACGCCGCTCGGGCACGAGCCACGCAGTGTTCAAAACCCCATGGCCGGGAGATCCTCGCGTCAACATTCAAAACGATAACGGCAAAGCCAAGGCGTACCAGGTACGTCAGGTATTACAAGCCATAGAAAAGCTTACGGAGAGTCAACATGCCCGCTGATCACTACACCTATCGCGTTACCTGGTCGCCCGAGGACGGCGAACATGTCGGCTTGTGCGCGGAGTTTCCGTCCTTGTCGTGGCTTGCGCGCACGCCGGATGCCGCGTTGAAGGGAATTCGCGCTGCGGTCGCCGAAGCAGTCGCAGATATGCAGGAAGGCGGGGAGGCGGTACCGGAACCATTGGCCGAGAAGCGCTACAGCGGCGAGTTTAGAGTTCGGATCCCGCCGCAGCAGCATCGCGCGCTCGCAATGCAAGCGGCTGAACAGGGCGTCAGTCTGAATCGGCTGGTGAGTATGAAGCTCGCGGCATAAGTGTCGACGTGGGCACGCGAAAACCGCTCCCCCAAAAGAAAAACGCCCCGCAGGGCGTTTTCCAGAACCTCAGGACAGCAAGGAACTTGCGCTCCTCGCCGACCAGGTAAAACTCGCTTAGAACTTGTGACGCAGGCCTGCGCGAACTGCCAGTTGCGTGCTTGCGCCTGCCACCGGCAGGAAGCTGCTCGTGCTGGAGCCGATCTGCGCTTGCAGGCCGGTATTCTTCGACGTCTTGCCCGCAGCTGCCTGATAAACGCCCAGCAGGTACACGTCGGTGCGCTTGCTCAATGCGTAGTCGACGCTGGCGTCGATCTGGTTCCAGTGGCCGTTGGTCTGGTCCTTCGACTGCATGTACGTGTAGCCCAGCGCGCCCGTCAGTGCCGGCGTGAAGGCGTACTTGCCGCCTGCTTCGTACGCATTGAACGTCGTCATGTGACCGGTGATCTGTTCGATGTTCGTGTGCGTCCAGAGAGCCCACATCGTTGCCGCGCCGATCGAGTACTTGGTGCCAACGCCGACCGTGGACAGGTCCTTAGCCGTACCGCTGATCGCCGAGTTTGCGAGCGTCGTCGAGAAGGTGGTCGGCGATGCCGAACCCGGGTAGCGGATGTCCGTGTATGCAGCGCCGATGCCGAACGGGCCGTTCGCGTAGTTCACGCCAAAGCTGTACACCGACGACGAACCGGTTGCGCCCGGCGCGCCAGCAAATGCACCAGCCTGGTTCGAGAAGCCGTACATACCGCCGAAGGTCAGGCCCGCGAAGTTCGCGCTGGTGAACTTGACCGCATTGCTGACGCGGCTCGACGTGAGCTGGTCGACGTCGTTGATGTGATAGCCGTAGTTACCCGCGACGGTCTGGCTGCCGTTGCTGTACACGCCACCCAGGAAGTCCGTCGAGAACGAGTATTGGCGACCGAACGTGAGCGTGCCGATGCCGTTCTGCGACAGACCGACGTATGCCTGACGGCCGAACAGCGAGCTGCCCTGGCCGAGCGCGCCGGTGCCGGAGTTAAAGCCGTTTTCCAACGTGAACAGCGCCTTCAGGCCATTGCCGAGGTCTTCCGTACCGCGCAGGCCCCAACGGCTGGCTTGGGCGACACCGTCGCCGTATTGATAAAGCTTCTGGGCTTGAGGGCCAGCATGGTTGACATAGGTGAAACCGGCATCGATCAAGCCATACAGCGTGACGCTGCTTTGTGCGTGTGCGGCGGTGGCGAAGACGGCGAGCGTAGCGGCGGCCAATACTTTCTTGTTCAAGACTTTCTCCGATTAAAAATTAAGCGATCACCACGCCGTACTCTTAGGTAAGGTCGTGAGATGGAGCGAAATTTAAGGGAATGCAGAGTAAGGTATGTGACAGCTTTGCTTATTTTTGTAATCTGTCGCGCTGGCGCGACACTCACATAGCATTGCCAGTTGAAATCGAGCAAGGCACGTCGCGCATAAGCTTTTTCCAGATCGTGCATATAAGCGTGTGAAAAACGATTGGTTTTCAGGGGCATTTGCTGCATGCGAGGATCCGCACCTGCCAATCAAAATCGCTTGTGGGGAAATGCATGCAACGCCGGAAAATCATCCAGAATCTGCTCGCTATCGCCGCCGTTTCGCTGACGGCAACGTTTGCGCACGCCGACGACAAACAACTGAAGATCGGCACGATGAGCGGCCCGGACGCACAAATCTGGTCGGTCGTGACCAAGGTGGCGGCGCGCGAAGGGCTGAATGTGAAGGTCATCGAATTCAACGACTACGTGCAGCCGAACGCGGCACTTGACGCCGGCGACCTCGACGCCAACGGTTTCCAGCACCAGCCGTTTCTCGATAGCCAGATCAAGCAGCGCGGCTACAAGATCGTCAACGTCGGCCTGACCTATGTGTCGCCGATGGGCTTCTATTCGAAAAAGCTCAAGTCGCTCAAGGACTTGCCGGAAGGCGCGAAGGTCGGCATCCAGAACGATCCGTCGAATGGCAACCGCGCGCTGCTGCTGTTGCAGAAGTACGGCGTGATCAAGCTGAAGCCGGGCGTCGGCACGAACGGCGTCAACGCCACGCCGCTCGATGTCGCCGAGAATCCGAAGAAGATCAAGCTGGTGGAACTCGACGCCGCGCAATTGCCGCGCTCGCTCGACGACCTCGACGCGGCGTCGATCAACACGGACTACGCGGTGAAGGCCGGCTTGCAGCCGACGAAGGACGCGATCGCAATCGAGGACCTCAAAGGTCCGTACGCGAATCTGATCGCCGTGCGCGCGCAGGATCGTGACAAGCCGTGGGTCAAGAAGCTGGTCGCGGCGTATGAGTCGGATGAAGTGCGCAAATACATCGACACGCAGTTCAAAGGCGCGATCATTCCGGCTTTCTGAGCGGTTTTACAGGCGGCTTTCCGGTCGCCTTTGAGTAATCCGCTCTTTTGCAACAGACCCGTAAACGCAGAACGCCCGCTGAAATAGCGGGCGTTTTGCTTTGCAGGCGCAACTTTTACAGATGAATCCTGCGAAAGCGCGGCTTCAATTGTTCCTTAGTTAGTTGCTCAACAACGATCCGCTTCTGAACGCCTTCGCACCGGCAATGCGTGCGAATTCCAGCCCGGCCGTCGCGAAGCGCGTCAAATGCCGCGCATACAGCACACCGGCTACGGTGCTCTTCAGCGTGACGACGCGATCGGTCAACGGATCGACGATATCGGCGATCTCATGGCCGATATCGACCCAGGTACCGACTTCGCAGCGATACACGAGCACACCGCTGATCGGCGCGACGATCGGCTCGGCGCCGGCCAGCGGCGTGGCGGCGAATTCGAGCGCGGGCAGCGGAGCGGCCGTGCCGTCGATCACGCCACGCGAGGTCAGGTACTCGATGATCGCCTGAGCGTCGCGCTCGGCGTACTCGTACGACACGTCGCGTTGACCGCGCAGTTCGATCGTGACCGAGACCGAGCCGTTCGGAATCGGGAAACGGTCGCCGTAGCGGCCGCGCAGATCCGACCAGCAGAAGCTGTGGATTTCGTCGAACGGATTACCGACCGAATTCAGCGCCAGCAGCGACGCCTTGGCGTCCAGATAGCAGGCAAGCGGCTCGACTTCCGGCCACAGGTCCGGGTTCGTGTAGATGTGCATCGCGGCGTCCCAGTCGCAGTGCAGATCGAGCACGACATCGGCGTCATACGAGAGCTTTTGCAGCGCCAGACGTTGCGATTCGAGTTCGGTGACCGGCCCCTGCGCGTCGAGCGCTTCGCGCATCGCGGCGCGGATCGCCGTGCGATTGGCGTCGATGTTGTCGGTCAGGCGCGCTTCGATGCCGGGCTGAATCAGCGCCGACAATTCGTAGAAATTGCGGTTGAAGTTCTGCGCGCTGTTGGTTTCGAAGCGGCCCGTCAGATGGCCGAGAAAGTGCTGATTCAGACCGATCGGATTGGCCACCGGCACGATCACGACTTCGCCGCGCACCTTGCCGGCGGCTTCTAGCGCGGCGAGCTTGCGGCGCAACGCCCACGAAACCAGCATGCCAGGCAACTCGTCGGCATGCAGCGACGACTGGATGTAAATCTTCTGCCCGCCGCCGGGACCATAGTGAAAACTCGTCAGATTACGGGCGGTGCCGAGCGTCGGGGCAATCAGCGGATGGGTTTGGGTTTGCATGGTTTTCAAATCCGCGGGCATCTGGGGCGCGCCGCGCTATGTCGTTGATTACAAGGGGAAAGGGTGTTTAAATGTCGGTCATTGGCGGGCGGGTTCGCAGCGCCTCTAGCGCACGATCTTAGCCGATATGACGCGGCGCGTGGTCTTAGGCGGCGCCGTTTGGATCGCGCGTGGCACGCGGGCCGGCCTATCCGGTTCGATCACAGTCCGGGCGGCGCGGCAAAGCGGCCCCGCAAACGAAACGGGCTCCGCGTGATGCGGAGCCCGTTTTCTGCAAGCCGGCAAGCGCGCCGTCAGGCGCGCGTGACTGGCTTAGCTGCCGTACACGTCGAAGTCGAAGTACTTCTTCTCGAGCTTCTTGTACGTACCGTCCTTGATGATGTCGGCAATCGCCTTGTCGACCTTCGCCTTCAGATCGGTGTCTTCCTTGCGCATGCCGATGCCTGCGCCGTTGCCGAGGATCTTCGGATCGTCGAGGTCCTTGCCGACGAAGTCGAAGCCCGCGCCGCGCGGCGTCTTCAGGAAGCCGATCTCAGCTTGCACTGCGTCTTGCAGCGCTGCGTCCAGACGGCCCGACAGCAAGTCGGCATAGACCTGGTCCTGGTTCTGATACGGCACAACCTTCGTGCCCTTCGCTTCCCAGTACGTCTTCGCGTAGGTTTCCTGGATCGTGCCTTGCTCGACACCAACCGTCTTGCCCTTGAGCGAATCGGCGGTCGGCAGGATGCCCGAACCCTTCTTCGCGACGAGGCGCGTCGGCGTGTTGAACAGCTTCGACGAGAAGGCGATCTGCTCAGCGCGTTGCGGCGTCATGGACATCGACGACAGCACGCCGTCGAACTTCTTCGCCTTCAGGGCCGGGATCATGCCGTCGAAGTCGTTTTCGACCCACACGCACTTGGCCTTCAGGCGCGCGCAGATTTCATTGCCGAGGTCGATGTCGAAGCCCGCGAGCTTGCCGTCGGAGCCCTTGGACTCAAACGGGGGGTAGCTGGCGTCAACGCCGAAACGGATTGTCGACCAATCTTTAGCGTGTGCGCCAATCGAGACGGTTGCAAGCAGAGCAACCGTCAAAGCCGCTAGCAGTTTTTTCACTGTTTAACTCCTCGGTGTAGTTCGAATACTCCCGTATGCGGTTGTGCCGCTGCGGGACGCCCGGCGCGACTCACGACCGGGCTTGGGTTGAAGCTGCCGGCCGGGGCGGCCAGCAGCGCGCGCCAAGCTTATCAGTTCAAAAAGATTGGGTAGCTAGTGAAACACCGGATAGCGCACGGGAATAGCTTCTAAAGCCTGAATGTGGTGGAGTTTCGACGGGGTCGTCATGCGAATTGCATGGCCTTGGGATGCTACCTGTTGTCGCGTAAAGGAGCCGTAATGAAGTTGGCTACCCACGGCGCTTTTCCGGCGTGCTTCGCACCTTGCGCTGTGCCGGCAAAACCAGTATTCAGAATGGCGCTATTACCAGCAGTTATTGCAGACTATTACGCGACCGTGATTGTTTCAATTGAGCGTCGCCGAAGTTAAAGATTTCGCGAGAACAACCGTTAAATACAGATGAGCGTATTTGTTAAATCACACCTGACCAATTGTTTTTTCTCGATTGAGGCGGGGCCGGAACCAAAAATGCATTGCTTGGCGCTATGATCAACGCTCCGCACGGCTGCCTTTGCAGCGTACGGTTGCACCGGTATCTGTCTGAACAAAGTCATCGAGCACTACGCCCGCGATTAAATACCGCGCGCCTGTTTGCGTTCGTCTTAATGACCTTCTGCTAAGCGGTTGTATATGCACACGATTTCGATGGCAGACGAAATGCGCTGTTTCAAACCATCGCGCCGGAGCCGAACTGCAGTCGCAGCGGCACGCGCGAAGTCACTGCGCGGCCGCGCGTTTTCCGCTTTTTTGACATTACTGATAAACGCCGCTTTCTGCTGTAGCCTTTTGTCTTCAGCACCCGTCGTGGCCGCCGACAACGTTCTGCGTGTGCTGGCATGGCCCGGTTATGCGGACGCTGACGTCGTCAAGACTTTCGAGTCACGCTACAACGCGAAGGTCGAAGTCACGCTTGTCGATTCCGACGAGGCGCTATGGGCGCAGATGCATGCTCAGGGCACGCCGCAGTTCGATGTGCTCGCAGCGAATACTGCTGAAATCGAGCGCTATACCCGCGCGAATCTGCTGGCGCCGCTCGATCTGGCCAGTTTGCCGAATACGAAAAAACAGTTGCCGCGGTTTCAGGCGCTGTCGGCGATCGAAGGGCTGACCTCGGCAGGCAATGTGTACGCCATTCCATTCACGTACTCGTCGATGGGGCTGATCTATGACCGCAAGCAGATCGCCGTTGCGCCGCGCTCGATGCGCGAATTGTGGAACCCGCGCTATCGCGGCAAGGTGCTCGACTTCAATAGCGCCCAGCATAATTTCTCGTTCACCGCGCTGGCGCTGGGCTATCCGCATCCCTTCCAGCTCGACGCCACGCAGATGCGCGTGATCGCTCACAAGCTCGTCGACCTGCGCCGCAACCTGCTGACCTATTACACGTTGCCTGAAGAAGCGACCGCGTTCTTCATCCAGCACAAAGTTGCCCTGATGTTCGGCAACTATGGCACCCAGCAGGTTGAATCGTTGCGCCGCGCCGGCGCCGACGTGGGCTACGTGATTCCCGACGAAGGGGTGCTCGCCTGGCTGGACTGCTGGTCGATGACGCGTTCCGCCAAGGATCGCCCGCTCGCGCTTGCGTGGATCAACTACATGCTCGAACCGGACGTCAGTGCGTTGCTGACGCAACGCCAGGGGCTCGCCAACACGTTGACGGCGCCGGCGGAGAACGGCGACAAGGCGCATATCCTCTGGATCGGTCCGGTGGAAGATATTCAGCGGCGCGAAGATCTGTGGAGCAGAATCGTGTCCGGCGACAGGTCGGAGCGTTTCTGATGATGCGCCCCGGCCTGACATTCAAGTTATCGATTCTGCTTGCGTGCATTGGCGTGCTCGCGTCCGGTGCGACCGGTTATTACACGTATCGTGCCAACCGTACGATGCTCGTGAACGAAGCCGAACGCAGCCTGCTCACTTCAACGGAGTTGTTGGGGCAGCGCTTTTCCGTGGCGATCGACGATGTTGCCGCAGACGCGCTGGTGCTCGCGAGTTTGCCGTCTCTGGCGGACGTCGCGCAGACCGACAACGGCGTCGGCGCGAATGCGCAGCGCGAACAGCTGGCGCAGGTGTATGCCAGCTTCATGGTTCATCACTCCGAGTACCTGCAGATTCGTTTCATTGCCCGCAAGCACTACGGACTCGAGCTGATCCGTTTCGACCGCGATGCGGACGGCCTGGTGCGGGTTGAGGGGAACAACCTGCAGGAAAAAGGCCAGTTTGCGTATGTGTTCGACACGCTGGGGTTCTCGCCCGGACGCATTTACACTTCGCCGATCGCGGTGAATCACGAGTATGGCGCGCATGCCGCTGAGGGCAAACCGACACTGCGGCTCGGCACACCGGTGGCGAACGCGAGTGGCGCGGTAGTGGGCGTCGTGATTATCGATATCGATCTGGCCGGACTGCTCAACCGTTTGCAGAGCGACTTGCCGAGCGACTATCAGGTCTATCTCGCCAACGAATGGGGCGATTTCCTGGTCCATCCGGATGCCTCGAAAACGTTCGGCTTCGACAAGGGCCGCCGCGTTCTGATGCAGGACAGCTTTTCCGCCACCAAGCCGCTCTTCGATCAGTCAAAAAGCGAGGTTCTGCTGAACGGTCTCGTGCGGCCGGGGCAGGCGGCCGGCCAGGTGCTTGCTTTCGTGCGCAGACCGTTCGGCGCATCCGAAGGCAACCGTTTTATCGTGATCGGCCTTGCCAAGCCGCTCGAGGATGTCTTATCCGGCGCTACCCAACTGGGTAACAGAATCATTCGCATGGTGCTGATATTCAGCGTGCTGGCGCTGTTCCTCGCGATTCTGTTTGCGCGCGCCCTGACCAAGCCTTTGCACATCCTCGCGTATGCGGCGACGCATCTGTTCGCCGAGCACACGATGGAAACGCTGCCGCTCAAACGTACCGACGAGATCGGCGTACTCGCGCGCTGCTTCGATCGTTTGCGCCGGGAAATCAAGTCGCAAATGGATGTGCTGCATAACAAGCAACGTGAGCTCGTGCACCTCGCTACACACGACGGGCTGACCGGCTTGCCGAACCGCATGTTGTTCATGCAGAAGCTCGAGGCGGCGATCGAGGAAGCGACACGGCGTCAGGAAGGGCTTGCCGTGCTGTTCGTCGACCTCGACCGCTTCAAGCAGATCAACGACCAGTTCGGCCATTCGATTGGCGACAAGGTGCTCGCCGCCGTGGCGAAGCGGCTGAAGAAGGTGCTTTGCACGGCGGATGTTGCCGCGCGCCTCGGCGGCGATGAGTTCATCGTGTTGATCGAGGGGCCGCGCTCCGCGGAGGCCGCACCGGGGATTGCCTCGCGCATCATGGGGGCGTTGAACGAAGAACTCGTGATCGACGGACAAAGCATGACGGTGGGCGCGAGCATCGGTATCAGCCAGTTTCCGGAGGATAGCGCCACGGTGGAGGAGTTGCTGCTCCATGCCGATGCGGCGATGTATGCAGCTAAAGCCGGTGGACGGTGTGGCTATCTGCGCTACCAGGATGTGCTGGCGGCGCGCAAGCGTGAGCAGGAGAGCGAAGGGGCAACGGAAGGCCGTGAGGCGGAGCCGACGGCCTGAAGCGCCGAATTTCATTGCAATGCTGTGATGGCTCCCCGTGCGCCGTGTTCGTGAAGCAGCTGCAATGCGTGTCGAAGCGTTTTTCTGAACTCGGGCAGGGCGGCCAGATCTTCCGGAAACACTTCACGCACAGTCAGTAACGCATCCATCAGCGCCTGCGGCTCACCTTGCGCGGATGCTGCGAGCGTCTTCAATCTGCCGGCCAGCGGATCGCTGATTTCGTAACGCGTGCCGTCGTCCGCGTGGCCGCACAAAAACATCATCCAGGCCGCTATCGCCAGCGCGAGACGCGTGAACGCTTGACCCGCGCCGATCCGCGCCGCAATCGTTGCAAGCAGACGGGGTGGAATCTTCTGGCTGCCATCCATCGCGATCTGCGCGCAGCGATGTTTCAGCGCCGGATTCGTGTAGCGCTCGAGCAGTGCGTCCCGATAGGCGGCCAGGTCGAATGATGCGGGCATGGTAAGCGTCGGTGCGATTTCTTCCGTCATCATCGCGTGGATGAGATTGCGCATGGGCGGGTGTGAGATCGCTGCATCGATCGTCTCGAAGCCGCCGAGCATCGACAGATAGGCCAGCGTCGAATGCGTGCCGTTCAGCATGCGCAGCTTCGCCAGTTCGAACGGCGTGACATCCTCCACGAGTTGCGCGCCGACTGCCTCCCATGCGGGACGTCCCCCCGCAAAACGATCTTCAATGACCCACTGCCGGAACGGCTCGCAGGGCACCGGTACGGTGTCTTCATAAACGATGGCGTGGGCCACGGTGACGCGTTCGGCATCCGTGGTGGCCGGCACGATGCGGTCGACCATCGTCGACGGAAACGCAACGTGGGCGGCGATCCAGTCGGCCAGCTCGGGATCGCGTTGCCGCGCGAACGAACAGACTACCTGGCGCAGCGCGGCGCCGTTATGGGAAAGGTTGTCGCACGAGAGCACCGTGAACGGTTTGCCGCTCGCGCTGTCGCGCCGCTCGCGCAATGCCGCGACGAGGATGCCCGGTACGGTACGCGGTTCGAGCGGGTTGGCCAGATCGTGTGCAACGGCGGGATCATCCAGCGCGACCTCGCCGGTTTTCGGGTCGCGGCAATAGCCTTTTTCCGTGACGGTCAGTGAGACGATCTGTACCAGCGGATCCGCGAGACGCGCGAACAGGGCGGCGCGATCGTGCGGCATGGCCAGCACTTCGCGCAGTGCACGCACAACGGTCACCTTGGCGCCATGCGGGCCGCGTTCCACCACGCTATACAAACCTTGCTGCGCCATCAGCGCGTCACGCTTGCCGACATCGCCTTGCAGCGTGACACCGCAAATCCCCCAGTCACCACCCGCGGCAAGCATGGCCTCTTCGGTATAGAGGGCCTGATGCGCGCGATGGAAGTTGCCGATCCCCAGATGAACGATGCCGATGCGCGGCTCCTGCCATTGCGGTGACAGCAGATGTGATTGCAGCGTGGGCAGTGCTTGGCGGACGAGGCGAGGCAAGGTGGCTACAGAAATCATGTGACGAATTCCAGGTTGCGGAAAGGCTTCAGACCGACGCCGTTCAACGGGAAAACCCTGATTTGACGTGTCGCTATACTTGTATGGTAGCATCGTTCAAACGATTTGAGACAGGTTGACGAGTGCGATTTTCCACTGCAACCAGAGCCCAAAATCGACATGAAAACAGCCAGTCGTATGCCGCCGTTGTGCGCGGTTCGCGACTTGCCTCTGCAAGGAAGAAGTCATGAAGATCGTTCGCGCCGACGTGATCGTCACGTGCCCGGGCCGCAATTTCGTCACACTGAAAATCGTCACGGACGAAGGCGTATACGGCATCGGCGATGCAACGCTGAACGGCCGCGAACTCGCAGTCGCTTCGTATCTGAAAGACCACGTGTGCCCGTTACTGATCGGCCGCGATCCTGGTCGCATCGAAGACACCTGGCAGTACCTCTACAAAGGCGCGTACTGGCGTCGCGGCCCTGTCACGATGTCGGCGATCGCCGCAGTGGATATGGCGCTGTGGGACATTCTCGGCAAAGTAACGGGCATGCCGCTGTACAAGCTGCTCGGCGGCGCCTCGCGCGAAGGCGTGATGGTGTACGGCCACGCCACCGGCCGCGATATTCCCGAGGCACTCGACCGTTACGCGGAACACATCGAAGCCGGCTATCAGGCGATCCGCATTCAATGCGGCGTGCCGAATATGCGCTCGGTGTATGGCGTGTCGAAAGGCAGCGGCATGTACGAGCCGGCCACCAAGGGCGCGGTCGAGGAGCAGAGCTGGTCGTCGGAAAAGTATCTCGACTTCGTGCCGAAACTCTTCGAAGCCGTGCGCGACAAATTCGGCTTCGATACGCATTTGCTGCATGACGTCCACCACCGCTTGACACCGATCGAAGCCGCGCGTCTCGGCAAATCGGTCGAGCCGTATCGCCTGTTCTGGATGGAAGATCCGACGCCCGCGGAAAACCAGGCCGGCTTCCGGCTGATTCGCGAGCATACGGTCACGCCGATCGCCGTCGGCGAAGTTTTCAACAGCATCTGGGATTGCAAACAGTTGATCGAGGAGCAGTTGATCGACTATATCCGCGCGACCCTGACGCACGCAGGCGGCATTACGCATCTGCGGCGCATTGCGGATTTTGCTTCGCTCTACCAGGTGCGAACCGGTTGTCACGGGCCGTCGGATCTGTCGCCGGTGTGCATGGGCGCGGCGCTGCACTTCGATCTGTGGGTGCCGAATTTCGGTGTGCAGGAATACATGGGTTTTCCGCCTGAAGCGCTCGACGTATTCCCGCATGCATGGCGCTTCGAGCGCGGCATGATGCATCCCGGCGAGGCTCCGGGCCACGGCGTCGATATCGACGAAGCAGCGGCCGCGCGGTATCCCTACGACCCCGCGTATCTGCCGGTCGCACGTCTCGAAGACGGAACGCTGTGGAACTGGTGAGCGGATTTCGCTCGACTGACCCTAACTACAAAATCATGGAGACACGCGTGAACCCAGCACGTCCGCAAGCCGCCGCGCCGGCCAGCACTGCCATGCTGCGTCGCGTGGCCTTCGCCTCGACCATCGGCACCGCGGCCGAGTACTACGACTTCTTCGTCTACGGCACGGCTGCGGTGCTGGTGTTCGGGCAGAAATTCTTTCCGTCCGCTGACCCGCTGATAGGCACGCTCGCCGCCTTCGCCACTTACGCAGTCGGTTTCCTGGCGCGGCCGCTGGGCGGCATCGTGTTCGGTCATTTCGGCGATCGCGTCGGCCGCAAGAAGGCCTTGATCGTGACGATCCTGATTGTCGGCTTGGGGACGTTTGTGATCGGCCTGCTGCCGGACTATCAGTCGATCGGCATCTGGGCGCCGATTGCGCTGATCGTGATTCGCGTGTTGCAAGGCTTCGGCGTGGGCGGCGAGCAAGCGGGCGCCGTGTTGCTGACGGCGGAATACGCTCCGCCTGCGCGGCGCGGCTTCTTCGCGAGTCTCGTGCAATTGGGCGCGCCGGCCGGTTTCCTGATTCCGTCGGGCCTGTTCGCGCTGCTCAGCGCGACGTTGACTCAAGCGCAATTGCTCGACTGGGGCTGGCGCATTCCGTTTCTCGCGAGCGCCCTGCTGGTTGCGGTGGGCCTGTATATCCGCTTGCGCACCGAAGAGTCGCCGATCTTCGCAACGATCCAGCGCACCAAGGCAGTGGCTTCGCGCCCGGTGGTGGAAGTTGTGCGGCAGTTCGGCCCTACGATCGTCAAAGGTGTCGGCGCGAAATTGATCGAGGCTTGCGCCTTCGCGATGTACACGATGATCGTGCTCGCCTACGGCAAGGCACACGGCATTGCGCAAAGCATGCTGCTTGAAACGGTGATCGTCGCGGTCGCGCTCGAGCTCGTCACGATTCCGCTCGCGGGTGCGCTGTCCGATCGTATCGGACGGCGGCCGACCTTTATCGCGGGTGCGCTATTGCACGTGGCGTTGGTGGTGCCGTTCTTCATGGCGATCGATAGCGGTAATCGCGCGGCGATCCAACTCGTGATGATTCTCGCCATTAGCGTGGGCCACAGCCTTTGCTATGCACCGCAAGCGGCGCTGTTTCCCGAACTGTTCCCCGCGCGCGTGCGGTGCAGCGGTATCGCGCTGATCTGGCAGATCGGCTCTTTGCTCGGCAGCGGCGTGCTCGGACTGCTGGCCGTCAAACTGATTCAGGTCACGCATGGCAATTCGCTTGCGTTGATCGTCTACGTGGCCGTGCTCGGCATTGTGTCGGCTGTATCGCTCTTTGCATTGCCGGAAACTGCGCCTCTACGCCGTGGCGGCGATCTTCACGATTGGGGCGGCGGCGAGCCGGTAGAAGCCCATTCGGCAGCGCAAACCCTCGCGTCCTCATCTTCATCTTCTTTCGCGCGGCACTGAGCGCGAGACCTTTGTCATACCGGAGTCCTTCATGCTCGCAGCCGTGCTTCACGAACCCAAACTCATCCGCATCGACGAAGTCGAGCCGCCTGTACCCGGCCCCGGCCAGGTGCGAGTACGCGTGCGCGCCGGCGGTATTTGCGGCTCCGATCTCTCTTACTACTTCAAAGGCAAGAGCGGCGATTTCGCGGTACGCGAGCCGTTCGTGCTCGGACATGAAGTGGCCGGCGAGATCGATTCGCTCGGCGAGGGCGTGAGCGCGGAGAGTCGCCTGACACCCGGGCAGCGTGTTGCCGTCAATCCAGGGCTGGCCTGCGGGACGTGCCGCTTTTGCATCGGCGGGATGCCCAATCATTGTCTGAACATGCGCTTCATGGGCAGTGCATCGACGTTCCCGCACACGCAGGGCATGTTCCGTCAGTACATCGTGGTCGCGGCGCGGCAATGCGTGTCGGTGCCGGATGGCGTCGATTTTGCGCAGGCGTCGATGGCCGAGCCGCTTGCCGTTGCATTGCATGCAGTGAAGCAGGCGGGTTCGCTCGTTGGCGCAAGCGTCTTGCTGGTGGGTTGCGGGCCGATCGGTTGCATTCTGCTGAGCGTGGCGCGCCGCGCCGGCGCTCATCGCCTGGTCGCGCTGGATCTGTCGGATCGGGCGTTGCAGGTCGCGCAGCAACTCGGTGCGGATCAGATCGTGAACGCGACAGACAGCGCCACGATCGATCAATGGTCCGCGCAACGCGGCACGTTCGACGTGGTCATCGAGGCCTCGGGCAGTCCCGCGGGACTCGATACGGCGTTGCGTGCGGCGCGCGCCGGCGGCACGGTGATCCAGGTCGGCAATCTGCCGGCCGGCCAGTCACCGGTGGCAGCGAACCTGGTGATGTCGAAGGAACTCCGCTATCAAGGCTCGTTCCGCTTCACCGGCGAATACGCCATCGCTGCCGATGAAATCGCTTCCGGCAAAGTCGACTTGCGACCGCTCATGACGCATGCATTCGCGATGAGTGAAGCAAACCATGCGTTCGAAGTGGCGCTCGATCGCTCGCAGTCGATGAAGGTGCATCTGAACTTTGACTGAGCATCTCCCGTGGCATGAGGCGTTGCACCTGACCGCAGCGCCTTGCCAGGCCAATCCAGCTACTTAAGCTATTCAAACGCCCATCAAGAGGCGACCCGAAGGAGACACCCGATGATCAAGAGTCAACGCTGGTTTGTTGTCGCGCTACTGTTTCTGGCCGGCGTCATCAACTATCTCGACCGCGCGGCGCTGTCGATTGCCGCACCGCTGATCCAGAAAGATCTGCACTTCTCGCATGCGCAGTTGGGCATCGTGTTCAGCAGTTTTTTCATCGGCTATGCGCTGTTCAATTTTGTTGGCGGCGTGCTGTCGGACAAGGTCGGCGCGAAACGCGTGTTCGGCACCGCGATGGGCGTGTGGTCGGTGTTCTGCGGTGCGACTGCGTTGGCCACCGGCATCGGTTCGCTGATCGTGCTGCGTGTGCTGTTCGGCATGGGCGAAGGTCCGTTCAGTTCGTCGAACAGCAAGATGGTCAATAACTGGTTCCCACGCAAGGAAGTCGCGAGCGCGATTGGCGTGATCAGTTCGGGCACGCCGCTCGGCGGCGCGCTGGCGGGACCGGTGGTCGGCTTCATGGCGGTCCAGTTCGGCTGGCGCTGGGCCTTTGTCGCGATCATGCTGCTGGGACTCTTGTGGCTCGTCTTGTGGGCGGCAACGACCACTGAACACCCGCACGAAAACTCGCGCGTCACGCCCGACGAGATCGAACTGATTCGCGCCGGTCAGGCGGACGAACATGCGATCGCCCATTCGGCCGACGGCGAGCGACTCGGCCTGCGGCACTTCCTGAAGAAGCCGATCATTCTTGCGACGGCCTTCGCATTCTTCTCATACAACTACGTGCTGTTTTTCTTCCTGTCGTGGTTCCCGACGTATCTGACCGAGGCGCATCATCTGAGTCTGCGCGACATGAGTTTCGCCACGGTGATTCCATGGCTGCTCGGCAGCATCGGACTCGCGGCAGGCGGCTTCATCTCCGACTTCATCTTGCGCCTGACCGGTAAGCCGCTGCTGTCGCGCAAGATCGTGCTGAGTAGCTGTCTGGGCGCGGCGGCGGTGTGCGTCGCGTTGGCCGGCCGTGTTGCCAGTACGCAGAGCGCCGTCGCGCTGATGTCGGTGTCGATCTTCTTCCTGTATGTGACGGGCGCGGTGTATTGGGCCGTGATTCAGGACACCGTGCCGCGCGAACACGTCGGCGGTGCGGGCGGTTTTGTGCACTTGCTGGCGAATCTGGCCGGCGTGATCGGCCCCGCGGTGACGGGCTTCATCGTCGAAGCGACGCACGGTAACTACGCGAGTGCGTTCGTACTGGCGGGGGCGATTGCCGTGCTCGGCGCGGTGTGCTCGCTGGTGTGGATTCGCGAGCCGCGAGCGAGTGCCTTAAACATGAAACGTGCATGGTAGTATGGTGCGGCACACTTTAGTGGATATGCTGGTGGGTATTCATGGTGTGTGCCGTCTCTGTCGCAATTCATTCGTTGCTATTCGCTGCGTTACCCGATGCCGACCAAGAACCTCCACGCCAACACGTCTTCTTTCTCCTCCGACACCACGCTTGCACCCCGCACAAGGCGTCGCGTGAGCGTGCAGGCCGGCGCGCGTGTCGAACTACCGGATCTGACCGCCAGCGTCTCGTTCGACTCGCATGAGCCGATCGGCAAGCAGATTTTCCGTGCGCTGCGTCAGGCAATTTTTGCCGGTCAACTGGTGCCGGGCACGCCGCTCTCGGAGAAGGAAGTGTCCGACATGTTTCAGGTGTCGCGGCAACCGGTGCGGGAGGCGTTCATCAAGTTGGTCGAAGCGGGTGTGCTTCAGGTATTGCCGCAGCGCGGCACTTTCGTGAAGCGCATTTCGCCGCGTCAGGTGCGGGAAGGGCGCTTCATTCGCGAAGCGATCGAGACGGCGGTGGTGAAGAAGGCAGCCGTGTCGATCACGGACGAGCAGTTGCAGGCGCTGGCCGACAACCTTCGCGACCAGAAGCTTGCGGCGAAATCGAACGACACCGCCGCCTTCCTCGCGCTCGACGAGGCGTTTCATTATGCGATCGCCCAGGCGATCGATTGCACGGCGGCATGGGAAACGATTCAGGACATCAAGGCGCAGATGGACCGGGTGCGCTACCTGAGCTTGCCGGAGGTATCGCCGCTCGATCTGCTGATCAAGCAGCACGCGAAGATTCTGGCTGGCCTGCGCGCGCACGATCCGGGCGCGGCTGAAGAAGCGATGCGCAGCCATCTGCGCGAGATTCTGGTGTCGCTTGGTCCGATTGCGGAGCGCAATCCGGCGTGGTTCGACGCGGACGAACCGGAGCGCGTGCCGCTGTCGACTTAGGCCGATCTGCGGGCGGGCCGCCGGCTTGCTCGCTTACGGCCACATTACTGTCATGGGCGTAGCATCCCCGCTGCGCCCGTCAGCGAACTTCATGCATGACCCGCAGAGCCCCGTCCCGCGGCCTCTCCAGCCCACAATCCTCATACAAATATTCCCCTCCAAACGCGAGGCAACTTCGCCTCGTTCGACGCTTCATCGAGCGTCGAAGCAATCGTTTGCGCCGATCTTGAGGTAACTCTTTTTGATTTTCGCGGGCGCGTTTTCGACCTATCAACTTTTCCCGCGCGTCTGCCGAAAACAACTCTATAGCAACGGGATTGACTGGAGACGGGTGTGAAGCGACAGGTGTGGTTTTTTGTAGCCGTTCTCGCGCTGGCCGGGTGCGCACAGATGCCCGCGCAGAATGCCGCGCACACGGACAAGGCGCCTAACGAAGTCATCAGCTTCGAGATTCCGCCGGATGCGCTCGGGGCGCATGACCCGCAACTCACCGCCGTGCTGACCAAGGCAGGCGCACTGGCTGCCGCGCAACCGCAATCCACGGTCGTGCTGGTCACCGCGCTGGGTCAGGATTTCGCGTACCTGAACCAGGCAGTATGGAAGGGTGTGCCTGCGCAACGCATGTCGAAGGTGAGCTTCGAGAATCGAACCGCCGGCCTGGGTCAGCCCTATAGCGTGTCGATCAGAACGGTGCAATGAAGGAGGCCATCGCGATGTTTCGAATCACCTTACTGACGGTGGCCACACTGCTCGCCACGCCTGCTTTTGCGGGCCAGCCGGGAACGGATCTGCAGTCGGCAGGCGCGTTTCCTGCCACGTTTCCCCCGGCGGCGGACAAAGTTTATCCGCCGTTGCCAACGCTTGCGATGCTGCCGCCGTCGAGTGGCGCTGATGATGATTTGCCGGTGAAGCCGACGACGCATCGAAAGAAGTCGCGTGCGCCGATCCAGACGCAGGAACGCAGGGGAGCGCCGATGCCGGCAGTCCGGCTCGTCGTGTCCGACGCTTCACATACGTACCTCGACTCCGTGCAACGGCAAATCGATCTGGCGTTGGCCAAGTAATTCGCCCGCGGCGTGGAGTTCACCACTTTTGTCGCTATCAAGCGGAAGGATGAATCGTGTCCTTGAAACTCTTCTGTGCCGCGCTAGCGTGGCTGTCGATGTGCGGCGCGGCCCACGCGGCCGACGATTGCTTCAACGAGGCCGCGGCCTACCAGGGCGTCAATCCCTGGGTATTGCGCGCGGTTGCATGGTTCGAATCGAAGGGCGACCCGGACGCGATACACCAGAACGCGAACGGTTCGATCGACGTTGGCCAGTTGCAGATCAATTCGATTCATTTCGGCGACCTCGCACGCGAAGGCGTACCGCACCGCGCATTGACCGATCCGTGTGTGAACGTCTACGTAGCCGCATGGCTGCTGAAGCAGAAAATGGTCAAATACGGCAACACTTGGCGCGCGATCGGTGCGTACCACTCGGAAACCCCGAAGCAGCGCGACGCCTACGCCCGCAGCATCCAGCAGGTGCTGGTCGGATGGGGGCAGTTGCCGTCGGCGCACCCATCGCTGCTCGCCGATCGCTAGTCACGAAAACGCAGTGTCGCGTGGTTATCATGAGGCCCCGGACGGCCTCAATTTCACGCACCGCGCAGCCTCATGCATGCTGCATCGTGCGGAGAAAGCAGGGCCAGGCTGTACTCGCTGAGGCCTTCGTTGATCAGATCACATACGCGTAAAGCGGCGGTGTTGGTGGCGCTTGCCGGTATCGGCCTCGCCGTCGGCGCGCCTTTCGTTCTCAATTCGCACGCGGCGTTCGCCGGGCTGCGTAACGTGTCTCTCTACGTATTCGCCGCGCTTGCCGCGAGTGCGGCGATCAGCGCGATGGCAAAGGCGGGCAAGCTGCATCTGATGCAGACCGCGCTCGGTTTCCGGATCAGTTTCCTGCGCACGTTTGCCATCACGCTGGCTACCGATTTCGCGTTCCTGGCGTCTCCGTTGGGCGCGGCGGGCTACGGCGTCAACATCGGCCTGCTGCAGCGCGCCGGCGCATCCTGGTCGCTGGCGACGACGGTCGTCGGCGCGGATCAGGCGCTCGATCTCGCGTTCTTCACGAGCGCCGTACCGATTTCGCTGCTGTTTGCCTTCGGGCCGTTGACGCAAGTGATTCCGCGCGCGAGCGCGCCGCTCGTGTTCGGCGTATTGGCCGGCGCCGCGTGCCTTATCGGCGTCTGCTGGATGAATTGCCGGCGTGTGGCAGCGGCATTGGACGCCGCCGGCCGGCGCGTTCACTGGCTCAACGAACGCCGCGCGAGATTAGGCCGGTTTTTCCACAGCGTTCGCCGGCAATGGCTGGAACTGGTCGCGGTACCCAAGTGGCGGCTTGCAGCGTTGTGTCTGCTCACCACGCTGCAGTGGTTGCTGCGCTATGGCGCCCTCTGGTTTATCTTGCGCGAACTCGGTTACCGCTTGCCGTTGGGTTTCGTTCTGGCCGTGCAGGCCGTCGTGCTGCATGCCGCGTTGTGGACCGGCGTGCCCGCGGGTGGTGGCACCGGCGATATCGCTCTTGCTGCCGCATTCGCGAGCTGGGTGCCCCGCGCGGGCATCGCGACGGCGCTGGTGCTGTGGCGTTTCGCGACGCTTTACAGCCCGCTGGCGCTGGGCGCGGCAGGTTTTGTTGCGCTTGCAACGAGGGGGCGCAATCCATTATCGGCTGCTGACTGAAACCTCGCGGGCCGGCTTTCAATGGCACCGTACGGCTCACGGCGCTCGCCAGCTTCGTAAGCGCTTCAGCGCGCACTGTCGGTATCCGGCACTTTGCGCATGCGTGCCGCAAAACTCGCGCGTGAGTCCTGCTCACTGCGTAAGCGAAGCATTTGAAAGGTCTGTGAAATCAGCGCGAGCGGATAGACCGCTTTCAGGAGGTCCGCGATCATGCGCCATTCCGCACGCATGCCCCTCCAGTAGCCGAGTTTCTCGGTTTTTCGGGCTTGCGTGACGTGTGGCCAGTGCGTCACTGCAATCGGCAGACGGCGCGCGATGATGCGGCGGTTCATGAACACTTCGACCCCAAAGCGCGGCAGGCCATGAACCTCCTGCAGGACTTCGCTGAGCAGCGTTTTTTTGACCACGCGCTCGCCGGAGACGAAATCGAGGCCGATGGCGCGGAATGCGAGCAGGCTGTTCTGGCGCAGGCTCATGCTCACTTGCGCGCTGCCTTGCAGGACGGGCAGGGCGAGCGCGCTGATGCTCTCGGCGGTCAGTCCCTTCAGGTCGGCATCGAGCAGCATCAGCAGTTCGCCACGCGCGGCGGCGATCCCGGCTGCCATCGCGGCGCTTTTACCGCGATTCTCGGCGCACCGGATCAGCCGCGCCGACGCGAAACGCTCGACCACGTCCGCGGTGCCATCGGTCGAACCGTCGTCCACCACGATGACTTCACCGAGCAAAGGATGCGCGCAGGCCACGGCCAGCACCGTGCCGATGCGGGGCGCTTCGTTGTACGCGCAAATGACGCAGGAGATTCGTGGAGGCGGTCTGAGCGGGGCGCGAGCGGTCATGTAAAGGGCCGTAAAGATCAACAATGGTGCATTGCAGCACGATGCTTGTTTTTCAGCTATAGTCGGGACACGGCTTACGCCCAGAGAGGTACAAAATGTACGACGCCGAAATCGCCGCCACTCTCCTGAACCGCTGGGACAAACGTTCATCAACGACCGACTTCGACACCTACCTCGAGTTGTTGCGCGAAGGTAATCTCAGTTTCACCTACCAATCCGGTCACGTGCGTGACGCCGGCATTGAGGAGGGGAGCGCATTCAATATCGAATCCCTGGTTTTCGGTGACGGCTCGCGCACCTTGCGCGTCGAGGCACCTGACCAGACACCCCGCTGGACGCGCTGGGCCGCGGTCGAACCGCTGCTGCCCGTCACCAGCGAGGCCTGACAACATCGTCAGACTATCCGCGCTCCGGCGCGATACGTTGCGCGCGGCACCGGCAGCGTGTCGAGCATCGTGACGCGCACGAAGTCAGCGCGCAAACCCGCTTCAATCGCCCCGCGGTCATGCAGGCCTGCCGTACGAGCCGGCTCGGCGGAAACCGTCGCCATGGCGCGCGGCAGGGTCCAGCCAGCCTTATTAACCAGATCGAACACGGCCGTCATCAAACTGGACGGCACGTAATCCGAGGACAGGATATCGAGCAAGCCTGCCTTCGCCAGTTCGAGGGCCGACACGTTGCCCGAATGCGAGCCGCCGCGCACGATATTCGGCGCCCCCATGATGGTCGAAATGCCGTGCTCGCGTGCCGCCTCGGCGGCGATGCGGGTCGTCGGGAATTCGGCCAGCACAATGCCTTCGGCCTTGGCCTGTTCGATGTGCTCGATCAGCGTGTCGTCATGGCTCGCCACCGGAATGCCGAGCCGGTTACAACGCGCAACGATCTCGTGGCGGTGTGCGTCGGCGTAACGTTCCTGTTCCACGGACAGTTCGGCCAGCGCGGTCGCCACGTGTTCGTCGCTCAGCTTGCCATTGCGCTCCTGGAAACGGCGCCATTGCTCGCGGTCGTGCCATTGACGTTGGCCGGGCGTGTGATCCATTACCGAGGCGAGCCGCAGCAACGGATGCCCGCACAACGAATCGAATACCTCGACTACGTCGGCCGTGGCGATTTCGCAGCGCAGATGCAGAAAGTGTTCGGCGCGCAGCAGCTTGCGCTCCGAGAAGCGCGCGAGGGATTCGGCGCACTGGGTCTGCAGATCGCGGCCGCGCAGCCCTACGTTCGAGCGCGAACCGATTGCGAGGGCGTCGAACACCGTGGTGATGCCGGCCGCCGCCACTTGCGCGTCGTGAATCACGAAGGCGGCGTCGGTATTCCACTGCACGCCCGGACGCGGCGCCAGGTGCTTCTCAAGGTTATCCGTGTGCAGTTCGATCAGACCGGGCAACAGATAGTCGCCTTCCCAATCTTCCGCTTCGCGCGCCGAGGTCGTGCCACGCTCGACGTCGCGAATCACGCCGTCTTCGATACGTACGACACCGGTAAATACTTCGTCTCGCGTCACGATGCGAGCGTTCCTGATCAACATCGACTTGCTCCGTAGTCTGTCCTGAGTCTTGCACCGCTGTGTTTCGATTCGGTGCTCGACTCAATGTTTCAGCTCAGTGGTTCAGTTTAGTGCCGTTTCGTGTCAGTTAGTGATGCAACTGCGGACGCAACGGCGGCTGGAGTTCAAGACGGCGTGTGGCCACCTTGTTGCGGGTATCTTCGTCGTGAAAGATGCCGACGATCGCCGCGCCGCGCTCGCGCGCTTCAACGATCAGATCGGCGACCACGTCGCGGTTCTCCGCGTCGAGCGAGGCCGTGGGTTCGTCGAGCAACAGCAGCGGATGCTCAGCGATCAAACCGCGGGCGATGTTCACGCGCTGCTGTTCGCCACCGGAGAAGGTGGCGGGCGCGAGCGACCACAACCGCTCGGGCACGTTCAATCTCGCCAGTAGGGCTGCCGCACGTGCACGGGCTTCGTCTTCGGCCACGCCGCGCGACAGCAGCGGTTCGGCGACGAGCGTCAGCGTTGGCACGCGCGGAATCACGCGCAGAAACTGGCTGACGTAGCCGACCACGCCGCGGCGCAGGCGCAACACGTCATGCGGCTCGGCACCGGTGATCGACACCGGCGGGCCGTTATGCGCCGCCGCATCGCGAATCGCAATCGAGCCCGCGCTTGCCAGGTAGTTGCCGTACAGACAGCGCAGCAGCGTACTTTTGCCCGCGCCCGAAGGTCCGATCAGCACGACGCACTCGCCGCGCTCGACATCGAGCGACACGCCCGCGAGCGCTTCGATCTGCACGCCGCCCTGGCCGTGCAGCGTAAAGGTCTTGCCGATGCCGACCGCGCGCAGCATCAATGCATTGTTCTCGATGAACGCGCGTTCGGTGGCGTGGAATTCCGTGCTTGTTTCAATGGATCGCATTGTGAGCCTCAAACCGGCAGAACCGAGGAAACCAGCGTTTGCGTGTACGGATGCTGCGGATCGTCGAGCACCTGGTCCGTCAGGCCGGACTCGACAACTTCGCCGCCTTGCATGACCATCAAACGATGCGCGAGCAGCCGCGCCACGCCGATATCGTGCGTCACGATCAGCACCGACAGATGCAGCGTGGACGTCAACGTGCGCAGCAAATCCAGCAGACGCGCCTGCACCGAGACGTCGAGACCGGCGGTCGGCTCGTCCATGAAGACGAGGCGCGGACCGGTGACGAGATTGCGGGCGATCTGCAAGCGCTGCTGCATGCCGCCGGAAAACGCCGCGGGAAATTCGTCGATGCGGGTGGCATCGAGTTCGACGCGTTCCATCCATTGTGTTGCGGTGTGGCGAATGTCGCCGTAGTGGCGAGCGCCGACGGCCATCAAGGGCTCGCCGATATTCGCGCCGGCGGAGACGCCGCTGCGCAGGCCGTCGCGCGGATTCTGCTGCACGAAGCCCCACTCGGTGCGCATCAACAGGCGCCGGCGCGGTTCGGACAGGGCGAGCAGATCGAGCTTTTCGCCATGCGTGGCCGTGTAGTGGAGCGAGCCGCTATCGGTTTCGGTTTTCAGGGCGAGCGCATTGAGCAGCGTGGTCTTGCCCGAGCCGGATTCGCCGACGATGCACAGCACTTCGCCCGGATACAGATCGAAGCTGACGTTCCTGCAGCCGTTGCGGCCGCCAAATTGTTTGGTGAGCGAGCGGGCGCTCAACAGCGGCGTCATGCGGTTTCTCCTTTGCGCGCTTCGTATGCCGGCAACTCGAGGTCCTGATCGCCGCGGCGTTCGTGGCAGTAGTCGCTATCCGAGCAGACGAACATGCGCTTGCCGGCGTCGTCGACGATCATTTCGTCGAGGAAGCTTTCCGTCGATCCGCACAGCGCGCACGCATGCTGCCACTTCTGAACTTCGAACGGATGATCGTCGAAGTCGAGACTGCGCACGGGGGTGTACGGCGGAATCGCGTGAATGCGCCGTTCGCGGCCGGCGCCGAACAATTGCAGCGCGGGGTTCATATGCATCTTCGGGTTGTCGAACTTCGGAATCGGCGACGGCGAACTCAGATAGCGGTTGTTGACGATCACCGGGTAGTCGTACGTGGTGGCGATACTGCCGTGATGGACGATGTCCTCGTACAGCTTCACGCTGATCAAGCCGTAATCAGCCAGTGCGTGCAGCTTCTTGCATTCCGTGGCGCGCGGTTCCAGCCTGTATAGCGGCTCGGGCATCGGCACCTGATAGACGAGAATCTGCTTGTCGGTGAGCGGCGCTTCCGGAATACGGTGACGTGTCTGGATGATCGTCGCTTCGGTCGTGCGGCGCGTGGTTGCCACGCCCGTGGTGCGCGCGAAGAAGCGGCGGATGTTGACCGCGTTGGTGGTTTCGTCGGAACCCTGATCGATGACCTTCAGCGTGTCGTTGCTGCCGATGATCGCCGCGGTCACCTGAATGCCGCCCGTGCCCCAGCCGTACGGCAGGGGCATTTCCCGCGAGCCGAACGGCACCTGATAGCCCGGCACCGCGACGGCCTTGAGCAACGCGCGGCGCAGCATGCGCTTGGTCTGTTCGTCGAGGTAGGCGAAGTTGTAGCCGTCCGCGGCGCTGTCGTACGACGCGGCGGTGTGAGATGTGGCCGGCGCGTTCATGCGGCTTGCTCCTGCTGATCGTGATCCTTGCGCAGATCCTGGCCCTCTGTGGCGTGTTGCGCCCGCAGTCGCCGCACGAGTTCGAGTTCGGACTGAAAGTCGACGTAGTGAGGCAACTTCAGATGCTGAACGAAGCCGGACGCTTCGACGTTATCGCTATGCGAGAGCATGAATTCGATGTCCTGCGTCGGCGAGGCGAGCGTTTCGCCGAGTTCCTCGGCGCGCAACGCGCGATCCACGAGCGCCATGGCCATCGCTTTGCGTTCCGAGTGTCCGAACGCGAGACCATAGCCTTGCGTGAAGGTAGGCGGCACCTCGCTGCTGCCGGCGAACTGGTTGATCATCTGGCATTCGGTGACATCGATATCGCCGATTTCAACGGCTTCGCCCAATTCGTCGAGCTCCATTTCGACGGCGATCGTGCCGAAGCGGATCTCGCCGGCAAACGGATGCGTGTGCGCGTAGCCCCGCTGGGTGGCGTAGCCCATGGCGAGCAGGAAGCCTTCGTCGCCGCGCGCGAGATTCTGCAAACGCGTGGCGCGGCTCGCGGGAAACGCGAGCGGTTCGCGCGAGAGGTCACCCGGTTCCGGCGCGTCCGGCGTGGGGCGTTCCTGTTCGATCAGGCCTTCCTTGTCGAGCAGCGTGACCACGCGTGGCATGGCTTCAACTGCGGACTGGGCGGCTTGAATGGAAGCTGGGGTCGTGGCCAAATCGTTTCCGGCATCGCCTTCGGCAAGCAGCGCAAAATCCAGCAGACGTTGCGTGTAATCGTAAGTCGCGCCGAGCATTTGCCCGCCGGGCACGTCCTTGAACGTTGCCGAAATGCGGCGCTCAACCTGCATGGCTTCCGTGTCGATCGCCTGCGTATAACCGAAACGCGGCAACGTGGTGCGATACGCACGCAGCAGAAAGATCGCTTCAACCAGATCGCCCGCGGCCTGCTTGATCGCGAGTGCGGCGAGTTCTTCGTCGTAGACCGAACCTTCGGTCATCACTCGCGCGACGGCGAGGCGCAATTGCTCGCGAATCTGCGCGACGCTGAGCTCGGCCAGCCGCGTATCGCCGCGGCGCGACTTGTCGAGCAGACGCCACGATGCTTCGATCGCGCGTTCTCCACCCTTGACGGCAACGTACATCAGTTCACCTTCGCTTGAGTTGTGCGCGGCAGGCCGATCAGCGTGCTGCCGCAGACGAGATAACAATCGATGCCGCACGGAAAGAGCGGCGCGAGGGCGGCGCGTTCGCGCCAGAAGTGCTCGGGCAGACCGATCGGCGCGATCGTCGTGGTGTGCTGAATGCCGGGACCGCTGAGCACGATCGGTGCACCGCCTGTCAACGCTTCGACGCGGATCAGCAAGGTCACCGAGTGCTCAGGCGATTCCGCTTCGCCGAGTGCAAAGCTTTCCAGTGCCGGCATTGCGCTTGCGTCGTGGATATAGGCGAAGGCAGCAAGCCCTGGTTCGTCGACGAGCGGCGCGCCGGTATGAAAGCGCAGTGCCGAGCCCAGTGCCGTATCGGGTTGTGCGAGCCATACGGGCGTGGCGTAGTCGCACAGGGTCAGCAGCGCGGCGAAAGCGGCGAGCGCGGCGCGCGTGGCCCGCACCTCCGGCAAGCCTTTTTCGACGACGCCCACCGTGCCCGGACGCGACAGTGCGTCGAGCAGCGTGCGGAATACGGCCTGGGTGTCGTGGACCGGGTCCGCGAAGCCGGGCGTCAAGGTAGACAATGCTATCTGCGAGTTTTCCATCAGTCGCCTCTGACCATCGTGAAGAATTCGACGCGCGTGGCTGCGGCGTCCTGTCTGCGTTCGGCGCGTTGCGCGGCTTGCTGTTCGGCAAACGGCGCGATCAGTTGCTGGTGCAAGGCGCTGTAATGTTCGGGCATCTGCAGCAACGCATCGGCAAGCGCGGCCAGTTCGGCGCGGCGGCGGTCGCGGCCCAGATGGCACGCCACGCCGACGGCTGCGGCTGCATCACCCGTGCCGCGCAAACGCAACGTGGCGCGCGTGACGGTGGCTTCGCCGAGATTGAACGGGTCGCCGCTGCCACCGACGCGGCCGCGCACCATCGCGAGGCCGATTTCGGGTGGCCGCAGCCAGTCGTAAGCAGGAGGTGGAGCGCCTTGCAGCGCGCGTTGCAGCGCAGCTTCGAGATCGGCGCGCGGGGTGCGGGCCAGCACGGCCATCCATGCGCGCCGCGTGGCGGAGGAAGGCGAGGCGGAAGTGGCACTCATCGAAATTCCTGTTGATCCAGCGAGTGGACATTTAAGCATCTATTCATCTAAACGTCTAGACGTTTAGGGGTATGCTTGCGGAGCGTTGTCGTGCATGGCCGCCGTTTCACATTTCCATCACGGCTTGCGCACTACAATGCATGGCATAGCGAATATTTGAACCCAAGGGAATGACAGCACCATGACATCGAACGACAACGCGACGCCGGGCACGCTGCTCGAACGCGGCGCGGGCGTTGCCGTCTGGCGGCAGATCGAACAGATTCTGGCAGCGGAAATTGCAGCGAGCGGCTTTGGCGAAGACGGCCGTTTGCCGAGCGAGGGCGAACTGGCCAAACGCTTCGACGTGAACCGGCATACCGTGCGCCGCGCCATGCTCGGTCTTGCCGCATTGGGCCTCGTCAGTGTCGAGCAGGGGCGTGGCACCTTCGTGCAGCCCGGCGCGATCGACTATTCGATTGGCCGGCGCACGCGGTTTACAGAAAACTTGCGGCAGCAGCACCATGCGGCGGCGGGCACGATGTTGTCGTCCGCACGCGTGAAGGCCGAGCCGAATGTGGCGAAGGCGCTCAGCTTGCGGGCGGGCGCCGCGGTCTACCGGATCGAGACTTTGCACGAATCGGATGGCGTGCCGCTTACGTTCGCGCGTAACTGGTACCCGGCTGGGCGTTTCCCAGACTTGCCGGAGGTGCTGGAGCGTACCGGCGGCGTGACCAAGGCCATGGCCGAATTGGGCGTAACCGATTACCTGCGCAAGTGGAGCCGTATCGGCAGCGTACTGCCTGAGCCGGAAGTGGCGCGGCGTTTGAATATCAACCGGCAGCAGCCCGTGTTGTGGGTCGAAAACGTCGACGTCGATCTGGAAGGCACACCGATTAAATACGGCTTCACGCATTTTGCGGCGGACCGTGTGCAGTTGCTGGTGGAGCACGAAGTATGAGCGCGGTGGTGGGAAACGCCGGCGATCAGGTCGAATGGAATGCCGACGCACGGTTCGCGGTGTATTACGCGCCGTCGCGCGAATCGGTATGGTGGGCCGCCGGTTCGGCGTGGCTGGAGCGTGACGCGGAAAGCGGCGAGCGCTGTGTGGCGCCGCAACCGGAAGGCCTGGCGCGTGCGCTGGCGGAGCTAACCGAAGCACCACGTCGCTATGGCTGGCACGGCACGCTGGTCGCGCCGTTTCGTCTCGCTGACGGCGTGACTCAACAGCATGTGCTGGCAGCGACGCGTCAATGGGCACATACGCAAAGCCCATTCGCGATGCCGGTCGAAGCCGCAACGCTCGGCGATTTCGTCGCACTGCGTCCCGCGGATCAGAACGGCGAAGCGAACATTGGTGCTGTTGCCGCAAGTGCATTGCGCTCGCTCGATGCACTGCGCGCCAGACCCTCCGCGGCCGATCTCGCGCGCCGTCTTGCCGCGCCGTTGAGTGAACGGCAACGTGCGCTGCTGATCGAATGGGGCTATCCGTACGTCTTCGACGAATTCCGTTTTCACATGACGCTATCCAGTTCTCTCGCCGATGCCGATGAGCGCGCAACGCTGGTTGCATGGTGGCAGGCGCAAACGCCCGGGCTCGGGCCGCTCGCGGTCGATCACGCGGCGCTCTTTGTCGAACCCGCGCCTGGTGAGCCGTTCGTCCTGTGGCAGCGTGTGCCGTTTCAGACCCGCGAGGTGAAATAACAATGGCAGGTCGTTTGATTTATGTAATGGGGCCGTCCGGCGCGGGCAAGGATTCGTTGCTGAGTTTTGCTCGCAGCCGTCTGATGGGCGAGCCGATTCTGTTTGCGCACCGCTACATCACGCGGCCGAGCGGCAACGGTGAAGAGCACGTTGCGTTGAGCGTCGAGGAATTCGCGGCGCGTTCAGTGCTCGGTCTGTTCGCGCTCGAATGGTCGAGCCATTCACTGCGGTATGGCATCGGTATCGAGATCGATGCATGGCTTGCACGCGGGTGCACGGTCGTCGTCAACGGGTCGCGCCAGCATTTGCAGCATACGCTGGCGCGTTATCCGCGCATGGAAGTCGTGCATGTGGACGCCGCGCCGCATATCCTCGAAGCACGGCTCGGCGCGCGGGCGCGTGAGTCGGCGGAACAGGTTGCGGCCAGGCTTGCGCGACGGGCACCGTTTTCATTGCCGGAAGGGCTTCGATGCACAACGATCGATAACTCCGGAGCACTGGAAGACGCGGGGCACGCGCTGATCGCTTTTTTGCAGGCGGAAGCGGATATTCCCCGCGTTTCCCATGCTCCCCACGTTCGCTAGGCTCGACTACCCGGCCGCCGCCATGCGCTTCCGGGTCGCTTCCTGCAAACACGATACCAACTGCAGCACCGCCGGCGTGGGCAGCAAATCGCGCCGCGAGATGATGCTCAAGAAACAGTATCTTGTTCGAAAAAGATGGCGTGGCTATAGTGCTCGTCTGTTTGCCGCGTCATGCGGCGTGAATTCCATGGAGCGATAGATGAGCGAAGCCGCGCGATTTACCGAAGTGTCCGACCTGGCGCCTGCAACCGAGAGCCTGCGCGAGATCCGCCATCACATCCATCACCATCCGGAATTGGCCTACGAGGAAGTGCAAACCGGCGCGCTGGTGGCGGAGAAGCTCGAACAATGGGGTTGGCAGGTTACGCGCGGAGTCGGTCAAACCGGCGTGGTGGGCACGCTGAAGGTGGGCAACGGCACGCGCAGCATCGGCATTCGCGCCGACATGGACGCGCTGCCGATCATCGAACAAACCGGTCTGCCGTATGCGAGCGGCACGCACGGCAAGATGCACGCCTGCGGTCACGACGGCCACACGACGATGCTGCTTGGCGCAGCGCAACATCTTGCCGCCACGCGCAATTTCTCGGGCACCGTGCATCTGTACTTCCAGCCGGCCGAAGAAAGCGGCATCGACAGCGGCGCGATGAAGATGATCAACGACGGCCTGTTCGAGCGCTTTCCGTGCGACGCCGTGTTCGGTTTGCACAATCATCCGGGTGCCGAACCGGGCGTGATGTTGTTCCGCAAGGGGCCGTTCATGTCGGCGGGCGACAAGGCGATCATCACGATCGAAGGCGTCGGCGGCCATGCGGCGCGTCCGCATCTGACGGTCGATCCGGTGGTGGTGGCGGCGAGCATCGTGATGGCGTTGCAGACGATCGTGGCGCGTAACGTGGACCCGTCGCAGCCGGCAGTGGTGACGGTCGGCTCGATGCATGCGGGCACCGCGAACAACGTGATTTCGAGCAGCGCGAAACTGGAATTGAGCGTGCGCTCGTTCAGCCCTGAAGTGCGCACGCTGCTGAAGAAACGCATTACCGAACTCGCCGAAAGCCAGGCCGTGAGCTATGGCGGCAAGGCGGTGGTGGAGTATATCGAAGGCTATCCAGTGGTGATCAATTCGGATGCCGAAACGGACTTCGCGGTGCAGGTGGCGCGCGAGCTGGTTGGGGACGACAAAGTGGTCGAGCAGACCGACATATTGATGGGTAGCGAAGATTTCGCTTTCATGCTGCAGAAACGGCCCGGCACGTTCCTGCGGATCGGCAATGGGGCGGGCGAAGATGGCTGCATGGTGCACAACCCTCATTACGATTTCAACGACCGCAATCTGCCGGTCGGCGCCGCGTTCTGGACGCGGCTGGTGGAGCGGTATCTGGGGCAGTGAGGGGCCCGGACTGCTAGCGAGGGGCCTTAGGCGCAATGGGCGCGCGTGCGAGAAGCGCGCGCCCTGATCGAAGCCACCGGCGCGCAATCAACCGCGCCGCGCCACCATCTCCGAGACCGTCTGCGCAGCCTGCTGCAGCGGCTCCAGAAACGCCTTCACCATCTGCTTGGCCGAATTGCGCTGAGCATTGCCGCTGATGTTCATCGCCGCGATCACACGCCCCTGGCGGTTGCGAATCGGCGCGGACAGCGAAATCAGACCGCCTTCCAGCTCCTGGTCGACGATCGCCCATCCCTGGCGGCGCACCTGCGCGATCAGCTTTTTCAGCTCTTCCTTGTCGGTCACCGTGCGCGCCGTATGCGCATAGAGCGGCGTCGAACTCAGGGTTGCTTCGAGCGCTTCGTCGTCGAGCGCGGACAGCAGCACGCGGCCCATCGACGTGCAATACGCCGGCAAGCGGCTGCCGATCGACAGGTTGATGGTCATGATCTTGTGCGTCGGCACGCGCAGCACGTAGACGATCTCGGTACGGTCGAGCACGGCCGCCGAGCAACTCTCGTGAACCTGCGACGACAGATTTTCCATCACCGGTTCGGCGAGATTCCAGAACGGCATCGAAGTCAGATACGCGAAGCCCAGATCGAGAATCTTCGGCGTGAGGCGGAACAGGCGGCCGTCGGCCTCCACGTAGCCGAGCGTCTGCAGGGTCAGCAGAATGCGGCGTGCGCCGGCGCGTGTCAGGCCGGTGGCCGCGGCGACGTCAGTGAGGGTCTGTTCGGGGCGGGTGGCATCGAACGCGCGAATCACCGAGAGGCCGCGCGCGAACGACTGCACATACGAGTCGCCCGGTTTGTCCGCGGCCGGTTCGGCGCTGGCAGGAACGGCAGAAGGCGGTGGCAGGGCTTTGCTCATGGACCTTGAAAGATGCGTTCGAAGAAGGGCGCGTAGCGTTCGCGCGTTTCAGCCGGCGCGATGCGGTGCAAAGGCGTGACGATAGCGTAAGCCTTCTGTTTCGCCAACTTTGCCCGCTTTTGCGCCCAGGTCGCCGCGGCTGAAATCTGCTTTGCGCCAAGTGGCTAAGCCATTGATTATAAATAATTCGTTGACTCGGGAGGCGGACTAAACGCTAGCCTGCCTCCTGCGCGGCAGCGTCCCGATGATGATCGGCGGCGAGAAACATATACATCGCAGGCACCACGAACAAAGTAAAAAGGGTGCCGATCGAGAGCCCCGTGAAGATCACGAGCCCCATCGCATTGCGGCCCGCGGCGCCCGCGCCCGAGGCGAACACGAGCGGCACGACGCCGAGCACCATCGCCGCGGTGGTCATCAGAATCGGGCGCAGCCGCACGGCCGCCGCTTCCTCCAGGGCCTCGCGCTTCGACTTGCCGGCGTGTTGCAGTTCGTTGGCGAACTGGACGATCAGGATGCCGTGTTTGCTGACCAGCCCCATGAGCGTGACGAGCCCGACCTGCGTGTAGATGTTCAGCGTGGTCAAGCCGATGTTGATGAAGATGAGCGCACCGAACAGCGCCATCGGCACCGAAACCAGGATCACGATCGGGTCACGGAAGCTTTCGAATTGCGCCGCGAGCGCAAGGAACACGATGATCGTGGCGAGCAGCAGCGTGATGACGAAGCCGCCCGATTCCTGCACGAACTGCCGAGACTGGCCCGAATAATCTGCCGCATAGCCTGCCGGTGCGACCTGGGTGGTCGCCTTACGCAGAAAATCGAGCACCTCGCCTTGCGACACGCCCGGCACGATCACGCCTGAGATCGTCGCCGAGTTGAGTTGCTGGAAGTGGTTGATCGATTCCGGCACGACGTTGTGTTCGAGATGCGCAATCGTCGAAGCCGGCATAACACTGCCGTCCGGCGTGCGCAGGTAGTAGTCGAGCACCTGCGAAGGATTCAGACGATCGGTCTGCAAGACCTGCGGAATCACCTTGTACGAGCGCCCGGCGATCGAGAAGTAGTTGACATAGCCGCCGCCGAGCGCCGACCCGAGCGCTTGCCCGACGTCGCTCTGCGAGAGCCCGAGGGAGGCGACCTTGTCGCGATCGACCACGAGCGTGGCCTCCGGCTTGTCGAGCTTCAGATCGCTGTCGACGAAGAAAAACATCCCACTTTCGCGGGCTTTTTGCAGGACCGCCTGTGAAACTTCGTTGAGGTTCTCGAACGGCTCGGTCGTGCTGATGACGAACTGCACCGGCAAGCCTTGCGAGCCCGGCAGCGGCGGAAACTGGAACGCCGCGACGCGCGCACCTGAAATCTGATTCCATTTCTGCTGCAATTCCTGCTGCAAGGCGGTCGCGCCCTTGCTGCGCTGGTCCCATGTCTTGAACAGCACACCGCCGATCCCCTGGTTGAGTGTCGGCGCGCCCGTGAGCTGGAACATCTGCGCGTATTCAGGCAGCGCCTTGGAGATATCGAACACCTGGTCCGCGTACATCTGCATCTGCTGGATGGTCGCGTTCGGCGGCCCCTGGATCTGCGACAGGACGATCCCCTGATCCTCCTGCGGCGCGAGCTCCGCCTTCGACGTCATGAACAGGTAGACCGTGCCGCAGAGCAGCAGTGCGCCCATGATGGTGAACACGGGCCACGTATCGAGCGTCGAGTGCAACAGGCGGCCATAGCCACGATGGACGCGTTCGAACTGGCGGTCGACGAAACGCGCGAAGCGCCCGGATTCCTGATCCGCACGGAAGAAGCGCGAGCACATCATCGGCGACAACGTCAGCGCGATCACCCCGGAGACCGTCACCGCGCCGGCGAGCGAGAAGGCGAATTCGGTGAAGAGGGCGCCCGTCAGGCCGCCCTGAAAACCGATCGGCACATACACGGCGATCAGCACGACAGTCATCGCGAGAATTGGTCCGCCGAGTTCGCGCGCGGCGATCAGCGCGGCATCGAATGGCGCCTTGCCTTCCTCCTTCATATGGCGATCGACGTTTTCGACGACGATGATCGCGTCGTCCACGACGAGCCCGATCGCGAGCACGAGCGCGAGCAGTGTCAGCAGATTGATCGAATAGCCGAGCAACTGCATCACGAAGAACGTGCCGATGAGCGACAGAGGCATCGCGATCAGCGGCACGATGACCGCGCGGAAGCTGCCGAGGAACAGGAAAATCACCGCGGTGACGATCAGCAGCGCCTCGACCAGCGTCTTGATCACCTCGACGATGGCCGTGTTGACGAAGTCGGTCGCGTCATAAACGATCTCGCCGGTCATGCCGGTCGGAAACTGCTTCTGCAGCCCGGGAAATACGGCCTTCACGCGTTTGGCGACATCGAGGATATTGGCGTCCGGCGCCACCTTGATGCCGATGAACACCGAACGCTTGCCGCTGAACGCGACGTTGAAGTCGTAGCTGTCGGCGCCGAGCACGACGTTCGCGACGTCTTCGAGGCGCACGATCGCGCCGTTTTTCTGCTTGATGACCAGTTGCTTGAAGTCGTCGACGGTATGCAGGTCCGTACCCGCGTTCAGGTCGACGCTGACCATTTGTCCCTTCGTCGTGCCGAGTGTCGCCAGGTAGTTGTTGTTGCCGAGCGCCGTGAAGACGTCGCTCGCCGTCACGCCGTGCGCGGCGAGCCGCGTCGAATCGAGCCACGCGCGTAACGCGAACTGCCGCCCGCCGAGAATTTCAGCCGTCTGCACGCCTTCGATCGAATCGAGCTTGGGCTTGATGACGCGCAGCAGATAATCCGTGACGTTATTGCTCGGCAGCACGTCGCTGTAGAAGCCCATGTACATCGCGTCGGTGGTCTGCCCGGTCTGTACCGTCAGCACCGGCTGCTGCGCCTGCGGCGGCAACTGGTTGCGCACCGAGCCGATCTGCGTGTTGATCTCGGTCAGCGCGCGGTTCGCGTCATAGTTCAGGCGCAGTGTGGCGGTAATGGTCGACACGCCGGTGCTGCTCGTCGACGACATGTAGTCGATGCCTTGCGCCTGAGCGATTGCCGCCTCGAGCGGCTGCGTGATGAAACCGGCGATGGTGTCGGCGTTCGCCCCGTAGTAAGCCGTGCTGATCGTCACAACGGCGTTTTCGGTTTGCGGATACTGGCTGACTTTCAGGGTCGCCAGCGAGCGCAGTCCGAGCACGAGAATCAGCAGGCTGACGACCGATGCAAGCACGGGCCGCCGGATAAAGAGATCGGTGAATGTCATCGCGCGGTCTCTCTATTGTTCCTGCGGCGTCGGGTTCGGACTGTCCGAGGGCTGCACGCTGTTGTTGATGACGAGCGGCGTGCCGTTCTTGAGCTTGAGTTGCCCACTCGTCACGACCTGCGTGCCGGCGGCGACACCTTTGAGGATCGCGACCTGATCGCCGCGCGTCGGCCCTGGCGTGACAAACACCTGCTGCGCGACGGGTAGCTTCTTGCCTTGCGCATTGGCTTGTGTGCCCGGCTTGACGACGAACACGGTCGCGCCATAGGGGTTGTAGGTGATCGCGGTTTGCGGCAGCGTCAGGTAGCGCTGTCCGGCGCCCGCGTCGATTTTCACGTTCGCATACATGCCCGGCAGCAGCTTGCGCTCGTGATTGTCCACGCTCGCTTCGATCTGCACGTTGCGCGTGGTGCTGTCGACTTTCGGGCTGAGCGACTGGATCTTGCCCACGAATGTTTGACCGCTAAACGCGTTGGTGTCGACCACGATGGTCTGGCCGATCGCGAGCTGGCCGAGCTGCTGTTGCGGCAGGTAGAAATCGGCGTAGATCGGATCGATCGCCTGCAGCGTGACGATCGCATCGCCCGGATTGATGTATTGGCCCGGATTGATCGTGGTGATGCCGAGGCGCCCCGCAAACGGTGCGCGGATGGTCTTCTTGTCGACGAGCGCGGCCTGTTGCGCGACTTGCGCTTTCTTGCCCTTCAGGTCGGCGGCGTCCGCGTCGAGCTGCGCCTTGGCGATGGCCTTGATGTCGTACTGCGCCTTGTCGCGCGTGTAGACCGTCTGTGCAAGTTCTGCTGCAGCCTGGAGCGACTGGAGCAGCGCCACGTCGCTGTCGGCATTGAGTCTGACAAGCACTTGTCCGGCCTTCGCTTCCTGCCCCGAGCTGAACGCCACCTCGCGCACGAGGCCCGCGACTTCGGTCGTAACGTCGACGCCGCGCACGGCGCGCAGGCTGCCGACCGCCGCCAGCTGCGGTTGCCACGACTGATAACCGGCGACGACCGCCGAAACGGTGGCGGGCGGCGCCGCGTTGCCCGCCATGAACTTGGCGAACATATACGAGCGGAACTGGTTGAAGCCGACGAGTGCGGCCAGCAGCAGGCCGACACAGATCAGCATGATCACCATCCGCTTCGTCATCGGTTTTCTTTCGGTCATCGTGATGTCCTTGCACGGCATTGGGCAAAGCGCCGGACCTTGCATGCCTTCGTGTCTAACAGCGCGTGTTGCAAAGAGCGGTACGGCGAGCGTTCTGTCTGGCTATGTCAATGCGTCAGTTATTGCGACGGTCATTGCGTCGTCGCAGCGGCGGTCGGCGCGGCAGCGTTCCACCAGCCGCCACCGAGCGCCTGGAAGAGGGCCGCGGTGTCGGCGTAGCGGGAGGCCTGGGCCTGCGCGAGGCTCACCACCGTTTGCTGATACTGGCGTTGGGCATCGAGGAGCGCCAGGTAGCTCACGCCGCCGACGCGATACTGACCGCGGGTGAGTTCCAGCGAATCGCTGGCGGAGCGCCAGGCGTCCGTCTGCGCTTTCAGGCCGGTCGCGTCGTGATCGAGCGCGCGCAGCGAGTCCGCGACGTTCTGGAACGCCAGCAGCACCGTTTCACGATATTGCGCATCGGCCTGTTCGTATGCCGCCTCGGCCGCGCGCTTCTGCGCGCTCAGTTGTCCGCCGTGGAAGACCGGTTGCAGCAGACCGGCGCCCAGGCTCCAGATCGTGCTGCCGGCCTTGAACACCTGGGCCGGCGTCAGGGCCTCGGCGCCGTAGCTTGCGGACAGCGTGATCTGCGGATACATCGCCGCGGTCGCCACGCCGATTTGCGCGCTGGCCTGATGCAGTACGGCGTCGGCAGCGAGGATGTCGGGCCGCTGCTGCACCAGTGCAGACGGCAGGCTTACAGGCAGCGCTTCGGGCAACGAAAACATCTCGAGCCTGAATTCGGGCAAGGTGGCGTCGCTGGGCAATTTGCCGGCCAGCACGGCGAGCTGGTGACGCGTCTGGTCGAGCTGTTGTTGCAGCGGCGGCAGCGTGGCGCGGGTCTGCGCAAGGAGGGTTTGCTGCGCGAGCACCGCCGTGCGGCCCACGCCGCCCAGTTCGAACTGCTTGCCGAGTACGCCGAGCTGCTCGTCTTCCTCCGCGGCGATCCGCTCGGTTGCCTCGATCTGCGCGCGCAGCGACGCTTCCTTGACGGCCGCGGTCACGATGTTGGCGGACATCGCAAGATAGGCGGCTTGCAACTGGAAACGCTGGTAATCGATTTGTGCGTGCAGCGCTTCGAGCTCACGCCGCGAGCCGCCGAACACGTCGAGTTTGTACGACACGTTCACCGATGCGTTGTACAGATTGAACTCATCGACCACGCCGGGTTGGCCGAATGCGATGCCGTTCAGTTTCTCGCGCGTGGCGCCAAGCTGCGCGTCGACGCTAGGCAGAAGGGTGCCGCCGGCCTGCGCTGAGAAGTTTTCGCGTGCCTGCCGCAATGCGGCTTGCGCCGCGGTGATGTTTGGACTGTTGACGAGGGCCTGACGAATCAGCGCGTCGAGCGGCTCGCAATGAAAGAGAGCCCACCAGGCGGCGGGAATGTCCTGTCCCGGCACAAAGCGCTGCGGCAAGCCGGCGGCTCCTGGAGAAGAGGCCGTCTGGTCGGGCAGTGGTGAGGCGGTGTAGGTGTCGGTAGCGGGTGCGGGGGGAGTACGGTAGTCGGGACCGACCATGCAGCCGGCGACTGCGGCGCAGCCGCATAGGGCGACGCACAGGCGCCGCTGCCGGACAATATGCTGGATAACGTCGATCATCGATCCACCTTATATCGCCTGCGTTTAACCTAAACGACAGAGCGGGCGCGGATATTCAGGCAACTTGAACTTTCGATGTTTCTTTTCCCGACGCCGCAATTTATACCACGCGGGACATTTCTGCGCGTAGCCTAGCATGGCCGATCGCTGCGCTCGCGCACGAGATCACGTAGTCAGAGCGCTTGACGGGCTTTCGGGCTTGGGGATTAACGTCGCCGGGACATCCAGATGAAAGAGATCGCCGCATTTCCCTCCTTTAGCCGCCGCGACAGCGAAGCGGTTCCGTGGCAGCGATCGGCCGTCGCGCCTGGTGTTGAAGTCAAAAACCTCGGAACCGCAGACGGCCGTGCCATTCAGTTAGTGAAGTTCGCTCCGGGCGTGACCTTTCCGGACCATTTCCATACTGGGCCCGAATTCATTTACATGCTCGAGGGTGAGGCCGTTCAGAACGGCGAGGTCCTGTCGGCAGGATGGGTCGGCATTGCCAGCGCGGGAACCATCGATCACGGCTTCAGGAGCGAAACGGGGTGCGTGTTTCTGTTTATCTATGACCATGGGCAGGTATTTGATTCTGTGCAGCCGCCAGTGAAGGAATAGGAACACCACCGCCGACTGATGTCCGATCGGCCGTTACGACGTGCGCGCCATAGGCGTCGCGCGACCGTGCCCAGAAAACTCAGGGTTTGCATCGATGCCGCCCGAGCCTCAAATTTGTATGATGACCCGACAACCTGATTCTTCGGGGCCCCCATGTTCGACAAGATTCCTGCCCGCGCGCTGAGCGATACCGTCGCGCAGCAGTTGCTCAAGCAGATCGACAAAGGCACCTTCGCGCGCGTCGGCAAGCTGCCGACCGAGGCGGTGCTGGCGCAGCAGTTCGGCGTAAGCCGCACGGTGATCCGCGAGGCGATTTCGCGGTTGAAAAACGAGGGCGTGGTCGAGCCGCGCCAGGGCAGCGGCGTGTTTATCGCCGCGCACGGCGCGATCCGGCCGCTGCGCATCGACTATGCGGAAGCGGTCGAAACCGGCTCGGTGCTGCAGATCCTCGCGCTGCGGCGGGCGATCGAGGCGGAAGTCGCCTCGGAAGCCGCCATGCGCCGCAGCGACGCGGACATGATGTCGATCGACGCCGCCCTCGCGAAGATCGACGAAGCGGTGGCCGAAGGCGAGAACGGCGTCGCCGAAGATGTTGCTTTCCATCGCGTAATCGCCGCGGCCACCGGCAATCCGTATTTCCTCAAGACACTCACCTTCCTGAATCAGTACCTCGAGGCCGGCACCCTGGTCACCCGTCGCAACGAAGCGCTGCGCGATGACTTCTCACGCCAGGTGCGCGAAGAGCATGCGGCCATCGTCGCGGCGATCCGGGCCGGCGATTCGATGGCGGCGCGCAATGCGGCGAGTACGCATATGAACAATGCGGCCCGGCGGCTCGCCGACGCGGGCATTTGTTGAGCTGAACCAAGCCGGCGCGGGTGCCGGGTTGGGTTTTATCGCTGCGCTCGCGGCTAACCAAAGTAGAGGTCAGGCATGTCCAGAAATGTCGGCGTTATCGGTCTCGGGGCGATGGGCATGGGCGTCGCGCGCTCACTGCTGAGCGCGGGTTTTCAGGTCCACGCATGCGATCTGCGCAGCGAGATCCTGCAAGCGTTCGTGGCGGCGGGCGGCGTCGGCTGTGCGTCGCCTGCCGAGCTCGGCGCGCAATGCGAGGTAGTCGTCACGCTGGTCGTGAATGCGGCCCAAACCGAAGCGGTGCTATTCGGCGCGCAAGGCGCGGTCGCCGCGATGAAACCCGGCAGCGTGGTGATTGCAAGCGCAACCGTCGCTCCGGACTTCGCGATCGAACTCGGCAAGCGCATCGAAGCGGCCGGTTTGCAAATGCTCGACGCGCCGGTCTCCGGTGGCGCGGCGCGCGCCGCGTCCGGCGAAATGACGATGATGACGTCCGGCCCGGACACCGCTTATACCGCGTGCGAGGACGTGCTGGCCGCGATGGCGGGCAAGGTTTATCGGCTGGGCTCGGCGCACGGCGCGGGGTCGAAGGTGAAGATCATCAATCAGTTGCTGGCCGGCGTGCATATCGCCGTGGCCGCCGAGGCGATGGCGCTCGGCTTGCGCGAAGGCGTCGATCCTGATGCGCTGTACGAGGTGATCACGCACAGCGCTGGCAATTCGTGGATGTTCGAGAACCGCGTGCCGCATATTCTGAGCGGCGATTACACGCCGCTCTCGGCGGTCGATATCTTCGTGAAGGATCTTGGTCTCGTGCTCGATACCGCGCGCCGCTCGAAATTCCCGCTGCCCCTATCGGCGGCGGCGCATCAGATGTTTATGATGGCGTCGACTGCAGGGCATGGTGGCGAGGACGATTCGGCTGTGATCAAGATCTTCCCCGGCATTGACTTGCCGGCGGCGAAGTAAGCGCGGAGCCTGCCATGACCACTCCGTCCAGACGCGCGCTGCTCGGCTGTATCGCCGACGATTTCACCGGCGCCACCGATCTCGCCAACATGCTGGTGCGCGGCGGCATGCGCACGGTGCAGACCATCGGCGTGCCCGCGTCGAACGATGCCGTCCAAGCCGACGCGCTGGTCGTCGCGCTGAAATCGCGCACGATTCCCGCCGCCGACGCGGTCGCGCAATCGCTCGCCGCGCTCGACTGGTTGCGCGCGCAAGGATGCCGCCAGTTCTTTTTCAAATATTGTTCGACGTTCGATTCGACCGACGCCGGCAACATCGGTCCGGTCACGGATGCCTTGCTCGACGCGTTGTCCGCAGAGGTTGGCGCAACGGCTTTCACGATTGCCTGCCCGGCATTTCCCGAGAACGGCCGCACGATCTATCGCGGCTATCTGTTCGTCGGCGACACCTTGCTGAACGAATCGGGTATGGAAAACCATCCGCTGACGCCGATGCGCGATGCGAACCTCGTGCGTGTGCTGCAGCGACAGACTGGATCGAAAGTCGGCCTCGTGCGTTATGACACGGTGGCAAAAGGCGTGTCGTCCGTACGCGATTCCCTCGATGCACTACGCGGCGATGGCGTGCGAATAGCGATTGCCGACGCAGTATCAGACGCGGATCTTTATGTGCTCGGCGAGGCATGTGCCGACCTCACGTTGATCACCGGTGGCTCCGGCGTGGCGCTAGGTTTGCCCGCCAATTTCCGTCGCGCTGGTTTGCTTGCGGAAGGCAATGATGCCGCGCAATTGCCGCGTGTCGAAGGATTGTCGGCGGTGCTGGCCGGCAGTGCTTCGAAAGCGACTAACGCGCAAGTGGCGGTCTGGCGCGAAACACGGCCCGCGTTCCGCATCGATCCGCTGGCGGCGGCACGCGGCGAACCGGTGATCGAGCAGGCGCTGGCCTTTGCGCAGCCGTACCTGGACAAAGCCGAGCCCGTATTGATCTACGCGACCGCCACGCCCGACGAAGTCAAAGCGGTGCAACGCGAGCTCGGCGTCAACGAAGCGGGACACCTGGTTGAATCCACGCTGGCGTCGATCGCACGCGGTTTGCACGAACGCGGCGTGCGCAAGTTCGTGGTGGCGGGCGGTGAAACCTCGGGCGCCGTAGTGCAGGCGCTCGACGTGCGCACGTTGCGGATCGGCGCGCAGATCGATCCCGGCGTGCCCGCCACTGCAACGACGGACGCCGACCCGCTCGCGCTCGCATTGAAATCCGGCAACTTCGGCACGACCGACTTTTTCGACAAGGCGCTGCGTCACCTCGATGGAGGTGTGCAATGACCGGCACACCCGCACTCCACACGACGAGCGAAGCACGCGTGCGCGAAGAAATCTGCGTGACCGGTGCGAGTCTCTATCAACGCGGCTATACGGTGGGCAGCGCGGGCAACATCAGCGCGCGCCTTGACGACGGCTGGCTGATCACGCCGACCGATGCCTGTCTCGGCCGGCTCGATCCCGCCGATATCGCCAAGGTCGATTTCGCCGGCAATGCGGTGTCCGGCGGCAAGCCGTCGAAAACGCTGGCGCTGCATCGGGGCATTTACGCACGCAATGGCGAGGCACGCGGCATCGTCCACACGCATTCGACGCATCTGGTTGCGTTGACGCTCGCCGGCGTATGGCACGACGACGATGTTCTGCCGCCGATCACGCCGTACTACGTGATGAAAGTGGGTCACGTCCCCCTGATTCGTTACAAGCGCCCCGGCGACCTGCAAGTGGCCGAGCAGATCGCCGCACTCGCCGGCACCGTTCGTGCGGTGTTGCTCGAGCGCCTCGGCCCGGTGGTGTGGGAGCGTTCGGTGGCGCAGGCGTCGTATGTGCTTGAGGAGCTCGAAGAGACCGCCCGCCTGTGGCTGATGACGAACCCACGACCCTTGCCGCTCGACGAAGCCGCGCTCGAAGAACTGAAAACCGTATTCGGCGCGCGCTGGTAGACGCATGCGCCATCGTGAGATTTTGTGTGCGGAGCACGCATTCATGGCTGCTTCCGCGCGCTGAACGAAACCGTTTTAAAGGAGTTGCTGCCATGCCTCGCTTTGCTGCGAATTTGACCATGATGTACAACGAGCACGCCTTCCTCGACCGTTTCGCCGCCGCGGCTAAAGACGGCTTCAAGGCTATTGAGTTTCTGTTCCCCTACGATTTCCGTGCCGGGGAAATCAAGGCGCGGCTCGAAGCGAACGGCCTGACTCAGGCGCTCTTCAATGCGCCGCCCGGCGACTGGGCCGCGGGCGAACGCGGCATTGCTTCGCTGCCCGGGCGCGAAGACGAATTTCGCCGCAGCATCGAAACCGCGCTCGATTACACGCGCGTGCTCGGCAATCGCAAACTGCATGTGATGGCCGGTTTGATCGGCGCAGATCAACCGCGGGCGAAGCATCGCGAGGTGTATCTGAAGAATCTCGCTTATGCCGCGAAGGCCGCGCAAGGGGACGGCATTACTGTCGTGATCGAGCCGATCAATACGCGCGATATACCGGGCTTCTTTCTGAACCGCCAGGATGATGCGCAGGCGATTTGCGCGGAAGTGGGTGCACCGAATCTCAAGGTGCAGTTCGATAGTTATCACTGCCAGATCGTCGAGGGCGACCTCGCGGTCAAGCTCAAACGCGATATGGCAGGTATCGGCCACATTCAGGTCGCCGGCGTGCCGGAACGTCATGAACCCAATATCGGCGAACTGAATTATCCCTACCTGTTCGATCTGATCGACACGCTAGGCTACGACGGCTACATCGGTTGCGAGTACCGCCCGCGGGCCGGCACGTCGGCTGGGCTCGATTGGCTTAAGCCGTATCTAAATGCCGCGCGCTAGCAAGCGACAGAGCAGCCGATCATGCAAGGACAAAGCACATCATGAAAGTACTGATTACCGGCGGTGCGGGTTTTCTCGGCCAGCGTCTCGCGCGCGAATTGTTGGCGCGCGGTTCACTGAAGGATGAGCACGGCAAGCCGCAAGCGATTACCGAACTGGTGCTGCTTGACGTGGTGCACGGAAGCGATTTCGGCGATGCGCGTGTACGCACGGAAGTGGGCGATATCGCCGAGCGCAGCGTGCTCGAGCGCGTGATCGACGACAGGACGTCGGCCATCTTCCATCTTGCCGCGATCGTGAGTGGGCAGGCCGAGGCGGATTTCGATCTCGGCATGCGCATCAATCTGGACGCGTCCCGTCTGCTGCTGGAAACGTGCCGGCAGCGTGGGCATGCGCCGCGTGTGGTGTTTACGAGTTCTGTGGCCGTGTACGGCGGCGATCTGCCCGCAGTCGTGCAGGACGACACCGCGCTGAATCCGCAATCGTCGTACGGTGCGCAGAAGGCGATCGCAGAGTTGTTGCTCAACGACTACACGCGGCGGGGTTTCGTCGACGGGCGGGTATTGCGCCTGCCCACGATTAGCGTGCGCCCGGGCAAGCCGAATGCGGCGGCCTCGTCGTTCGCGAGCGGCATCATTCGCGAGCCGCTGAACGGCGAAGCGGCGGTGTGCCCGGTAGCGGGCACGATGCGTTTGTGGCTGTTGTCGCCGCGCAAGGCCATCGAAAGCCTGATCGCCGGACTCGAAATCGATGCCGCTGCGCTCGGCAACCAGCGTGTGCTGAATCTGCCGGGGATTTCGGTGAGCGTCGACGAGATGGTGGCGGCGCTGCGCGAAGTAGCGGGAGAAGAGGCCGCGAAGCGGATCGTGTGGCAGCCGGATGCGCGGGTGGAGAAGATCGTCGGCAGCTTGCCGGGGCAGTGGGATCCCTCACGTGCCGAACGGCTCGGCTTGACCGGCGACCACAGCTTTGCCGATGTGATTCGCGGCTATATCGCCGACGAGGGTATTCAGATCCGCTGATAACGCGCGTGTTGAAGCTGCCATTTCAATAATGGCATCCCGGACAGCAGAACCGTCCAAAGCCTCATGCCGGCAGGCGTAAGAACACGCTTGCCGGCATGAGCGCGTCAATCTTCAGACCTTTTGACGGGTCACGGCTAAACGCCACCGGCCTGCAGATATTCCCTGGTCCGAGGCCGGCTTTGCTTGACATGGTTTCGGGCGCACGCCTATTATCGAGCCTAAGTTGTTCGATATATGACCTTGTGTTCGTATATAGAACAAATGGGCTGAGATCCTGAGCCCGTCGTTCATCATCCTGCGCTAAGCTGATCAGTCGCGACGGCTGCCATGTGACCGTTCCCGTTGCGTCAGCCGGGTCGATACCGCACGGTATCCAGCGCGCGTCACGCGCGAGCGGCCGGCGTCACGAACCGATATCCGCTAGCGGCGCAGCGCATGCAGCACATCAACTGGAGACATCACATGACCGAAGCATTCCTGTGCGACGCGATTCGCACCCCCATTGGCCGCTATGCGGGTTCGCTGTCGTCGGTTCGCGCCGACGATCTGGGCGCGGTGCCGCTCAAAGCGCTGATGGAGCGCAACAAGGACGTCGACTGGAACGCGATTGACGACGTGATCTACGGCTGCGCGAACCAGGCCGGTGAAGACAACCGCAACGTCGCGCGCATGTCGTTGTTGCTGGCCGGTTTGCCGCAAGGCGTGCCGGGCTCCACGGTGAACCGCCTGTGCGGCTCGGGCATGGACGCCGTCGGCATTGCCGCACGCGCGATCAAGTCGGGCGAGGCCGCGTTGATGCTGGCCGGTGGCGTCGAAAGCATGAGCCGTGCGCCGTTCGTGATGGGCAAGGCCACCAGCGCGTTTTCGCGCCAGGCCGATATCTTCGACACGACGATCGGCTGGCGTTTCGTGAACCCGCTGATGAAGCAGATGTACGGCGTCGATTCGATGCCCGAGACCGGCGAAAACGTCGCGACCGATTACAAGATCAGCCGTGCCGATCAGGACGCGTTTGCGCTGCGCAGTCAGCAGAAAGCAGCACGCGCACAACGCGACGGCACGCTCGCGCAGGAAATCGTCGGCGTGACCATCGCCCAGAAGAAGGGTGATCCGATCACGGTGTTGCAAGACGAACACCCGCGCGAAACCAGCATCGAAACGCTCGCCAAGCTCAAGGGCGTGGTGCGTCCGGACGGCACGGTCACGGCAGGCAATGCGTCGGGCGTGAACGATGGCGCGGCGGCTTTGCTGCTCGCGAATGAAGAGACCGCCAGGCGCTTCGGCCTCACGCCGCGTGCACGCGTGCTCGGTATCGCAACGGCAGGCGTCGCGCCGCGCGTGATGGGCATCGGCCCGGCGCCGGCCACGCAGAAGTTGCTGGCGCGTCTGAACATGACCATCGATCAATTCGACGTGATCGAACTGAACGAAGCGTTCGCGTCGCAAGGCCTCGCGGTGCTGCGCGCACTCGGCGTGGCCGACGACGACGCCCGTGTGAATCCGAACGGCGGCGCGATCGCGCTCGGCCACCCGCTCGGCATGAGCGGCGCGCGTCTGGTGACCACCGCGATGTATCAACTGCACCGCACGCAAGGCCGTTTTGCGCTGTGCACGATGTGTATCGGTGTCGGTCAAGGCATCGCGATCGCGATCGAACGTGTGTAACGGTTTGGCGTTTGCGCGGGGAAGTGCCGCAGCATCTTGCGTGTCGACGCTTCGCGTATAGCAGTCCCGTAGCCGCATAACGAACAGCCCCTTCGCTCAGGCGACGGGGCTGTTTTATTTCGCGCGGCGCGTGAATTCACAGGCTATTGAATTGATGTTTAATCGGTGTTAATGCGATTTCCTATTGCGTTGCAGCGAATGTCGTCGATAAAAGAATAATGAAAACATTGGGCCGTCATGCAGTATGTATTTAATGCTTTATGCATAGCGAGTATTGTCGCCTTATATAGATGATCTGGCAGGTTAAAGCAATGCTGTCAACTCGCTAGATGCCGCTACGACGGCACGTTGTGGCATTTTGCAGCATGCCGCACGCTGATTTTAAAATCAGCAATATAAACGGCCGTAGCTTCTTGTAAGGCATGTACAATCGTTGCGCCGTACCCTTTTAGTAATTGTCACCCCGAAACTGTATGCATTCGTGGCGTTAATCGGCATCCTGCGGTTTCAGATCGCCATAACGCCAGATCGAACAATTTCTCGAGGAGAGAGTAAATGAAGGCAGCGACGATTGGAGCAGCGTTGATGGTAGCGGCTTTCGCCGCGGCACAACCGACGTGGGCGCAAGATGCGATGGCCAGTGCCGCGCAGGGCATCGTCAGCGCAGTGCAACCGGTGCACGTGAAGGCGCAGATCGTCGGTATCGATCCGGGCACCCGCACACTCACGCTCAAAGGGCCGGGCGGCAACGTGGTGGTCGTGCTGGTGAGCCAGGAAGTCGCGGGCTTCGATCAACTGAAGATCGGTGATCGGGTGGACGTGCTCTACAAGAATGCGTTGCTGGTGAAGGCAGACAAGGTCACCGGTCCGGACAAGGGTATTCGTGCGCGCGTCGATACCCAGGTGTATGCCCCGGCCTCGGGTGGATTTGCATCCGCGCGTCAGGTCGAAGTGCTCGCCACCGTGCAGAAGATCGATCACAAGAAACGCCTCGTCACGCTGCGCGGCGCGTATCAGACGCAAACGCTCGAAGTCGGACCGGACGTCGATCTGAAGGGTGTCAAGGTCGGCGATACGATTCACGCGGTATTCGTTTCGGCAGCGGCCGTGCAGGTGACGCCGCAATAGTTGGCACCACATCAGGTGGCGCAGTCAATGCCACGTCAGCAAACACCCCTCATTGCAGGGGTGTTTGCTTTTCTACGGCACGAAAGTACGAAGTTCGAATCGCGAGGGGCGCGCTATCGAGCCGCCGGTGGCCCCAGGCCTAACCATGCGAGCCGCCCCAGCCATCGCCTGACGAAACCACGTCTGGCAGGCAGCGCGCAACTCAACGACACGCGCGCGGTGCGTTCGCTATCCGTGCTGAGCCACACGCGTTCGCCGCGTTGCAGCCGGAACTCGTTGCCGGGTTCGAGCCAATGATCGTAAGGCGAGCTGACGCGCGTGAGCCATAGGCGCGCGCCTTGAACACTGAGCGTGCTGTCGGCATCGACAAGCCACGTCAGCGTCGCGCCTCGCACTACGGAAAAATGTACGACTACCTTCGGCAGACGCTCGTCCTGTTGATATGCAGACAGACTTGAGTCGTCATCCATGCACTGCGGGCTTGCCTGATCCATCTTGCTCTCCGTAATCGAGCCGGCGGACGGAGGCACCTACAAAACAAAAGGCCCCTTCCGTTACCGGCGGGGCCTTTGGGTCCTGTTTGCAGATTCAGACTGCTAACGCGCACATGCTCCCAAACGCCTGCCGATGATGGCATGCATTGTTCGGTTTTTAATCGCAACTGCGATGGAGGTGTGCGTCAACATGCGAATGAGTGTGCCGTTTTGCCGCACGTCTTGTCAATAAAAAAATCGCAATGGATTCAAGCGACAACGCGAGGCAGGCAGAGCCGGCTCGTTTTGCTTGCTGAGACGCTGACGCTGATTTGCGCGGCGAGTGCGCTTCGCAATGCGTAGCGCTTGCGACGGATGGCGCTGCCGGTATTGTCGCCCTGACGTTCAGCCAGATAACGTGCCGGCGGTGCGAGAACGAACCAGCCATTCCAGCGCGCGAGCGCCCCGCACTCGATCGACAGCCGATCGTAGTCCGCGGCCACGCGACGCTTTCTCAGGCAATAGCGCCAGTTCGCGTAGATGTGCGCCTGCTTCGAAACGATGAAGGTGCCGCCTGCATCGAGCGCCGCGGCGACACATTGCGCGAGGTAAATCACCAGCACTTTCGGCCGTAGTCCGTACCAACGCTTGGTGAGCGCGCGAAACAGCTCGCGGCCATTGACCGACGTGTCCGGACCCTGGACGGAGCCGATGCAAAGACGCGGCCGCCGCACTTTGCCGCCGAGATAGGCGAGGCTGAAGGTGCAGGAGACAATGCGCCGGTCCCGCGCATCGCGGATGCACAAAGTCCAGTCGCCTTCCTTCTGAAACTGTTCGATCGACTCGAGCGACACGTGCCAGCGTTCGGCGCCTACCTCAAACGATGCGATCGGCGCCGAGCCGGCTGCGGTGATGCGCGCGGCGAGTTGCGGCACGCGCTGCTGGGTCAGCGCGTGATGATCGAGGCTCGCCGTGAGGCGTTCGCGCGGACTAAAGCGGGTATGGAGGAACGGCCGATGCATGCGTTCGAGCGCGGTGGGATGACGTCGCACCAGATCTTGCAAGGGTGAAATGGCGCAGCCTTTGAGCCATACTTGCGTCGAACGCCACGACATCAGCGAGCGCAGCCATAAGCGCAGGCGGCGCCAGCGATGAAACGCGCTGGTGCCGGGATAGAGTGCATGAGCGGCTTGCTGAATGACCGCAAAGGACGCAGTGGCTCTCGCGAACCACGGCGAGCGGGCGCGAGCCCCCTGGTTGGAAACGGTCGTCATGGCAGATCCCTTGGCTATTTCAACGAGGCGATGCTAGTGGCGGGGATTGCGCTACCGTGTCGAATTGCTTGAGTGTTTGTCGAGTTTTGTCGCGCATGTCGCATGATGTGCGGCGCATCCGCTATGCTGTGCGTCGAGCCGCCTCGTCCGGTTCGTTGCCGGCCGGGTCCGCGCCGTGCGGATGCGCGTGCTGAGCGGCGCCGTCGCTTGCTGGCCGTGCAGCGCTCCATACTGTTGCCCGCCGCTATTAAATGAGTTAGCCCTGAACGATTCGTCCCATGCCATTCCGGATCCTGCTTGTCGAAGACGATGACCGCTTGTCCGCGCTGGTCGCCGGTTATCTGCGCAAACACGAATACGAAGTCGAGGCTGTGCTGCACGGTAACGACGCCGTGCCGGCGATTCTCAAACGCCGCCCAGACCTGGTGATTCTCGACGTGAACCTTCCCGGCAAGGATGGGTTCCAGATTTGCCGCGAGGCGCGTGAGAAATTCGACGGCGTGATCATCATGGTGACCGCACGCGATGAGCAGTTCGACGAAGTGCTGGGCCTTGAATTCGGTGCGGACGACTACGTGCACAAGCCTGTCGAGCCACGTGTGCTGCTGGCGCGCATCAAGGCGCAGCTGCGCCGCGTGAGCGCACGCACGCCGGAGTCCGGCCGCCCGGAGAGCTATACCTTCGGCAAGTTCGAGATCAGCCGGGCCAGCCGCACGGTCAAGCTGCCGGACGGCAGTCTGCCCGATCTGACATCGGCCGAATTCGATTTGCTGTGGGCGTTGGTGAGTTGCGCGGGCGAGGTGGTGAGCCGCGACGAGCTCATGCGGCAATTGCGCGGCATCGAATTTGACGGCCTCGACCGCACGATCGACGGCGGCATTTCCAAGCTGCGCCGCAAGCTGCATGACGACGCCGGCACCCCGCAGCGCATTAAGACGATACGCGGCAAGGGCTACCAGTTCAGCAAATCGGCGTGGGATTGACGAGGCTTGCGACGGTTGCAGTTGAGTTGCAGCTCGACGGAGTCCGCGTCAAGTTTCAATTGAGTAATACGTCGAAATATCGGCCGACAAAACTCCACAAACGCGGCATCAAATCGACAGTCACGCGAGACGGGGATGATTAGCATCGCAGCCTTGTGTAATGACAGGCTTATCGATGTCCGCTCGCGTTTCCCCACTTTCCCGCCATGCCGTGTTGATGATTCACGGCTTGGGTGGCACACGCCATGATTTCGGCGCGCTCGACCGCAAGTTCGAGCAGATCGGTTGCGACGTGCATTTGCCGTCTCTGCCGGGCCACGGCTCGAACCCTGACGCGCTGAGCCGCGTAACGTTGAGCGACTACATGCAGTTGCTGAGCGGCACCTACCGTGAACTGGCTAAACGTTACGAGCGAGTCGACGTGGCGGGCATTTCGATGGGGGCCTTGCTTGCATTGATGTTGAGTGCGCGGGAGCGCATGACGACAGGGCGTCTGATTCTGCTTTCGCCGCCGTTATTCCTCGACGGCTGGGGCGGTTCACGCCTGCGTCCCTTGCGCTACCTGATGTATTGCGTGCCCGGCCTGCGCCGATTGATTCGCGTCCCGGAGGGCGAGCCGTTCGGCATCAAGAATGCGCGCATACGCAACCTGATCCGCCGTCATTTGCAGAAGGGGAGTGGCGTCCACTATCCGTATGTGCCGTTGGCGGCGATCGAGCAGGTCGACTGGATGCGCTTCGCGGTGAAGCGAGCCCTGAGCCGCGTGACATGTGAGACCTTGGTCATGCATTCGGAGGAAGACGAAGTAACGAGCATCCGCTCCGCAGAATTCGTGTGCGAACACCTGGGAAGCCGCGCCGTGACCTTGGTACGCTTGACCGACAGCTACCACATGATCACACTGGACAACGAACGAGACAGGGTAGCGGAGCAAACCTTGGCATTCGTACAGAGGGCGTAAGAGGCGAGCGGAAGGACAAGCAAAAAACGCAGTCCAGAGCAAACAAACCACCGACGTCGCACCGAAGAAACCAAGCTAAACTGCCGATTGGTTTTAAGAAGAACGCTTCGGCGCGCGTAGCGCCGCCGGAAGTATGACGCCCTTGTCACAAGCTTATGCACGGGCACGAACAC
>NZ_JALPRH010000035.1:0-72828 GCF_030464795.1 Paraburkholderia sp. SECH2
CGCTTTCTTTTGCCTACTTTTCTTTGCGGCGGCAAAGAAAAGTAGGTGCCCCCCCCCGCACAGGGGCAACGCTAATAAACCACTAACAATTCAAGGAAAGCCCAAAGCCCCAGGAACACGGACAATAAGCGCCGCCAAAGGCAAAAAACCTACCTCTTAGGCACCCCTTGCCGCCACTCCCCCCAATGAGTAGCAATATCCTGCACAAGCGGATTCCCCGACCTATACAGGTTCTCAATAGCAATCGTAAAGCCCCCCTGCGCCGCATAGTTGAGCAGGTTATCAGCACTAGTCTGCCCGTCATATGGCCGATCAAAATCAGACCCAGCCCGCAGCACCGCAACGCGGCTCAGGTCAACCTTATGCACCGAGGCCGCGCGCTTAAGCGCCTCATACGTCGCGTTATCCTCCTGCTGCGTCGTGCAATACACCCCATTGCCATCCGTCAGGATCTTGGTCCAATCCCGCGCCCGCTGCCCAAGTAGCGTCCCCGACCACCAGGTATCACCCGCGAGCGTGTCGCATTGAATGACCGTAGGCGGCCGATTCGCCGGCGCATATGAATACTTGGCTCGCGCAGCCTGCGCCTGAGCGTTATCGGACAGCACAACACTGCGCGACAAAGCAAACGCCGTATCGGCTAGCTGGGTATTCAACTGGAACACCTCCGTCCGATAGTCGAGCGGTGGCTTAGCCGTCGGACTCGTGGTGTTGATCCCCAGGTATCCAGTATTCCAGCCAGGCGGAATCTCCCGCCCATCGATCTCCCACTGAATCCCGAAGTCGACCAGGTACTTCGCCCACGCGGCGGATCCAACCGTGCCTTGCTGCGGATCGATCCCGGCAATCCCCGCCACCATAAAGTACGTATGCCGCAAATCGAAACGCGATGAAAACGTCAATGCCATAATCGACGCGGCAGCGTTGCTATGCCCCATGCCCGTCGTCATGACGCACACGTCCTGCTTATTGCAATGAACCGTCGGGTAGTCGGGCGATAAGCCATCGACCGTAATCTCGCGCCATGGACCCAGCCGATCGAGCCATACCTGCCCTTCCGGTCCAAACATCGAAATGATCATCACCTTGACCGGCCGCCCGTGCGAGCCGCCGTCGCCTTGCGAGAAACCATCGTTGTCGTCCGCGCTGGCAGGGCCGGATGTAAAGGCGGCGCAGGCCGCGAGTGCAATGGCAGAGATTGCGCCAAGTGTGCGAGTCAGCATCGTAATTCTTCCTTTTTGCTTGTGATGCAGATTGGGAGAAAGGCCGCTTTCAAGCCGAAAGAAGTATAGATGCGAAGAAATTATTTTCCACTACGTATTGCAGCAAGTCACCCACCGCGACTGAACTCCGCTGACCCGCGCGTTTGATCTGCCCTCCAGCACGTCAACGCGTCCGTTCCTATAATGGAGGGTCGTCAGCACGCACCGCGTTTGTGCACTTCAACACAGGAGCACCTCGATGGACTATGTGAAACTGGGCCGCACCGGCCTCGATGTATCGCGTCTTTGTCTCGGCTGCATGAGTTACGGCGTGCCCGCTCGCGGCACCCACCCCTGGTCGCTCGACGATGAAGCGGCGCGCCCCTTTATCAAGCAGGCGCTCGACCACGGCATCAATTTCTTCGATACCGCCAACGTTTACTCGGACGGCACCAGCGAGGAAATCGTCGGCCGCGCATTGAAGGACTTTGCGAAACGCGGCGAGATCGTGCTGGCCACCAAGGTGAATAGCCGCATGCATCCGGGCCCGAACGGCGCGGGTCTGTCGCGCAAGGCGATCATGGCGGAAATCGACAACAGCCTGAGGCGTCTCGGTACGGACTACGTCGATCTGTATCAGATCCACCGCTGGGACTACGACACACCGATCGAAGAAACCATGGAGGCGCTGCACGACGTGGTGAAGGCCGGCAAGGCGCGCTATATCGGTGCGTCGTCGATGTATGCGTGGCAGTTTGCCAAGGCATTGCATGTGGCTGAACGCAATGGCTGGACGCGCTTCGTGACGATGCAGAACTACGTGAATCTGCTCTATCGCGAGGAAGAGCGGGAGATGCTGCCGCTGTGCGAAAGCGAAGGCATCGGCGTCATTCCATGGAGCCCGCTGGCACGCGGACGCCTGACGCGCGACTGGAACACTGAAAGCGCACGCTCCGAGACCGACGAATTCGGCCGCACTCTGTACGCACATACCGAAGACGCGGACCGCCGGATCGTGGAGCGCGTCAGCCAGATTGCGAAGGAACGCGGTGTGCCGCGTGCGCAAGTCGCGCTAGCCTGGGTGTTGCAGAAGAAGCCGATCACCGCGCCTATCGTCGGCGCGACCAAGCTGCATCATCTCGACGATGCGGTCGCAGCACTGACGTTGAATCTGAGCGCGGACGAGATCCGCCAATTGGAAGAGCTGTACGTGCCACATGCGGTGACCGGTTTCAAATAAGCAGCCAGTGCACTGGCCAGCGGACGCGAAAGTAAGGGCCGTCCCAAGCGGAGACACTAGCGCGATCCGCTCGCCACCGACGAACCGGACATATCCCCGCCAGCAAAACAACGCATCAAACCCGCGGCACGTCCGGTTCGAAAAACACCCAGCGTACTTGCGGAAATGCCTCCTGCAAGTCCGCTTCGATCACGTTGATCGCGTCGACCATCGCGCGGCCGCTCGCGTAGTCGATCATTTCCGCCTGCACCGCCACCACCACGTGACGGCCCCACTGCAGCGTAATCATGTTGATGATGCTGCGAATCTCGGAGCGGCCGCGCAGATGCGTCTCGATCGCGCGGCGCACTTCCGGGCTCGCCGATTCGCCGACGATCATCGACTTCACTTCGCGCGCCACCAGCCACGCAATCACCATCAGCAACACGCCGACGCCGATGGAGCCCAGTGCGTCGTAGACGGGATTGCCGGTCACCATCGTCAGCAACACGGCGACAAAGGCGATCGCAAGACCCGCCAGCGCGGCAATGTCCTCGCCGGCCACCACCAGCAGTTCGGACTCGCGCGTTTCGCGAAACCAGCGCCACAGATGTTTGTCGGGATGCGACTTGCGGATCTCCTTCACCGCGCCCCACAAGGAAAGCGTTTCGAGCACCACCGAAACGCCCAGTACGACGAGCGCCACATAGGCATACTGCAAAGGCTCGCGCGCGAATAGACGATGCACGCCTTCGTAAACCGAAAACGCGCCGCCCACAAAAAACAGCAGCAATGCCACCAGCAGCGAATAGAAATTGATCTCGCGGCCACCGCCCATAGGATGCAAGGGGCTTGCCGGCTTGCGCGCTTCGCGCAAGCCGAATAGCAGCAGCAACTGGTTACCGCAGTCGGCGGTCGAATGAATGGCTTCGGCGAACATCGAGCCGGAGCCGGTGAACGCGGCAGCAGCGAACTTGCAGATAGCGATGCCGAGGTTGGCGGCAAGCGCATAGAAAATGGCTTTCGGCGATTCTTCTTTCATCGTCGTGGAGAGGGTCCGTGAGTTTGCAGAGCGCTTTCGGTTGGCAATAGTTCGTATTATGGACATGCCAGGTAGCATGCGTCCAACCCCGGCGCTGTTCCGCGCCGGGTTCTGTGACGTATGCAGCACATCTGCTTGCTCTCGCGCCCCGTCGTGCTATGCCCTTTCGAGCGCGGCCATCTCCCGCACGATCACCAGAAGCATCGACAGGCTTGCGCCGCCCGTGGCCCGCAGATCGGCAAGCAGACGCGCATAACGCTCGAGTTGCGCGGTGCGCTTCTCGCGCCATGCCTGAACCAATGCGTCCGGCGTGGATGCCTCGTCGGCGCCGGCCAGTGCGCTCGTGGTCAGCGCGCGTTTCAGGCGTGCGAGTTCCGCCAGAGCCGTGGCGCGCGCCAGCATGTCCCAGTGCGTGGGAGCCGGCAGCGCGGCCGCGCGCTCGCTGATCCAGCTGTAGTTCAGCAGCGTGCCGAGCGCGAAGTAGACGCCCGCCACGAGTTCGAGACTGCGCCCGCAAGTCGACGCCACCTCGGCGATGTCGAGCAAAGCTGCCGATATCTCTCCGCTGGCGATCCGCACTGCCAGTTCGCTATCGACGCCCGCGTCCACGAGCACGCGTTGCCGCTCGGACAGCGCGTCGAGATCGGCACTCGGCAGCAGCGCGGGCCATTGCGGCGCAAGGCGTTGCGCCGCGTCGCGGCAGCGCGCAAGCAGGCCGGCAACATCGCCGGCGCTAACCGCCCCTGATTGCAATTGCCGCAGGAACCACAGCGCCGAGCGTTCGACGAGCCGCGCCACTTCGACGAACATGCGTGCCTGCACATCGTCGGCGACACGGTTATCCAGCGCATCGATACTGCGCCACACGTCGTCGAGATCGAACACGTCGCGCGCCATGATGCAGGCGCGCACGATGTCGCCAGGCTGCGCATCGGTCTCTTCCATCAGCCGATGCACGAACTCGCAGCCCACGCGATTCACCAACGCATTGGTCAGATGCGTCGCAAGGATTTCGCGCCGCAACGGGTGACGTTGCATCGGTTCGCTAAAGCGCTGCCGCAATGGCTTCGGAAAGTATTCGATCAGCATGTCGCTGACGAGCGGGTCTTCCGGCATCGACGATTCGAGCAGCGCGTCGTAGAGCCACATCTTGCTATACGCAAGCAGCACCGCGCGTTCGGGCGTGGTGAGCCCTTGTTTCGCGGCCTGGCGCTCGGCGACTTCTTCATCGGTCGGCAAGAACTCGATCACGCGGTTCAGACGGCCCGCGCGTTCGAGATAACGCATCAGGCGCGCTTCGGCATCGAGCAATTCGACGCCGTAGCGGCCCGCAATCGAGAGCGCCTGGGTCTGGTAATAGTTGTCCTGCAAGACGAGCAAGCCGACTTCATCGGTCATTTCCGCGAGCAGTGCATTGCGCTGTTTCTCGGTCATTTCGCCATCCGAGACAACCAGCCCCAGCAGAATCTTGATGTTGACCTCGTGGTCCGAACAGTCGACCCCGGCGGAGTTGTCGATCGCATCGGTATTGATACGACCGCCGCGTTGGGCGAACTCGATACGCCCGAGTTGCGTAAGACCGAGATTGCCGCCTTCCGCGACGACCTTGCAGTGCAGATCGGCGCCGTTGACACGGATCGCGTCGTTGGCGCGGTCGCCCACCTGCAGATGCGTTTCGCGGCTCGCCTTCACATAGGTGCCGATACCGCCGTTGTAGAGCAGATCGACCGGCGCCTGCAGAATCGCGCGCATCAATTCAGCGGGCGCGAGCGCCGGCGCGCTGATGCCAAGCACCGACTGCACGGCTGGAGACAACGGAATCGTCTTGGCGGTGCGCGGAAACACGCCGCCGCCCGCCGAGATCAGCGACGGGTCGTAGTCGGCCCAACTCGACCGGTCAAGCCCGAAAAGTCGCCCGCGCTCGGCAAGGCTTACCGCCGGATCGGGATTCGGATCGAGAAAGATATGCCGATGATCGAACGCGGCGACCAGCCTGATATGCGGCGAGAGCAGCATGCCGTTGCCGAATACATCGCCCGACATATCGCCGACGCCCACGACCGTGAAGTCGGTCGCTTGCGTATCGACGCCCATTTCGCGGAAGTGCCGTTTGACCGACTCCCATGCGCCGCGCGCCGTGATCGCCATTTTCTTGTGGTCATAACCGACCGAACCGCCCGACGCAAAGGCATCGTCGAGCCAGAAACCGTATTCCTGGGAGATCGCGTTCGCGTAGTCGGAGAAGGTGGCGGTACCCTTGTCGGCGGCGACGACCAGATAGGGATCGTCGGGGTCATGCCGCACCACATCGGGCGGCGGCACCACCGTCGTACCCGTGAGGTTGTCGGTCAAATCGAGCAGGCCGCGCAAGAACGTCTGATAGCAGGCGATGCCTTCACGCATCCACGCATCGCGTTCGGTCTGCGGCGGCGGATTCTTCACGACAAAACCGCCTTTGGAGCCAACCGGCACGATCACCACGTTCTTGACCATCTGCGCCTTCATCAAGCCGAGCACTTCCGTGCGGAAGTCCTCACGCCGATCCGACCAGCGCAGGCCGCCGCGCGCAACCCGGCCGCCGCGCAAATGCACGCCTTCCACACGCGGCGAGTACACCCAGATTTCGAACATCGGTTTCGGTTCGGGCAAACCGGGCACCTGGGCGGGATTGAATTTGAACGACAGATACGGTTTCGGATGGCCGTCGGCGTCGAAACGATAGTAGTTCGTGCGCTGTGTGGCCTTGATGACGCCGAGGAATTGCCGGAGTATCCGATCCTCATCGAGATTCGGCACCTGATCGAGCGCGCTGTCGATCGTCTTCAGCAAGCTATCGACACGGGCCTCACGTGTGTCGCCAAGCACCGGATCGAAACGTGCAATGAACAACTCGACCAGCATGCGGGCAATCGCCGGATTGCCGGTCACCGCGCGTTCGATATAAGCGTCGCTGAACGTCGAACCCACTTGCCGCAGGTACTTGGCGTAGGCACGCAGAATCGTCACCTCGCGCGCACTCAGTTGCGCGCGCAACACTAGGCGGTTGAAATCATCGCTTTCGATTCCGCCGGTCCACACCTGTTCGAACGCATCTTCGAAAAGATCCTTCACCCGTTCGATATCGAACTCCGCATCGTCCGCGAGTTCAAGGCCGAAATCGTGAATCCAGGCAGGCGTGGCGTCGAGTGCTTCGATCAGATAAGGCCGCTCTTCATCGACACGCACACCGAGATGTTCGAGCATCGGCAAGCTGCGCGACAAGGCAATAGGCAAGCCCGCACGATAAACCTTGAAACGGAACGCGCGCGGCCCTGATTCGATCGGGCGGTACAGGTTCATGGCGAGCCGCTCGCTGCCCTGCACGCGTTCGATCAGCTCGATATCGCGCACCGCGGTACGGGCCGGATAATCGTCGCGATAGCCGGGAGGAAACGAATCCGCATAGTGTTGCAGGAGACGGTTGCCCTGCTCTTCGCCGAATGCATCGAGCAACGCGTCGGCGAGATCGTCCTGCCAGCGGCGCGTAACGTGAACGAGGCGCGCTTCGAGCTCACGCGTATCGACATGAGGCATGCCCCCGGGCTTCGCATGCACGACGAAGTGAATACGCGCGAGTGTCGACTCCGACAACAAGGGCGTGAATTCGACACTTTCCCCGTTGAACGCATCGGTCAGCAGATTGGCGATGCGCTGCCGCAGATCGGTGTTGTACTTGTCACGCGGCACGAACACGAGACACGACACGAATCGGTCGAAACGGTCGCGTCGGACGAACATCCGCGTGCGTTGATGCTCCTGCAAACGCAGCACGCCCAGCGCGATATCGTAGAGCTGGTCTTCGTCGGCCTGAAACAGTTCGTCACGTGGATAGGTTTCGAGCACCGTCACCAGTGATTTGGCCAGGTGGCCCTTGGGCAGGAAACCGGCCCGCCGTACGATGTTCGCGCATTTGCGCCGTACGATCGGAATCTCCGCCGCCGACACCAGGTACGCGGTGGACGTATACAGACCGATAAAGCGCCGCTCGCCGGTCACCTTGCCGTCCGCACCGGTCAGCTTGATGCCAACGTAATCCAGATAGCCCGGCCGATGCACCGTCGCGCGCGAGTTGGCCTTGGTCAGGAAAATGGGCGACGAGCCGGAGATGATATCGGCCGCCGCCGGTGGCAATGGCGTGATTTCCGCTGCGCCCGCGGGACGCAACTCGTCGCGCAGAATGCCGAGGCCCGAGCCGGGTACCGCACGCAGGCCAAAGCCGATATCGTGCTGCACCAATTCATAGTCGCGCTGGCCAAGAAATGTGAAATGATCGGCCACCATCCATTCGAGGAACGCGCGGGCTTCCATACCTTCCGGCCCTGCCTCGCCGGCCTTCATGCCTTTGACGGTGACGCGCGCGAGTTCGACGATCTTCGGCCAATCCTCCACTGCGGCGCGCACGTCGCGCAGCACTCTTGCGATCTCGTCACGCAATGCGTCGAGTTTCGCTGCGTCGCCGCAACGGTCGACCTCGAAGTGAATGAACGAAGCAAGCTGCGAGCGCGTATCGGCGGCATCTTCAGCGCCCTGACCCACGCGCACAATGCTGCCGTCCGGTCCGCGCCAGATGCGGAACACCGGATGCACGACTGAATGCAGTGCGAGCCCGAGGCGGTTGACCGCCATCGATACCGAATCGACCAGGAACGGCATATCGTCGTTGACGATCTCGATCACGGTGTGATCGGAATGCCAGCCATGCTGTTCGAGTATCGGGTTGTAGACACGCAGCCGTTCGCTGCCTGGCACGAAGCGCTGCGCGGTTTGCCAATGGGCAAGCGCTGCGCCGTAAAGATCAGCGATGGAGCGGCTTTGAAGATCGTCGGCGTCGACGAAATCGTAGTAGTGCCGCAGGAAAGGCTCGACGACTTTGAAGGTTGGCTCCGGCAATCGTCCACGCGCAAATTCAAAGACATCGTTCAGCAGGTGCGTGACGGCTTCTTCATTCTTTGCTTGCATGATCAACTCCCCCGGCGGGCGGCAATAGCGAGTATCGCTTGATTCGCATGCATCGTCTGAACGAGGATTATGCGCCTGCCACCTGGAAATCGATGCGCGAGCTCACTTAGGTTATACCCGCTGCCGGAGAACGTGCCGCCTCCGTTTAAAGCGCGGCCTTCAATTCGCCAGCCTCCTGCCTCAGCCATGCCTGAACCTGTTCGCTGGTCCAGGCCGGATCATCGTGCGGCAGGTCGTGACCGGCCCATTGATGCTCGCGGTGCGCTGCGCCCCAGGCTGCCGCGAGTTTGGCCGAACACACCGGATTGACCAGTTTATCGGCGCGTGAAGAGAGAATCAGCAACGGGCAATGCGGTTTCGCCGCAGCCGCACTAAAGCGCGCGGCGGCCCAAAGCTGCCGCAACGCATTGCCGCGGCTCACCGGCGCGCTGCGGCGAATTTCGCTCCATGCATCGAGATCGGCGCCCAGCGTTTCGACGTTGTTGCATGTCAGTCGATGAATGCCGCTTTCCGCGCGCGTTGCATCGCGCCAGTGTGCTGCGACGCCCAGCAGGCCAGGCCATGCTGATGGACGCAAGCGCTCGTGCATGCGGCTGAACGGCCTCATGCTGGTATTGATCAACACGAGCCGCTCGATCTCGCCGGGATGCCGTTGTGCCCAGTCGGTCGCCACCATGCCGCCGAGCGACATCGCCAGCACGCGATAGGGACCTGCCGCGCCCGTTTGCAATGCAGCAATCCGCACGAAGCCCACCATATCCTCGACCGTGGCCGGTGCGCGCAAGTTAGTGAACTCGCCATTGCCGGGCAGATCGAGCAGCAACAAGCGATCCGTGCCGGTCGCCTCGCGCAACAAGCCGGGCAAACGACCCCAGTGGCGTGATTCGCGCGTCAGTCCACGCAAAAGAATCCACGTGCTCATAGCGCTTCCGGCATGGTCCAGTGATCGATCGCGCTTTGCAGCAGTTCCTCGCGACGATTGCCTTGCGGCAGCCAGCGTTGCGAAGAGAACGCTGCGCGCGCGAGAAAATCCAGCAGATTCGCGTGACGCCTCAGCACACGTGCCGTGCGATGCGCCTTGACTGGATTGAACATGCCCTGGCGCGAAAACAGCTGGCGCGGATTCTTCTTGATCCACAGCCACGAACCGAGTTCGAGCGTCATCGGCAGGAAGACGTTGGGCGGCGGCGTACGGTCGTACGCGAAGTCCCACAGATCGCCATGCAACAGATACTGGTGGCTCTGCGGTTCGAACGCGTAGCCATGATGCGGATGCGCGCGCTCGAACATGGTTTTCAGCACGTACATTTCCGGCAGATGCGGCATCAGCTTGCGCGTGCGCGCATAGGGAAACCAGATGCTGTCGCGCCAGCCGTACCCCGAGTGACAGTCGAGCGCGATGCTCAGGGGCCGCGCGGCCATGTCGGTTTCGACCACCCGCAGGAGCGCCGCGGCCTCGGGCTCCATCGGCTCACCTTGCCGGCCGCGATACCACGGCAGCCATGCGCCCACCCGCTGACCACCGGCGAGTAGCGGCACGCGTTCGTCGGCGTTCTGCGGCGCATTGCGCATCAGATCGACCCCATTGGGATTGGCCCGCGTGGCGGCCCACATGCCGCCCGGATTGACGATCGGCATAAAGATCAGACGAATCGATTGCAACTGCCGCACCAGCAGCTCGTCCCATTCGAGCCGGGCGAGCAGCGCGCGCATGTAGTCGAGCACAAGTTGCGAGCCGATCCGTTCGAGTCCGTGAATGCCGCCAAAAAACCCGATTGCCGGCGCGAGCGGATCGGTTGAACCGATGCTCGCGGTGTGCACAGCGAAGTGCCGGCCCCGCACCGTTGTCTCGCAGACCGTGCGGATCTCGAAGCTGGCGCTGCCCTGGTCGAGGATCGTCTTGAGATCTTCGTACTCCGCAAAACTGTCGGGCAGAAAGCTCAAAGGCTGCATGACGACGTCGAAAAGGAACTGCAAGGTTATTGGGGACGGCTCACCGAATGACGCAATATAGCCTGGCTGCAGGTGATCATGCGCAGCCCGCCCCGCCCAATGCAAATCATGTCATGCGGGTGTCATTTTCCATTCGAATGAATGACTTCTTCCTGTCTTCCTGGCGACTCAAAAAAGACACATATAGATATAGTCGTCTAGACGTTGCGATGCCTTCACTCAACCGTCACAGACGCTTCCTAGAATGAGCCCCACACATGCCGGCAATGGCCGGATGCATGAAGGGGTACTCATGGAAGCAATTCGGGAAGCAATTCGTATCGAACGGTTGAGCAAGACGTTCGGCAACGGCCGCAAGGCGCTGGACGAAATCGATCTGCGTGTCGAGCCGGGCGAAATGGTTGCGTTGATTGGCGCCTCGGGCTCGGGCAAATCGACCCTGCTGCGGCATATCGCGGGCTTCACGGCCTCGGACGCGCAACCGTCGCAGATCGCAATTCTCGGCCGGCCGATCCAGCAGAACGGCCGCATTGTGCGCGAAGTGCGCAGCATTCGCCGCGATATCGGCTTCGTATTCCAGCAATTCAATCTGGTGAACCGGCTTTCCGTGGAGAGCAACGTGCTGATCGGCGCGCTCGCGCGGCTGCCTTTGTGGCGCCGTTTGAGCGGGCGCTTTCCGGCTGCGGAGCGGGCGTTGTCGATGGCCGCGCTCAATGAAGTCGGCATCGGCGACCATGCACGCGAGCGCGCCGCCAACCTCTCCGGCGGCCAGCAGCAACGCGCGGCATTGGCGCGTGCGCTGGTGCAACGCGCGCGCATCGTGCTCGCCGACGAACCAATCGCCTCACTCGATCCCGAATCGTCACGCCGCGTGATGGAAATGCTGCGCACCCTCAACGTCGACCATCAACTGACCGTGCTGGTGTCGCTGCATCAGGTCGACATCGCGATGCAGTACTGCCCGCGCACCGTTGCACTGCGTCGCGGCAAGGTGGTCTACGACGGCCCCTCCGCCGCGCTGAGCCCTGCCCTGCTCAAGAAACTCTACGGCGACGATGCGCGTGAACTGCTCGAAGAGGCCACCGCAGATAGTGCGGCCAATCAGGCGGACAGCAACGCACCGGCGCAGGACACCGAATCCACCTCGACGCGTTACGCATTCGCTCTCAATCCGGCGCACTCGAACTGAGCGCGCCCACTCATTCTGTTCACTCAACCGGACCTCAAAGCGATGAAATTCCTGCGTTCATTGATTACGCTGACCGTCGGCGCGGCCGCATTTGCCTGCGTCGCCACCGCACAAGCCGAGGACATCAATCTCGGCATCATCTCGACCGACTCCTCCTCCGTGCTGAAACAGCGCTGGGAGCCGCTGATCGACGACATGAACAAGCAAACCGGCCTGAACGTCAAAGCGTTCTTCGCGACCGACTACGCCGGCATCATCGAAGGCATGCGCTTTAACAAGGTACAGGTCGGTTATTTCGGCAATGCGTCGGCGATCGAAGCGGTGGATCGCTCGCAAGGCGAAGTGTTCGCGAAGGTCCTGTATCTGAATGGCGACGCCGGTTACAAGTCGGTGCTGGTCACCAACGTGAACAGCCGCTTCAAGACGCTCGACGACGTGTTCAAGAACACGAAGGACGTCACACTCGGTTTCGGCGATCCGAACTCCACCTCGGGCACGCTGATCCCCGGCTATTACCTGTTCGCCCAGCACAAGACGCCGGTCAACACCTCGTTCAAGGCCGTGCTGCCGTCGAGCCACGAAGCAAATCTGCTGGCTGTCGTGAACAACAAGATCGACATCGCGACGAACAACACCGAGATGCTCGACACGCTGAAGAAGCAGCATCCGGACAAGTTTGCGCAAGTGCGCGTGTTGTGGACGTCGCCGCTGATTCCGTCGGATCCGCTCGTATGGCGCAAGGATCTGCCGCAAGCCACCAAGGACAAGATCCGCAACTTCTTCGTGAACTACGGCAAGACCGATCCGCATGAAAAACAGGTGATGGCTGCCATCACGGGCTACGCCGGCTTCGCGGCATCGTCGGATGAGCAGTTGCTGCCGATTCGCCAGGTCGCGCTGTTCCAGCAGAAGCAGAAGATCGAGAGCGACGAGCATCTTTCCGACGACGACCGCAAGACCCAACTGGCCGCACTCGACGCCAAGCTGAGCGCACTCAACACCGCCGTAGCCAAGCAATGAACACTGTTGATCTGATCACGTCGCCCACGCGTGCGAGCGAAGCGCTCGCCGCGCAGGCGGCGCGCGCTACTCCCGCTGCGGGCAAACGCAGCTGGCTGTCGCTTATCGGCTGGATCGCCGTGCTCGCCGTGTTGGGTGGCGCCTGGCACGGTGCGGATATGCGGCCGCTCGACCTGCTCTCCGACTCCGGCAACATGGGCCAGTTCGCCAAGGACTTCTTCCCACCGGACTTCACCGAATGGCGCAGCTATCTGCACGAGATGTATGTGACGCTGTCGGTGGCGGTGTGGGGCACGGCCCTCTCGCTAGTGTGCGCTGTGCCGTGTGGGCTGATGTCCGCGCACAACATGGCGCCGATGTGGGTCGTGCAGCCGATGCGTCGCATGATGGACGCGTGCCGCGCGATCAATGAAATGGTCTTCGCGATGCTGTTCATCGTCGCGGTGGGGCTCGGGCCGTTCGCCGGCGTGCTGGCATTGTGGGTGCATACCACCGGTGTGCTCGCCAAGCTCTTCGCCGAAGCGGTCGAGGCAATCGATCCGCGTCCGGCCGAAGGCGTGCGCGCTACCGGCGCGACCAGTCTCGACGAAATCATTTACGGCGTGCTGCCGCAAGTGCTGCCGTTGTGGATCTCGTACGCGCTATATCGCTTCGAATCGAACGTGCGCTCGGCGATGGTGGTCGGCATGGTCGGCGCGGGCGGGATCGGCGTGGTGCTGTACGAGGCGATCCGCTCGTTCAATTATGCGCAGACGGCCGCGGTAATGATCATGGTGATCGTGGTCGTGACAGTGATCGATCTGGCGTCCGCGTGGCTGCGCGAACGCGTGACGTAACCGCTTCACGATTCCTGAATGCCAGGGGGTTGGCGAAACGCGCTTCGCCAACCCTCGTTCAGGTCGCTTCGATACGGTGTGCCGATGTGTAAGTGCGCCATAGTACAAGCGTTGCGCCAGAGTTAAGCGGCGGGCTCCTGGCGTCATAAATTACCCGCCTTTGCCACACAAAACCCCTTCACTTTAGTCGTCCACCTCTCCATTCCGGCGTTCTGCTGGAATAATCACGTGCTTGCAGCCGGCGCGCTGGCCTTCTTTCTCCCTTCCCTAGTTTCTGATGGACACCTTTGTCGTCTTGCTGGTGCTGCTCTCCGCGCTGCTTCACGCTACCTGGAACGCGTTTCTGCATCTATCCGAAGACCGCGTATGGCTGCTTGGCATGATGGCGATTCCGTATGTCGCTGTCAGCGCGGTCGGCGTGATCGTGCTTCCTTTGCCTGCACCTGAGGCGTGGCCTTATATCTTCGCGTCGGTCGTACTCGAATTCGGCTACCTGCTGGCACTGATTCGCGCTTACAAAAGCGGTGACTTCGGGCAAATCTATCCGATCGCACGCGGTCTTTCGCCGATGCTGGTATTCGTCGGCGCGCTGGTCTTCGCGCATGAATCGCTCAAGCCGTTGGCGGCCATCGGCGTAGCGCTGGTGTCGCTCGGCATCGTCTCACTCGCGTTCCGCCGCGGCATGCGTTTTTCCGGCGAAAGCGTGCCATTCGCGCTGCTGACGGGCTTCTTTATCGCCACGTATTCGGTCGTCGATGGAATCGGTGCACGCGTGGCGGGCAACGGCCTGAGCTACATCATGTGGGTCTATCTGATCTGGAATATCCCGCAGTTTCTGCTTGCGTGGCATTGGCGCGGCGGCGCGAAGGGGTTGTTCATCGGCCGCAAGGTGGTGCTCAAGGGCATCGCGTCCGGTGTGCTCGCACTCACCGCCTATTGCCTGATCATCGAGGCCTACCGCTATCTGCCAATTGCGATGGTCTCCGCGCTGCGTGAGCTCAGTTCAATCTTCGCGGTGCTGATCGGCTGGCTGTTTATGAGGGAGAAGCTCACCACGCGGCGGATCCTGGCCTGCGCGCTGGTTACGCTGGGGGCTGTGTTGATTCGGATTTGAGGGACTGCCGCATCTGCTCATGCCCGTTTCGTTTATTGCGATTTCGAATATTTCGATTTACAATACCGAATTCGAAAGGAACCGCGCCATGAACACCTCGATCCACCCTACGCCGCTACCGTCAGCGCAAGAGGCTGAGCTCGCCCGTGTCTCCGGCCGGAATCTGTCTGTCGTGCTTTCAAGCCGCGCCGAAACGCAACAGTTCGACTTCAAGGACAGCAAGGGCGAAACGCGCAGCGTGGAGTTGCCGACATCGGTCGTCCGCCTGATCGTCGACGTCCTCGCGGAAATCGGCCAGGGCAACGCCGTGTCGATCATCCCTATTCACGCCGAGTTGACTACGCAGGAAGCGGCCGATCTGCTTAACGTGTCGCGGCCATACTTCGTCCAGTTGCTGGAGAAGAAAGAAATCCCTTTCCGGAAGGTCAATACGCATCGGCGAGTGCGTTATGAAGACGTGATGGCGTATAAGGATCGAATCGATTCGGAGCGGCGCAAGGCCCTGGACGAACTCGCGGCGTTGTCGCAGGAAATGGGTTTGGAATAATCGATGTCGTCACATTTCACCGCGATCTACGACGCTTGCGTTCTGTACTCCCAACCATTACGAAATCTGCTAATGCGTCTCGCGCTAACCGACCTCTATCGTGCGCGCTGGACGCCGGCCATTCATGACGAGTGGACCCGCAATCTGATTGCGAACCGTCCTGACCTCGACCCGGTCAAGATCTATCGCGTCCGCGACCTGATGGACGCGCATGTGCGGGATGCCTTGGTCGACAACTATGAGCATCTGATGCCGGCCATCGATTTGCCGGATCCTGGTGATGCACATGTGGTCGCCGCCGCCGTGCATTGCGGCGCGGAACTCATCGTCACGTTCAACCTGAAGGATTTTCCAGTCGAGGCCTTGAGCACATTCAACGTGGCCGCTCAGCATCCTGATGACTTCATTGCTGATCTCTTCGACCTGAACCAAGCCAAGGTTCTCGAAGCGATGGCTGAACACAGAAAGTCGTTGAAAAATCCGCCCAAGTCCGTCGAAGAATACCTCGACACGCTTGCCGGCCTGGGCCTCACTCAAACCGTTTCAATGGTCCGCCCCTACAGCATCGCTATCTGAAAAGCGCCCCCGCCCGCCCTCAAGTCCACGCTCACGCAAACTGCACAAGCGTCGTGTCAATCGCCTCAGCCAGCGTATTGAACGCCGGCGCGATCTCCTCGTCCGGCACACATGCGTAGCCAATCAACAAACCCGAAGGTGCCAGCGACGGCTGCGCGTAATACCCCGACAACGGCCGTACGACGATATTGCGCTCCAGTGCCGCCATAGCCACCGCGCGGTCGCTACTGCCCTCTGGAAATTGCATCACCAGGTGTAAACCGGCATCGCCGCCCACGGCCGGCAGCGCATCGCCATAACGCTGCGCTGCAACGTCCAGCAGGGTCTGACGACGCTGCCCGTAGAGCGTGCGCATCTTGCGGATATGCGACGTGAAATGCCCTTCCGCGATGAACTCCGCGAGCATCGCCTGCTGCAACAACTGCCCTTCCCGATACAACTCCGCGCTCGCGGTCGCAAAGCTCTCGGCCAGCGCTTCGGGGACGACCAGGTAGCCGATGCGCAAGCCCGGAAAGAGCGTCTTGCCGAAGCTGCCCACGTAAATCACCTGCCCGGATCTATCCAGACCTTGCAACGATGCGAGCGGCCGGCTGCCGTAGCGGTATTCGCTGTCGTAGTCGTCTTCAATGATCCAGCACTGATTCTGCCGCGCGTACTCGAGCAGCATGCGGCGCCGCGCGAGGCTCATCACCATGCCCAGCGGATATTGATGCGACGGCGTGACGAGCATCAGCTTCGGCGGCTGCGCGAGATCGTCGGCTGAGGGATTGATGCCTTCTTCGTCGACGGCGATCGGTCGCGATTGCAGGCCGGACACGTGCAGCACGCTGCGCACGCCCCAATAGCAAGGGTCTTCGGTCCAGATCACGTCGCCCGGATCGGATAGCAGGCGCACCGCCAGGTCGACCGACTGGTGGATCCCGGTCGTGACAATGATCTGCTCGGGCGTACAACGCACCGAGCGCGACGTCCGCAAGTAGTCCGCCAACGCGTGCCGCAAAGAAGCCAGCCCGCCGCCCGGCGCGTAGGTCAGCAGGTCCGGGCGCGGCCGGCGCCAATACTTGTTGTGCAGGCGGCTCCACACGCGCGCGGGAAACTTCGTGACATCCGGCACGCCGGGCATGAACGCGCCCCATTGCCGCTTCGAGACACCTGCCCCCGAAATGAGCCTCGTGCCACGCGTGGACAACGCGCGGCTGCCCTGCAAAGGCAGCGGCAAAGGCAACGACTCGAGCGGCGCGGCCAACGCCTCGGCATCGGGCACGCCGACGATCTCGTCCGGCGCGCTTTCGGCGACGAACGTGCCGCGGCCGGTTGCCGAATTCACATAGCCTTCGAGCACCAACTGCTCGTACACCTGCGTGACGGTATTGCGGCCGATGCCCAATTCCTGCGCTAATAGACGCGACGACGGCACCCTACTGCCCGCCGGCAATTCACGCGACAGAATCGCTTGCTGCAACAGCCGATGCAGCTGACGATAGATCGGCTGGCCGTTGCCACGGTCAAGGCGCTGCGCCAGCCAGTCGGACAAAACGCTCGCGCGCATGATTGGCTCCTACATTTTTATTGAAATGGCTCTGAAGTTAAGAGCCAAATCTCATTATAGTCGCTGCATGTGCTGCGCTGAGCGTGCGGCGTCCGTTGGCGGCACCCCCGCAAAAACCGAGGAGCGAAGGAGATAACCATGAAGAATGCTGACCTGAAGAGCCGCAAAGACGCCGCCACGCCCCGTGGCGTCGGCGTGATGTGCGATTTCTACGCCGAGCGCGCGGAGAACGCTGAGCTGTGGGACGTCGAAGGCCGCCGTTTCATCGATTTCGCCGCGGGCATTGCGGTGTGCAACACCGGCCACCGTCACCCGAAGATTCTGGCCGCGATCCGCGACCAGCTCGATCATTTCACGCACACCGCGTATCAGATCGTGCCGTACGCGTCGTACGTCGAACTGGCTGAGAAGATCAACGCGCGCGCCCCGGGCGACTATCCGAAGAAGACTGCTTTCTTCACGACGGGCGCCGAAGCCGTCGAAAACGCGATCAAGATCGCGCGTGCCGCGACCGGCCGTCCGGGCGTGATCGCGTTCACCGGCGGGTTCCATGGCCGCACGATGATGGGCATGGCGCTGACCGGCAAGGTTGCGCCGTACAAGATCGGCTTTGGTCCGTTCCCGGCGGACGTGTTCCACGCCCCGTTCCCGAATCCGCTGCACGGCGTGACGACGGCCGATTCGCTGAAGGCGATCGAATTTCTGTTCAAGGCCGACATCGATCCGAAACGCGTCGCGGCGATTATTTTTGAACCGGTTCAGGGCGAAGGCGGTTTCTACCCGGCGCCGGCCGAGTTCGTGCGCGCGCTGCGCAAGCTGTGCAACGAGCATGGCATCTTGCTGATTGCCGACGAAGTGCAAACGGGTTTTGCCCGTACCGGCAAGTTGTTTGCGATGCATCACTATGACGTGGTGCCTGATCTGATGACGATGGCCAAGAGCCTGGCGGGCGGCATGCCGTTGTCGGGCGTGGTTGGGCGTGCTGATTTGATGGATGCGGCGGCGCCTGGCGGTCTGGGTGGCACGTATGCGGGTAACCCGCTGGCGGTTGCTTCCGCGCATGCTGTGCTCGATATCATCGATGAAGAGAAGCTCTGCGAGCGGGCTACGGTTCTGGGCGATCGTGTCAAGGCGAAGCTGATCGCGCTGCAGAGCGAAGTTCCGCAGATCGCCGATGTGCGTGGTCCGGGCGGGATGGTTGCTGTTGAGTTCTGCAAGGCAGGTGGCACGGAGCCGGATGCGGAGTTCACCAAGCGGGTGCAGGCTCGGGCGCTGGAGCGCGGGTTGTTGCTGCTGGTTTGTGGTGTTTATTCGAACGTTGTTCGGTTCCTGTTCCCGCTTACTATTCAAGACTCCGTTTTTGATGAGGCTATGGGGATTCTTGAAGCGGTGCTTAAGGAGAGTGTTGCTGTAGCTGTTTGATGGTTTTTTTTGCCTGCGCGGCGCGCGGGGTGTGTGGACGCGTGCCGCGTGGGCTTTGCTTTTTTTGCCTTTGTGACGCTTGTTGTTAGTGTTCTTAGGGCGTTGCCTTTCCTTGTTCTGGCTTTCGTGCCTTTCCTTGTTCTGGCTTTCGTGCCTTTCCTTGAATTGTTAGTGGTCTATTAGCGTTGCCCCTGTGCGGGGCGGCACCTACTTTTCTTTGCCGCCGCAAAGAAAAGTAGGCAAAAGAAAGCGGCTCAAACCGCTAATGCTAAGTGGGAACCGTAGTTTGCCAAGGGTAGTGGTACATCTGGAATCCGTGTTCTCGCACATTCCGCGTTAGTGACAAAGGTGTCATCAGCTCCCACTCCGCACTGCGTGCGTCGCGGACGGGTCTGCATGGGAAACCGCCGGCTTCGGTTGAGGTTTGTGGGGGCCATCGGCTTCGCCTCGGCGAGACACCGAAGCAGTAGCGGTGATACACGCAGGGCCACCGCGGCGAACATCGAGTGAGCGCGAAAACGTAGCGGGTGGTTTTATGAGCGGCTCTTCGGAGCGCGTAGCGCCGCCGGAAGTATGACGCCCTTGTCACAAGCCTAAGCAGCGGCACGAACACAGATTCCAGTCGCACCACTACCCCAGGCAAACCACGGTGCCCACTTAGCAGAGGCTTCTAGCCGCTTTCTTTTGCCTACTTTTCTTTGCGGCGGCAAAGAAAAGTAGGTGCCCCCCGCACAGGGGGAACGCTAATAGACCACTAACAAAACAAGGAAAGGCGCGAAAGCCAGAACAAGGAAAGGCCAAAGCCCCAGGAACACGGCCAAAAGCGCCGCGCAGGCAAAAACCCCACATCTAAAACCCAGGAACAAACCCAAAATGCCGACGCTAGTCCTAAAAGACCCCTCTCTCCTAAAAACAAAAGCCTACATCTCAGGCGAATGGCAATCCGCCGACGACGCCACGACGTTCGAAGTAAAAAACCCCGCCACAGGCGAAACAATCGCCACAGTGCCCCGCATGGGCACAACCGAAACCCGCCGTGCAATCGACACGGCCAACGCCGCCTGGCCAGCATGGCGAGCCACCACCGCCAAACAACGCGCCACGATCCTGCGTAAATGGCATGACCTCATGCTCGAAAACGCCGACGATCTGGCAACGATCCTCACCACCGAACAAGGCAAACCCCTCGCCGAAGCCAAAGGCGAAATCCTCTACGCCGCCTCGTTCCTGGAATGGTTCGCCGAAGAAGGCAAACGCGTCAACGGCGACACCATCCCCACGCCGGCAAACGATAAACGCATCGTCGTGACGAAAGAACCGATCGGTGTCTGCGCAGCCATCACGCCGTGGAATTTCCCGGCAGCGATGATCACGCGTAAGGTAGGCCCGGCGCTCGCCGCCGGCTGCCCGATCATCGTCAAACCGGCCGAAGCCACGCCGCTCTCCGCCCTCGCCCTAGCCGTGCTGGCCGAACGCGCCGGTGTGCCGCGCGGAGTGTTCAACGTCGTTACCGGTGAGCCGAAAGCCATCGGCGCCGAAATGACCGGTAATCCGATCGTGCGCAAATTGTCGTTCACCGGTTCGACGCCGGTCGGCCGTCTGCTGATGGCGCAGTGCGCGCCGACGGTCAAGAAAGTGTCGCTCGAACTCGGTGGCAATGCACCGTTCATCGTCTTCGAAGACGCGGATCTGGATGCGGCCGTAGCCGGCGCCATCGCGTCGAAATATCGCAATAGCGGACAGACCTGCGTCTGCACGAATCGCTTCTACGTGCACGATAAAGTCTACGACGCATTCGCCGAAAAACTGCGCGTTGCCGTCGAACAACTCAAGGTCGGCCGCGGCACCGAAGACGGCGTCACGCAAGGTCCGCTGATCAACGAAGCCGCCGTGCTCAAGGTCGAATCGCATATCGAAGACGCCCTCGCCAAAGGCGCACGCATCGTCACCGGCGGCAAGCGCCATGCGCTCGGTCATGGTTTCTTCGAGCCAACCGTGCTCGCGGATGTCACGCCGGCCATGAAAGTCGCTCGCGACGAAACCTTCGGCCCGCTCGCGCCGCTGTTCCGCTTCTCATCGGATGAAGAAGTGATCCGCCTCGCCAACGATACGGAATTCGGCCTCGCGTCGTACTTCTATAGTCGCGATATCGGCCGCGTCTGGCGTGTCGCTGAAGCGCTCGAATACGGCATGGTGGGTATCAACACCGGTCTGATTTCGAACGAAGTCGCGCCGTTCGGTGGCGTAAAGCAATCCGGTCTCGGCCGCGAAGGCTCGCACTATGGTATCGACGACTACGTCGTCATCAAGTACATGTGTGTCGGCGGTATCTAAAGCAACGAAGGCCACGTCGGATTATCTGACGTGGCCTTTTAAATCGCTCAGAACGAATGGCGAATGCCGGCCATCACGCCGAGTTGCCCGATGCCCGGCGCCGGCGTCGTGCCTCCGCCGCCCTGGCTCACCGTATAAGCGGCGTGCGGGCTATTGAACAGATACGCACCCTGCAGGTAAACCGCCGAACGCTTCGACAACAGATACGTGGTGCGTAGCGCGGCGATGGTGCCGCGAGTATCGTCTGCGCGATTGATGATGCGGTACACGCCACCGTCCAGGATGAAGGCAGGCGTCACGTTATACGCTGCCGTGACGTAGTACAGATTCGAGCGCACATCCGGCAACGCCGGGGACACCGTCTCGACGTGACGGCCAAGCCAACCCGCCCCGAGTTTTACTGGGCCGATGTGTCCGTAGCCATTCAATTGCATCCGCACGTCCTTGTCACCGGATTGTGTCAGCGCAAAAGGTGCCGTGCCGTCGTACAGATTCGCGGCCGCGCCCGGGCCGCCGCGTTGTTCGTCGTAGGCGCCCGCCACGCCGTAGCCGTTCATGTCATAACGCAGCATCGTCGACCATTCGCGGCAACTCTGCGAACTGCCTGGAATCGACCCCACACAGGTGCCCTGCCCCGGCGAATTGCCAGTACCCGCTGAATCGCGGCCGAACGAATAGGTCGCACCGAACGTAAAGCCCGAGAACGTCCCCTTATACGCAATCGTGTTGTCGCTGCGTGCGCTCGGCATGTACTGATCGAACGATCCCGTACCGCCATAAATGTCAGGGCCGAGCAGATCGGAATCGAGTATCGCCCAATAGGTCATCGTGTACTGGCGGCCGAAAGTTAACGTACCGTAGGGACTCTCGAGACCCACATAGGCTTGTCGCCCAAACATACGGCCACCCTGGTTGAGCGTGCCGGCTTTGGTGTTAAAGCCGCTTTCCAGTACGAAGACCGCGGACAACCCGCCACCCAATCCCTCCTTGCCGCGAATCCCCCAGCGCGACGGAAATTCGCCCGTGATGCCCGGCATCCGTACGACGCTATCGCCCGCAGCGTTCGCATGCGTCACGAATTCGATGCCGGTGTCGATGATCCCGTACAACGTCACGCTGCTCTGTGCGAACGACGAAGCGCTGATACCGAGCAACATACTGCCCAAAGCGAGTTTGTACTTCATTTTCTCCGAGTCTCCTGGACCAGTGCTTTGTGTGAACGCACACCAATCCGTATGCGGTCCGCACGCAGCGTTTTTATGTAGCGATACTAATGACAGACGTGACAATACCGACCGCTATGCAAGCCGTCCGATACGCCAAAGATTGACTGCTTCAGATAGCGGCGATCCGCGTGCCACACCGGATCGCCGCGATTCAGGACATTGCGTCCCTCAACCGCCCGGCTTCGGAATATGGCGTTTGACCACCATCAGCGCGACCATCACGATCACCATCGCGATTCCGAGCATCCACAGGTATGACGACGCGCCGCCAGCCGTAATCACCACCGCACCCGCAAACGCGCTGGCAATCGCGCCGAGCCGGCCGAACGCGAGCGCCGATGCGGTACCGGTTGCGCGCACACGGGTCGGATAGACATAAGCGCACAACGCAAACATCGTCGACTGCACCGCGTTGACAAACAGGCCGTGCACGCCAAGACCGAAAATCAGCAAGCCGGTGTGATCGGAGATGTTCACACCAAGCAACAGCAGCGCGCTCGCCGCGCCCCCCGCGCTGCAGAGAATCAACGGCCAGCGCGAACCGGTACGAGCGATCACCACCGCGCACAACAGCGCGCCGACCACACCGCCGAGGTTGTACGCGGTGAGTCCCGACCCCGCTACCGACACCGACAGACCCTGCGTGCTCAGCATCGTGGGCAGCCAGCTGAAGGCGCTATAGACGGCCAGCAGGCATAGGCAGAACGCGCACCAGATCGCCACCGTATCAAGCGCCAGGCCCTCGCGGAACAACGCGGTAAAGCCCGTGTGTTTTTCAACAGCCTGTTCGCGCGAGTCGGTAAACACGCAACCGCTGGCCACCGGACGCGACATCCGGCCAAGCAGGCGTTTGAGTTCCGGCCAGCGCTGCGGCTGCCGGGCGAGAAAGCGCGGCGATTCGGGCAATGTGAAGAACAGCAACACGCTGAGCGCGAGAGGCAGCACACCGCCGATCATGAACAAGCCGCGCCATCCGTACGTCGGCAGAATTTCATGCGCGAACAATCCCGCCACCATGCCGCCGAGCGGCACGCAGACGATTGTCGCGGTGACCGCCAAGGTGCGGCGGCGAGCCGGCGTGAACTCCGCGGTCATGGTCGTCGAGCTCGGCAACGCGCCACCAATGCCGAGGCCGGCGATAAAGCGCAGCACGGCAATCGTCACGATGTCGGGCGCAAAGCTGATGCCGCAAGTGGCGGCGCCGAATACCAGCACGCTACCGATCACCGCCCAGCGGCGGCCGAAGCGATCGGCGAGCAGCCCGGCGCACGCGCTGCCGATGCCCATGCCGATCAAGCCGGCCGCGACCACTGGTGCAAAAGCCGCGCGCGTGACGCCCCACTCCTTGATAAGCACCGGAATCGCAAAGCCGATCAACTGACTATCGAAGCCGTCCAGAACGATCGACAAGGCCGCGAGAAACACCACGATCTTCTGCATCGTGGTGTAAGGGCCTTCGTCGAGCGTGCGGCCGATATCGACGGCATGGCGCCCCTCCTCGACTCCCGCCTGATGGCCGGCAAGTGGCGCATTGGCCTCGCCGGTTGCCGCACTGGCCGAGCCGGCCGGCGGTACATAACTGGTCATGAAGCTGTCTCCTGGTTTGGGCGCGCGATCTGAGCGCCGCGCTTTTGAGGTCACGTTTTTTTAGTCAGTATGTGAGCGAGTGAATGACTTCCGACATTGCCGTTTCGCGCAAAAGCCATGACATGTATGCATGGCTTTCACGACACTGAGTACCGCTGCGAAGAAATTGCGCGCAGCGATACGCAGCGACTTCAACGGCACTCCACCCTTCAGAACGGGTAATGACGCGGCGTGGTCTGCACCGTAATCCAGCGCAGATCCGTAAACTCTGCGATCCCCGCCTGCCCACCGAAGCGTCCAAAGCCGCTACCCTTCACGCCGCCGAACGGCATTTGCGCTTCGTCGTGAACGGTCGGCCCGTTGACATGGCAGATGCCCGATTCGATGCGCCGCGCGACGTTCATCGCGCGCGCGATATCGCGGCTGAACACCGCCGACGAAAGCCCATACTCGTTGTCGTTCGCACAGGCCACGGCTTCGTCTTCGCCGTTGACTCGCACGATGCCCTTCACAGGTCCGAACGATTCATCGCCATAAATGCGCATGGCGGGCGTGACGTGGTCGAGCAGCGTGGCGGGCATCAACGTGCTATCCGCCTTGCCGCCGCAGACGAGCGTGGCGCCTTTGGCCAGGGCATCGTCGATCAGCGCATTGCAGCGTTGCACCGTGCTCATGTCGACGACCGATCCCAGCACCACCGGCCCTTTGCGTGGGTCGCCGAGCGGCAGACCGCGCGCTTTCTGCGCGAGCTTTGCAACAAACTGATCAGCGATCCGCTCGTCGACGACGATCCGTTCCGTCGACATGCAGATTTGCCCCGAGTTGGCGAACGCGCCGAATGCAGCGGCGTTGACGGCTGCATCGAGATCCGCGTCGTCGAGTACGATCAACGGCGCCTTCCCGCCGAGTTCCAGCACCGACGGCTTCAGATAGCGCGCACACGTGGCCGCGATGATCTTGCCCACGTGTGTGGAGCCGGTGAAATTGACACGCCGCACTTTCGGATGCGCGATCAGTGCTTCGACGACCGCGCCTGCATCGGCCGGAGCGTTGGTGACGAAGTTCACCACGCCCTTCGGCAAGCCCGCTTCCTGCAGCACTTCGATAATCAGTCCGTGCGTGCCGGGGCAGACTTCCGAACCCTTCAGCACGACTGTATTGCCACATGCGAGCGGCAACGCGATCGCACGCACGGCGAGGATCACCGGTGCGTTCCACGGCGCGATGCCCAGCACGACGCCGGCCGGCTGGCGCACGCCCATCGCGAGGCTGCCGGGCACGTCGGACGGGATCAACTCGCCACCGATCTGCGTAGTGAGCGCCGCCGCTTCCATCAATCCGCCGGCGGCGAGATGCACATTGAACCCCGCCCACATTGCCGACGCGCCAGTCTCCGCTGCCATCACCGCGGCGAACGCCTCGCTGCGCGCTTCCAGCGCATGCGCGGCCTTCATCAGCAGCGCGCGGCGCTCGCTCGGCCCCAGCGCGGACCATGCCGGAAACGCCGCTGCCGCGGCATCGGCAGCGGCTACTGCGTCGGCAACCGTCGCCGCGGGAGCACGCGTCGCGACTTCGCCGTCGAGCGGATTGCGGCGCTCGAAGGTGGCGCCGTTACTCGCTTGCACGGCTGCGCCGTTGATCAGCATCGAAATACTCTGCATCGTCCTGTCTCCTGCGGAAAGTTTTATGAATGCGGGCGCGGCGCTCGCTTAATGTCAAGCCACGACGACTTCGACCAGCATCGGTCCGGGTGACGCCAACGCGTCGCGCAGCACGTCATGCAGGCGTTCGGCGTCGGTCACGCGTATGCCCTGGCAACCCATGCCTGCAGCAAGCGCCACGAAGTCGAGCCCCGGCAGATCGGTGCCTTGCACCGGATCGCTTGGACCGAAACCGAATTCCGGCGCAAAGTCCTGCAACGCGGCATAGCGGAAATTGTTCAGGATCACGAATGTGATCGGCAGTTTCATCTGCACGGCGCTATAGATGGCCTGGATCGAATACATGCTGGAGCCGTCGCCGATCAGGCCGATCACGCGCGTGCCGGGCTTCGCCAACGCCACGCCGACAGCAGCCGGCATGCCATAACCCAGGCCGCCGCTATCCATCGTGTAGAAGGTGCCGCTGCGCGTAAACGGCAGATAGTTCTGCATCACCGGGCGCGAGCTCGGCGCCTCCTCGACCACGATGTCGTCCGCATGGCGCACCTCGGCGAGGGTCTGCAATGCGAACGCCACCGACATCAACGAAGACGGCTCTGCGCGCGGCGATACGGTGCGTAGTGCGGGCAACGGGCGCGTCCTCGGCGCGGGCCGTGTCAGCAGATCGGCCACGCCGAGGCGAATATTGCCGACCACCGCCGTGCCGGTTGGCGCCCAAGCCGCAATGGCCGGATCGTCGATCAACTGACACAGCGTTGCGCCGGCCGGCAGATGTGGGCCGTGACCTTCGACGTGATACGTGAAGGCTGGTGCGCCGATCACGAAGATCAGATCATGGCCGCCGAGCAACTCGACGATCTTCTCGCGCATGGCCGGCAAGAAACCGGCGAACAGGCGGTGGTCTTCGGGGAACGCGCAGCGGCCTGTCATCGGCGCGACGAACACGCGGGCGTTGTGGCGTTCGGCAAGACGCACGACTTCGTCCCAGCCGCCGGCGCGGTCGACAGCGCCGCCCACCACGAAAGCCGGCCGTTCACAGGCATCGAGCGACGCGCCAATCTGCGCCAGCACGAACGGCTCAGGCCGCGTCTCAGTACTGACTACGCGTGCCGGCACCGGCTCCGCGGCGCGGTCCCAATCGTCGACGGGAATCGACACCAGCACCGGCCCGCGCGGCTCCTGCATCGCCACGTGATAGGCGCGCGCGATCGCCAGCGGCACGTCTTCGGCGCGGGTCGGTTCGATGCTCCATTTGACGTACGGCTTCGGCAATTCGGTGGCTTGCGTCGACGCGAGGAACGGGTCGAACGGCAGAATCGAGCGGGCCTGCTGCCCGGCGGTAATCACGATCGGCGTGCGATTGCGGAATGCGGTGAAGATGTTGCCCATCGCATTGCCCACGCCCGCGGCGGAATGCAGATTGACGAACGAAGCGTTGCGGGTGGCCTGCGCGTAACCGTCGGCCATGCCGACCACGACGGCTTCCTGCAAACCCAGCACGTAACGGAAATCTTGCGGGAAATCGCGGAACAACGGCAATTCCGTCGACCCCGGATTGGCGAACACCGAAGTCATGCCGAGGCGCCGCATGAGATCGATGACGGCGTGGCGCACGGTGAACGATGCGTGTTGAGAAGATCCCGATGCGTCTGAACGGGGCGCGTTGCTGGTCATCCATGTCTCCTAGTGATAAGCGCCGTTTCTTGAAGGCTCATTATCGGAAGCTCGAGGTTGATTGAAAATTGCCTTTTTTGAGAAAAGGCATTACTTTTGCGCATGACTTTCAATCTTCAGCAATTGCACGCGTTTGCAACCATCGTCGCGAGCGGCAGCCTGGGCCGTGCCGCGGAAGTGCTGCACGTCACGCAGCCCGCGCTGAGCCGCACCATCAAGCGGCTCGAAGATCAGGTCGGCGCACCGCTGTTCGAACGGCACTCGAAGGGTATGCAGCTTACTGCGATCGGCAGCGCGCTGCTGCCTCACGCCACGCTGCTGCAGCGCGAAGCCGATCACGCCCGCGAGGAAATCGACGCGATGCGCGGCCTCGCGAAAGGGACGATTCGCGTCGGCGCGGTGGCGAGCATCGCGACGCTCGTGCTGCCGCTCGCGGTAAGCGGCGTGCTCGCACGCTGGCCGAATCTGCGTGTCGAGATCACGGAGGGGGTATGGGACCGGCTTGCTGACAGCCTGATGAAACACGAGATCGATCTCGCGCTCAGCATGGCGGTGCCGGACACGGATGAGATTACGGCGATTGCCGATTGCAGATGGGAAGACACGAGCTATGTGGTCGCCGCGCTCGATCATCCGCTACGAAACAAAACGGATTTGTCGCTTGCCGACACACTCGATCAGCAGTGGTGCGTGCCGCCTCGTGGGACGGGTCCGTTCGAGCATATGCAGCACGTGTTTGCCGAGCATGGGCTCGGCATGCCGCAGATTGCCGTCGAGACGCGCTCGATCACCGTGCTGAAAAGCCTGGTGACGCGTGCGGGATTTCTAAGCTGGATGGCGACGCCGATGTACGACACCGAAAGCGCGGCTGGCGTGTTCGATACGCTGCCGATTCCGGGTCTCGTCGCGCGCCGTACGTTGACGGCGTTTCGACGCCGTCAGGGGATTTTGCCGAGTCCGGCAGTGAAGCTGTTGGAGCAACTCAGGCAGTTGACTGCAGCCGGGCGGTGAAGGAGATACGAATCCGCCGGGGCGGCCTCATACGAGATCCCTTGAAGTCACCATACGCGCCTCCGCTTTGCCTGCGACGACCGAATCGACCAGTACATCGGCGATATTCGCTGCAGGATTGACACGAAGCCCCCGCGGCAGGAGCGGGCGAAGGAACTTCGCAACGGGCAGCACCATTCGCTCTGCGAGCCGGAACTCCTGGCGCTCGCCGCCAATCATGCCGGGACGCACGATCGTGACGGATTCAAACCCGATCTTCTGAATATCTCTTTCAAGCTCACCTTTGGTGCGGCAATAAAACAGCGGGATGGATAGCGAAGCACCAGGCGAGGAAACCAGAGCAAGCGCCTGCGCACCCTTCCGAAAAACCCTCTTCGAGAAGGCAATCGGCAACGCATAGTCGACATGGCGAAACGCAGCCTTCGATCCCGCTTTTCCGATAGTCGTTCCCATTGCGCAGATCACTGCATCCACCTCCCAGGCATCCGCATCCGGCAACAACAGACTGAGCTCTGGTGCAACCGGGTTAGCCAGCTTGGGATGAGGGGAAAGGCCGCAACGCGTCGGGGCGATGACTTGCGCAATACTGCTATCGCCCAACGCTCGTTCGAGTGCAGCTTTTCCCACAACGCCCGTCGCGCCCAGAATCAGAATTTTCATGGATTTCTCGTTACCGTATGCCACATGCTTGTGGCGCAGCTTATCTCGCCGGTAACTGGCCGAGAACCCCAATCGTGGTGCGTTCAGTTTTCACCAGGAGTGAGAAATACCGATCGGTTGGATATCGCTGAGGCGTTCCAGAAGCGCGTATCGAGCTGAATCAAGCGGCCTCGTCGTGGTATCGAAGCAGGCGTTCCACTTCGAGCCTTGACCCGAGAATAACGGGCACGCGCTGATGGACATGGTCCGGCTGGACTTCCATGATCGGGGTCTCGCCGGTCGTGCTCATGCCGCCCGCCTGTTCGATAATGAACGACATGGGATTGGCCTCATAGGTCAGGCGCAGCCTCCCAGCAAGCTGAGGATTTTTTTTGTCCCGTGGATAAAGGAAAACGCCTCCACGCAGCAGGATTCGATGCACTTCCGCGACCATGGATGCTATCCACCGCATGTTGAAGTTCGTCTGTCGCGGCCCCGACGCGCCCGCGACACACTCACGGACATAGCGGCGCACAGGCTCTTCCCAGTAGCGCTCGTTGGACATGTTGATCGCGAATTCGCGGGTATTTTCCGGAATCTTGAGCTGTGGATGGGTCAGCACGAACGATGCCGATTCGCCATCGAACGTGAACCCGTCAACACCGTGCCCGGTAGTCAGCACGAACATCGTCGTCGCACCATAGATCGCATATCCCGCGCAGACCTGCTTCACGCCCGGCTGCAGAAAATGACTCTCGTCTACTACTGCGCCAGACGCAGGCGTGGCCAGCACGGAAAAGATACTTCCGACAATGCCGTTGATCTCAAGATTGGAAGACCCGTCGAGCGGATCGAACAGCAGCAGATACGCGGGGGTATCCGTGGAATGCTCATGCCCGGTCACCTGAACCGACTCAAGCTCTTCCGACGCGAGTCCGCGGAGACAGCCAACCGACTCGACCGCGCCGATCATGATGTCGTTCGACACGACGTCGAGCTTCTTTTGCGCCTCTCCATGAACGTTCTCGGAATGGGCATTGCCGGATGCGCCGACGAAGACGCCTCGCTCGACAGCCGTTGCGATGGATGAACACGCATCGGCAACGGCTTCGATCAGCGTGATCAGTGCCGTTGGGATTCTCTCCTCATGTGCTGCGTTCGCGAGAAACGAGGACAGCGTAATGTGCTTAGTGCGTGCTATGTGGGTCATGTTCGGTCCGCTTGGAAGCAACAGTCTGGCGATCGGTTGGAATCGACGGACCAGGGGATGCTCCGTCGACGTGCATGTTCGTGTCAGCGCAATCCATTACACGCGATGCCCCATGGTCCTGATGCATCACGACCGGGATGTCGGGATAAGTCTCGATCGCCGCAACGACCAGGTGACGCAGAAACGCTTCGCCTGCGTATTTCCGCGCGCCGGCGGATGCCTGCATGATGACCGGACTATCGCATTCAGCAGCCGCCTGCATGATCGCCTGAACCTGCTCGAGGTTATTGACGTTGAATGCCGGCACGCCATACGCGTGCTCCGCCGCGTGGTCCAGCAACTGCCGCAATGAAATCAGCGCCATGTCATGTCCATCAGGTAATGTCGCCGTGCGGCGAACGTCGTTAATCAGGCTGGGTGAATCGGCAGGCTCAGCGACTCAAGGCAGCTAATCGACGATCCCAGGTTCCATCTCGAGCGTGCGACCCACCGCGTCCACGATCGCGTCCACCGTAATACCGAACTTTTCGTACAACGTCTCGGCCGGCGCCGACTCGCCGAAATGCGACAACCCGATCACGGCGCCGCTCAAGCCGACGTACTTCCGCCAGAAATCTCCCGCCGCCGCTTCAATCGCGACGCGCCGGATCTTTGGCGGCAGAACGGAAAGCCTGTATGCAAGCGGTTGGCCATCAAAGGTTGTGGTCGACGGCATCGATACGACCCGCGCGGCAATGCCTTGCTCGGCGAGCGCTGTTTGCGCCTTCAGTGCGAGTTCCACTTCGGAACCCGTCGCAATCAGAACGATGTCTGGTTTTCCGCCCGTGGCCTCGGACAACACATAACCGCCTTGCCGGATGTGTGCTTTCGCCCGCGCGCTGCGGGAAAGCGGCGGCAGATTCTGGCGAGAAAGCAGCAGCGCGGTCGGCGCGTCAGTTGTCTCCAGTGCTGCGGCCCATGCAAATGCCGTTTCGACTGCGTCCGCCGGCCGCCATACGCTCATCCCCGGAATCTGGCGCAGCATCGCCGCGTGCTCGACCGGCTGATGGGTAGGCCCATCCTCGCCGAGACCAATCGAATCATGCGTGAAGACGTAGATACATTGCAGGTGCATCAACGCCGCCATACGAAGCGCATTCTTCGCGTAGTCGGAGAACACCAGGAAGGTCCCGCCATACGGCAGAAAACCGCCATGGAGCGCAACGCCGTTCATGATCGCGACCATGCCGAACTCGCGAACGCCGTAGTGAATATAGTTTCCAGGTCCGTTCGTGCTACCGGGCATGACCGCACGGGAAGCCGGCACTATGGTGAGATTCGACGGTGCGAGGTCCGCCGAGCCGCCCAGAAGTTCTGGCAATCCGCCGACCAGCTGCTCAAGGCATCTCTGCGATGCCTTGCGAGTCGCCATCTTCTGCTCGAACCAGTCGCTGCCCTCCAGCAGGGTTTCGATCACGTCAGAGACTCGCTCGCGGCGACTGCCGTGCATGCGGGATTCGAAGTAGCCGGCTTTTTCCGGGAAGTGAGTTCGATAGGCTTCAAACAGCGTGCGCCAGGCTATGTTGCTCTCACGGCCCGCTGCGCGCGCATCCCACGCATCACGAATCGATTCGGGAACGTCGAATGGCGCGTGACGCCAGCCAAGATGCTCCCGCGTGGCCGCGATTTCAGCGGCGCCGAGCGGAGCGCCATGCACGTCGTGCGTGCCGGCCCGATTCGGCGAACCGTGTCCGATCACTGTCTTGCAGCAGATCAAGGTCGGCCGGTCACGTTCCGCACGCCCTGCCTCGATCGCCTGCTCGATTGAGAGCGGATCATGTCCGTCGACACCTTCGACGACATGCCAGCCATACGCACGGAAGCGCATCGGGGTCTGGTCGGTGAACCAGCCCTCCACATGGCCATCGATCGAAATGCCGTTGTCGTCATAAAACGCGATCAGTTTGCCGAGATGCCATGTGCCGGCAAGTGAGCAAACCTCGTGCGAGACGCCTTCCATGAGGCAGCCGTCACCAAGAAACACATACGTGTGGTGATCGACAATATCGAATCCCGGCTCGTTGAATTCAGCGGCCAACAGCCGTTCAGCTAGCGCCATGCCGACGGCATTGGCAAGACCCTGCCCCAACGGGCCCGTGGTCGTCTCGACCCCTGGCGTCAGACCGCGTTCCGGGTGCCCCGGTGTGATCGACTGCCACTTGCGGAATCCCTTTAGATCGTCGATCGACAGGCCGTAGCCGCTCAAATGCAGCACGGCATAGAGCAGCATCGAGCCGTGACCGTTTGACAGCACGAAGCGATCCCGGTTAACCCAATCCGGAACCGCGGGATCGTGCTTCAGGTACTTGCGCCACAGTACTTCGGCAATATCCGCCATTCCCATCGGCATGCCGGGATGTCCAGAATTCGCGGCCTGAACGGCGTCGATAGCCAGAAACCGCACTGCGTTGGCAAGGTCTGTCCGGGTCGGGTTAGTATGAGACATGAATCATCGCTATTTCGTATGACTAAGTTAATATATTGAAGCCTCGCCCGTTTTTATCGGCGAGGCTCCGGTATCCAGTCTTCGGGTACGGTTACGACGTCAGGCAGCGCGCGCTGTCGCGCTATCCAGCAGATGCGTAAGCGATTCGCCCATGCTGCGCAGGATCAGGAAGCAGGAACATGCACCGGCGTCCAGGACGCCAATTGAACGGTCCCCTAGCCGGGCTGCGCGTCCAATACGGGCGCGCAGCTCGCGCGTCGAATTCATTCCGGCTTCCGCGGCAATCACCATGGCATCGATACACGCCCGGAAGTTCTTGCCCTCTTCCAACGCCGCCCCATACGCCACCCGCGCAGGAACAAGCGTATCGATCAGCGTCTTGTCGCCGACCTTCGCATCGCCGATCTCCTGGACAGAATCGATACCGGCAACGAGCGCCCGATAGAAAAGGGATTTGTCGAGCTCGGTGTGGTCCGCAAACGTGTCGCTCATGCTGAGAAAGAAAGTCCCGTAGAGCGGCCCCATCGAGCCACCGATCCCGTCCATGAGTGCCGAGGACAGATCGCCCAGGGCTACCGTGAGTGACGGTAGTGCTCCGCGTGCTGCAAGATGTTCCCCACACTGCGTGAAGCCCTTGCTCATGTTGATACCATGATCGCCGTCGCCAATCGCACCGTCGACTTCGCTCAGGTACTGCCGATTCGCATTGATGGTTCGAACGAGATCGACAACCACTCCACCAGCGCCGGCCAATTTAACGGTTTCAGTCATCGTGCGTCTCCTACATTGAATCCGATGCTTTGACATGGATGCGCGAGGCACGCGCTCAGTTCGTCATCGAGTTTCGTCAACGTCAGCGTGACCCCCATCATTTCCAGGGACGTGAAAAGATTGCCGACGAACGAGAACTGGATATCGATTCCCGCTTCGCGCAGATAATCGGCGACCTCGCCATACAGGATGTATTGCTCCATCACCGGCGTCGCGCCGAGACCGGACAACAGCACTGACACCTTGTCGCCTCTGGCAAACGGCAGATCCGGCAACAGCCTGTCGAGCATCAGCCTCGCCATGTCTCTCGCGGGAACGGTGGGCTGAACCAGAATACCGGGTTCACCATGATGGCCAATGCCGACTTCCATTTCGCCATCCTTGATGACGAAGTTGGCCTTACCGACCGCAGGAATCGTACAGGCGGACAGGCCGACGCCGATCGAGCGGGTCGAATCCACCGCTTTGCGCGCACTGGTAATCACTTCCTCGAGCGTGGCGCCCTGAGCGGCTCGCGCGCCGCCAACCTTCCACATCACGATTTCACCGGCAACGCCGCGCCGTTTTTCGATCTCGTCTTTCGGCGCCGACGCAGCATCGTCGTTTGCAACGACCGTGCGCACGCGAATACCTTCGCGCTCGGCCAGCTTGATTGCCATCTTTACGTTCATATTGTCGCCTGCGTAGTTGCCGTAAAGGCACGCTACGCCCTCGCCGCTATCGGCCGCCTTGAAAGCCTCAAAGAATGATTTCGCAGTCGGCGAGGAAAAGATTTCGCCGATAGCCACGGCGTCCACCAGATTACGCCCGACATAGCCGATGAAAGCCGGTTCGTGCCCCGATCCCCCTCCAGTCACAATACCCACACGGCCATTCTGACGAGCGTGTGTATGCGATACAACGCGAGGATTCTCCGGCGCGGCGCGCAGCTCCGGGTGTGCCGCGAGGATGCCGCGGAGCATGTCCTCGACAACGAGATCAGGATTGTTAATGACGCGATTCATACCGTTCCTTTACATCTTGAGAATTGTTACTGCGCGGTGTAGCCGCCATCAATCACGATATTCTCGCCGTTGACCATAGCGGCCGCATCGCTGACCAGATACAGAATCAACGCGGCGATTTCGTCGGGGCGTGCGAATCGCCCTGCAGGAATTTTAGCCTTCATCGCTTCGCCCACCGCCCCCGCCCAGGCTTTCCTGCCCAGCTCGGTGTCGACGACCGTGGGCGAAACGGCATTGACCGTAATGCCATGCTTTGCCCATTCGAGCGCGAGCACCTTTGTCATGCCGACGATTGCCGCCTTGCTCGCGCAGTACGCCACATGGCGCTCCAAGGCAACGACACTCGCCTGAGAAGCCAGATTCACGATCCGGCCGGGACCACCGCGCCCTAGCATCTGTTTGCCGACGGCCTGCGCCAGGAGAAACGGAGCTTTGAGATTGATCGTCATCGTCCTGTCCCAGGCTTCCTCGGACAGCGCTTCCGCGTTCTCAAGCAGAGCGACGCCGGCATTGTTGACCAGGATGTCGACAGGACCTAAGGTTTCGGTCACGCGCCGCACCAGGGCATCCGATATCCCAGCGGCGGTGATATCCGCCGCGATACCCACGTGCCGCTCCGGGCCACCAGTAAGCGTCCGGGCCACGGCCTCGACGGCCGGGTTGATATCGAGCAGCGCAACGCGCGCACCCGCGGCAGCAAGGCACTCGGCAACGGCAAACCCGATACCGCTTGCCGCACCGGTCACGACCGCAACGCGGTCGGTGATATCAAAAGGGGTCGTTGAATTGACCGACATCGCTCCACTCCTTGATTAGTTGCTCTTGGGAATCTTGTTGAGAATCTCCTGGGCATTGGCCGGCGTGACCTGCGTCCAGGGCACCGCGTAGGACTTCGCCGTACCGTCGTCCCAAGGCATCTTCGCGCCGTATCCCACCCAGACGTCCGAGCGCGGCTTGTAAGACGAACCGACGACCGTACGCAGCGCAACGTCCAGTGCACCTTGCGCCTGCGCCTGCGAGTCCTGGAAGAAGGTTGTCATTTCGCCGCGCTTGACTGCCGCGATACCGTCGACAATTCCGTCAATGCCGGCAACCGGAACCTTCTTCGGATCGAGGCCCTTCGATTTAAGCGCCTGGATTGCACCGAGCGCCATGTCATCGTTCTCCGCAATGATGCCGGTGATCTGCCCAGGATGCGCGGTCAGCCAGTTTTCGACCAGTGCCAGCGACTCCGCACGCGACCAGTTCGCCGTCTTATGCTCGAGCACCTTCACGTCCGGATTTTTTGACAGCACGTCCTGAATACCCTTCGAACGATCGATCTGCGCGGACTGGCCGATCGGACCCTCGAGGATCACCACATTGCCCTTGCCGCCGATTGCCTTGACGATCGCCTGCGCTTCCATCTGTCCCGCGATCACGTCGTTACTACCAACATAGGACGTGAGCTTGTCGCCGGACACCAGGGTATTCGATCCGATGACCGGAATATGCGCCGCGGCGGCTTTCGCCACGGCAGCCGCGCCCGCTGCCTTGTCGATCGGCACGAAAATGATCGCGTCGTATTTCTGCGTGATCATCGTGTCGAACTGGTTGCTCTGAGTGAGCGCGTCATAGTTGCCGTCGAATACCGTGAGCTGCACCGTACCGTCCTTGACTGCGGGCTGCGCCTTGAGCGCGTTGGTCCACATCTGCATGAACTCGCCCTTGAGACCATACACCGCCGCGCCAATACGGATGGGCTTAGCCTGCGCCACGCTACAGGTGAGGCCCATCACTACGCAGGCCAGCACGGTTCTTTTCCACGAAATCATTGAAGTCTCCTGAGTTTTTCCGGATTGTTGCTTTCGGGTTGACGTTATTGCTTCTTGCGCGAAGCATCGAGCAGGACGGCGCCGACGATAATGACGCCCTTTACAACTTGCTGGTAATACGACGACACGCCCAGCAGATTCAGTCCGTTATTGATGACGCCGATCAGCAGCGCGCCAACGACGGTGCCTCCGAGCGACCCCGTGCCGCCCGAAAGACTCGTGCCACCAATCACCACCGCTGCAATCGCATCGAGTTCATAGGACATGCCGGCCTGCGGCAACGCCGATGTCGTGCGCGCGGCGAGGATGATCCCGGCAAGACCCGCCAGCAGTCCGCCGATCACGTACACGGAAAAGATGATCTTCCCGGTTGAGATACCGCTCGTTTTGGCGCTCTTCGCATTGCCGCCCACGGCATAAACGTAGCGGCCATAAGTCGTATAGCGCAGCACAAACCAGAACAGCACGACGACGAGAGCGAACACGATGATCGGCACCGGTATCCCGGCAATCGCACCCGTGCCGATGCTCAGGTACCCGTCCGGCAGATCGGTCACCGGCATGCCGTCGTTATAGATATAGGTCAGCCCCCGCGCCGCGCTCAGCATGCCGAGCGTCGCAACAAAAGGAGGAATGGAGAGCCGGGCAACGAGCAAGCCGTTGATCGCGCCAACCGCGGCGCCTACGGCGAGTCCTGCTGCCAGTCCGAATGCCGCGCCGTGCGGATGTGGACCGGTCACGAGACTGGCGCTGATGATGCCGGCGAGAGCGAGCGTGGACCCGACCGACAGGTCGATGCCCGCCGTGAGAACGATATAAGTCATCCCCACGGCGAGGATGCCGTTAATCGAGGTCTGCCGCAGGATGTCCGCGATGTTGCCGAGCGTCAGAAAGTACTGGTTGGCAAAAGACAGCACGACGCACAGGACGATGAGCACCGCGACGATGCCGTAGCGCCGGTAGATATCGCGCATATGGGCGGAACGGCTTTGGCTCGCCGGGACTTTCAGGGAAGTGGTATGAGTATTCATGATGCGAGGTGCAGAAGATCTTCCTGAGTAGTGGTATGGCCGTCGATCACGGTGACCAACTGCCCCGACTTGAAAATGGCGATGCGGTCGCTGACATCCAGAATTTCCTGCGCCTCGGAAGACACCACCATGGCGGCACCGCCTTTCGATACGAAGTCGTCGAGCAGCTTGTAGACCTCGCGCTTGGCGCCCTCATCGATACCCCGGGTCGGTTCGTCGCACAGCAGGCACGTGGGTTCGGTTGAAAGACAACGCGCGAGCACGACCTTCTGCTGGTTTCCCCCGCTCATCGACGAAACCGGAAGCGACACGGAACTGGTCTTGATCCGCATGCGGCCGACCATCGTGTCGACGAGGTCTTTCACCTTGCGACCGTTGATGAGCGACAGCCGCGACAGACGGTTGTAGGCGGAGAACGAGATGTTGTCGCGCACGGACGCCGACAGCACGAGCCCCGTCTCCTTGCGGTCTTCCGTCACGAGCGACAGGCCTGCCTGGATCGCCTTGCGCGGACGGCCAACCGGCAAGGCGCGGCCTTTGAGCCTGATTTGACCGCTATCGGGACGGGTCAGCCCATACATACAGTTGAGGTATTCGCTGCGGCCCGCGCCCATGAGCCCGTAGATGCCGAGGATTTCTCCCTGGTGAACGGTGAGCGAGATGTCGTTGAATTCCGACTTCCGCGAAAGACCTGTCGACTCCAGGGCCGGCTCGCCCACGGGCCTGCGAATCTTCTCGGCGGAATGCAGCTTGCGGCCCACGATCGTGCTTACCAGATAGGAACGGTCGATGTCGGCGATACGCCCGCTGTCGACATAACGTCCGTCGCGAAAGACCGTGTAGTCGTCCGCGATCTGGAAGATTTCCGAGAGCCGGTGGCTGACGTAGATGATCCCTGTGCCCTGCGCTGTCAGGTTACGGATCGCGTTGAACAGCACCTCGGTTTCGCGCTCGCCGATCGCTGAAGTCGGCTCGTCCATGATCATCACGTCGCAGTCGCGGCTGAATGCCTTGGCGATCTCAACCAGCTGGATCTGCGCGAGACTCAGCGACGACATGCGTGCGCGAGCGTCCACCGGGAAAGCAAGTCGATCCAGAAGCTCCTGTGCCTGCTTCGCGAGCGCCGCGAATTTGACCAGCACACCCGCCCTGCGCGGTTCGCGACCGAGATACAGGTTTTCGGCGACGGTCATGCCTGGGATCGGCGAAAGCTCCTGGGTAATGATCGCGATGCGATTGTCGAGTGCTTCGGCCGGCGTCTGGAAATTGACGCTTCGCCCCTTGAACAGGATTTCGCCGGCATCGCGTTGAGTAATGCCCATGACGATGCCAAGGAAGGTCGATTTTCCGGCACCGTTCCCGCCGCATAGCGCGTGGACACTTCCGCGCCGCAGCTTCAACCGGCCGTCCTCTAGCGCCCTGACACCATTGAATGCCTTTTGTACACCGCGGGCATCCACAAGAAGGTCGTTCACTTTGTCTCCTTACATTTGCTCGTTGTTGAACATTTGAGCATCTGAATCACATCGTAGATTCGAGCCTACCGCCTGTCAATTACCGGGATAACGTGGTTTACCCCTAATGCCGCCCCACTTGCCAATCTGCTGCAATGCGGCGTGATAGTTGACTACATGGGACTCGACCGATGCATCCCAGCGTAAAAAACTCACACCTCCAGTCTTGACTTTCACGTGCACACGATTGAGAATTTGATCATTAATGAACATTTGATCACCTGTAGATCGAGCAACCGCGGACAACTGGAGTGAAATATGAAGCTGGCAATCGGATGCGATGAGGCCGCATTTGACCTGAAGGAACTGATCAAGCAACATTTGACTGGCAAGGGACTGGACGTCACCGACTTCGGCACATACGAGGCGGAACCCGTCCACTACCCGAACATCGCGTTCGCCGTGGCCGAGAAGGTTGCGCAAGGCGAGTTCGATCGGGCCGTGCTGTTGTGTGGAACCGGAATCGGCATGGCGATCGCCGCCAACAAGGTGCGCGGCATTCGCGCTGCGCAATGCCACGACACCTATTCAGCAGAGCGGGCAAGCAAGAGCAACGACGCGCAAATCATTACAATTGGCGCTCGCGTGGTTGGTCCCGAACTCGCGAAAGCGATTGTTGACACATGGCTTGGTGCGAGCTTCGACGGCGGACGCTCCGTCCCGAAGGTGAACCGCATCAAGGAATACGAGGATGACCACCAGTTACCCCGCAACAAGAAGCCCGCGTGAACTGGCTGACCAGGTCATCAGTCAATCGCCCACCGGCTCCGCGGCAGGCCACGTTATATCCAGCCGAATGGGAAAGAGACAAAACATATGACCACCGACGAACTGACTCGTCTGGCAACGCTTTACTATGTCGACGGACTGACACAGGAGGATCTGTCAAAGCAGTTCTCGCTGTCTCGCGCCAAGATAGGCCGTCTTCTGAAGCGTGCGCAGGAAGAAGGCATCGTTGAAATTCGCGTCAGGCACCATCCGCGTGATACACGCGACCTCGAACGTGAGTTGATCGACCGGTTCGGGATCGAAAAGGCGATCGTGTCCGTCAATCACAAGGATCAGGACAAGCAGCGCGAACTGCTCGCCGGTCTGGTCGCCAGCCATCTCGATCGCATTCTCACCAACGACATGATTGTTGCCGTGGGTATCGGCCGCAATATCAACGCGATTTCCGAACACGCGATCTCGTCCACGCAGCGCTCCCCGACCTTCGTCTGCGCGATCGGCGGGTTCTACCGCGGCGGCGAGGTCATGAATGCCGACCACATCAGCCGCCGGCTTGCCGCCCGCTTTGGGGGCGGCAGCGAGACGCTTTACGCGCCTGCTTTGGTGGGCGACCCCGCCGTCCGCGAGGGTCTGCTTCATAACGATGCGGTCAAACCCACGCTCGACAAGGCGCGTAGAGCACACATCGCACTGGTTGGCGTCGGCGACATCAATGAAGACAGCATCATGGTTCGCAACGGCTGGTTTTCGCCGGACGAGATCGCCGAGCTTCGCAAGTGCGGCGCAGTCGGAGACCTGATGGGCTACCACTTCATCGATATTGCCGGGCGTCCCGTCGTCACTCCGGTTCGCGACCGGGTCATTGGTCTTGGCATGGAAGACCTGAAACGCATTCCGAACGTTATTGCGGTCGCCAGCGAAAATACCAAGACAACCGCTGTGCTGGGAGCGCTGCGCGCAGGCGTCATCACCACGCTCGCGACGACGGAAGCCATTGCTCAATCGATTGTCAGCCTCGAAGACGCCACTCGCAACCCGCTTTCTACACAGTCGGAGATGGCGACCCGGTAAAAAGCGGGCCGTCTGCATGGTTCGCATGCGCGTGGCGTGCAAACTTGAGCGGCGTCTGCACACGATCCAGACGCCCTATTTCCCGACCTGCTCGAGAATCGCAAGCTTGCCGCCCCGCATTCCAACGATCTGCATCATGACGTGGGAATGATTCTGCTCGTCCATCGCAAAGGTGCCACCCAGCATGGAAGGCATCTGGGTCGAGCGCAACGCCTGCTGTATCGCGACAGGATCGTCCGAGTTCGCGCGACGAATTGCGTCCACGACCAGCTCCGTCGCCTCGAACGCAAAGACCGATCGCTGGGTCGGAGCGAGCCCGTATTTCTCCCGGTAAGCGGCCACGAACTCCCGCACACCGGAGTCGGGCGCCGAGGGTGTAAACACTGAAATACCCGCGGCCTGATCAAGCCCGCCAATCGCTACGAACCGCGGCGACAAGTTCGCAATCGCCGCCGTGAAATCAATGCGGCCCGCTACGAGAATGCCCCCGCCGATTTGCTCATAGGCACGGAAAAATGCTCCGCTGGACACGCCAAGAAGCGTAACGATGCGATCCGGCTGCAGCGCCTTCAATCGCTCGAGGGAGGGAACCAGGTCCGTGGTTCCCTTCGCAACGGTTTCGCTCGCCAAGGTCTCGATGTGTGCGGCCGTCGCAGCCTTTTCCATCGCCACCGCGTTGGCGCGGTTGAAGTCGTTGTCATCCGCCAGGATGACGATACGCTTGACGTTGCGGGCCTTCAGCCATTGCATCATCGCAATCGCCACGTCGCCATCAGATGGACTGGTTTTGAAAACATAGTCGAAACCGCCCGAGCCGGCGGCGTCGACGAATTCCTGTCCAGCCGAAATGTCGATCACAAACGGCACCTTCGCGGCATTCGCTACCGGCATCACGGCACGCGTGATAGGTGTCGCCAGCGCGCCCAGCAACACGGAAACGTGCTGCTGCTCGATGAGCCGCTTCGCCGCCGCAATTCCTGTTGCCGGATCGGCGGCGTTGTCGGCATACACCGCCTCGACAGGTCTGCCGAGCACGCCGCCGGATTCGTTGATGCGCTGTAACGCCAACTCGACGCCGTATTGCTCGCTCTGTCCGCGATCGGCATTCGGGCCGCTCAGGATGGTTGTGACGCCGATGCGAACAGGGTCCGCGGCGAATGCCGCGGTAACGGCAATCGCCAATCCCGTTGCCAACAAGACTGACATCAATCTCATACACGATTCCTTTGCTGATGGCTTAACTAGCGGTCACAGCGAGTCCGCCTGCGGAAAACCCCTGTTATCGGAACAGAAGGCGAGCGTCGCGTTATGCGCGCACGTCGACCACCACTTTGCCGAAATGCCGGCCGCCCGCGAGATACTCATAGGCGGACGGAGCCGCATCGAACGGGAAGACTTTGTCGACGGCGGGATTGATCTGGTTGACGTCGACGAAACGAACGAGCTGTTCGAGCATCGCGCGACTACCCGCCGTAATGCCGACGAGGCGCTTTGCTCCGCCGATGAGTGCACCGGGTTCGATCGAGACGCCCCCGCCGCCGCTGACCCGGCCGATCACGACAATCGTCCCACCGGATCCCGCGGCCTCGAGCGAGCGCGCCAATGTGCCCTCGCCTCCGACCTCGACAACAACATCAACGCCGACCCCCTCCGTGAGCTGGAGGACCTCGTCCTGCCACTCCGGGTTGTTCCGGTAGTTGACGATTGCATTCGCACCCAGCGAGCGTGCACGTTCAAGTTTTTCGTCCTGGGACGATGTCACGATCGTGAAGACGCCAGCAGCTTTCGCAAGCTGTAGCGCCCAGAGCGAGACACCGCCGGTTCCCAGCAGCAGCACGCTGCCGCCCGGTTTGATCGCACCTGCAATGAACAACGCATTCCATGCCGTCACGCCGGCGCAAGGCAACGTTGCAGCCATGATGGGATCAAGACTGCGTGGCGCCAGCACGAAAGCCTCCTCGCTTGCCACGAGCTCTTCGGCGAGCGTGCCGTCGAACTGCGCGCCGAAGGACACGGCTGTTTTGTTGGGGGACAACGCACCGTCAATCCATCGCGGGTAGTAGCTTGTGATGACGCGATCGCCTGTCTTGAAACGAGTGACCGCTTCCCCAACGGCGACAACGTCTCCGCATCCATCGACGAGCGGAACAATCGGATAGCTCGGCGGGCTATAAAACTGACCACGCGCGAAACTGAGGTCACGATGATTCAGTGCGGCAGCATCAACACGCACTCTGATTTCATGGGCACCGGGGTCGCGGCTCGGGCGTTCGACACGTTCAAGGCCGGCAATGCCGGCACCGGCCTGGATTTGATAAGCCTTCATTACTTTGCTGCCACTCGCGCGGCCTCCATGACGATAGATAGCAATGTACAGTTTCACCTCAGAGGCGATAATATGCTCACTTGATGATTCAGTTTTTAACCATAGTGAGAACTGACAATGCTCGACCGTCTTACGGGAATGCAGGTGTTCTCCCGTGCAGCTACTGCCGGAAGCCTCTCCGCGGCCGCCCGGCAACTCGGCCTGTCTCCCGCGATGGCGACAAAGCATCTGGACGCGGTCGAGCAACGGCTAGGCGTGCGCCTGTTTCATCGCAGCACGCGCAAGCTCACGCTAACCGAAGCGGGTCAGCAGTATCTGGAAACGTGTGCCCGCCTCCTTCCCGATCTGGAAGAGGCGGAGGCGATGATCGCGTCGCAGCGCGTCGAGGCGAGCGGACTGCTGCGGCTGAATTCGCCACTTTCGTTTGGCGTGCGCTACGTCGCGCCACTGATTCCTGCGTTCAGCAAAAAGCATCCCGGAGTCACCATCGATCTCGGATTGAACGATCGCGTCGTCGATCTCATGGAAGAGGGCTGGGATCTGACGATCCGGGTTGGGCGTCTGAAGGACAGTCGTCTCGTCTCCCGCAGGCTCGCAGAGAGCGCGATGATCGTCTGCGCGGCTCCAGCCTACTGGGAACGGCATGGCCGCCCGAGACGCTGGTCCGACCTGGGCGACCACAATTGCCTGAGCGTCACTTTTTCCAATGTCTCGCGACCCGAAGAATGGCGCTTCGGTAAAGACGGGGACAAACGCGTTGCCGTCAAGGGAACCATGCGAGCCAATAACGGCGATGCACTCGTTGCAGCAGCCGTTGCCGGTCTCGGCGTTCTTTACGAGCCCGAGTTCATCGTTGCCGATGCAATCCGGCAAGGTGCACTGGAGCAGATTGCGCTCGAAGTCCGCACGGCGGACCTTGGCGGCATACACCTCGTTCGCGCGCCAGACCGCGCGCCCCCGGCGAAAGTGCGGGTCATGGCTGATTTCCTTCTCGCTGCATTCAATCCGCGTCCGCCGTGGGCCATTGAATAACGGCGTCGGTGTACAGGATTAAGTGGCCCGTGAGGCTAAGCGCGCCGGCTGCCCCGTTCAACGCTCAATAGCACAGCGGCCCCGCTTTCACATTGAAGTGAAAGCGGGGCCGCTGTGTATCGCAGTCAATCAGGCAGGCGCGAGACTACTGCTCGCGCCACCGCCTATTAATGACCGACGTAGACAACCGGAGCCGAATACGAGCTCGACGTCGTTTCGGTGCGGCTGCCTGCTTGCGACGAGCCGTTCGTTGCCGTTCCATAACCGCTGGTTTGGGCGACGCCGTTTTGTGCAGCGACGCGGGCTTCAGCAGCCTGAATGTTTGCCGGGTAATCATCCGCATTCGACAAAGCCGGGTTGTACCCTGCCTTTTCCAGTTGCACCAGCTCCGCACGCACTTGAGCGCGGGTTACCGGCTGATTGGATTGAGCAAAAGCAGCGAGCGGCGCAGTAATGAGAGCGGCGATAACAACAGCTTCGATCAGCGATTTCATGATGACTACCTCCAGAGATTGTTTTATGCGGCGCTGCAAACCTGTTTGTTTGCAGCCAGTGACGACAGTCTAGGAGGCAGCTGATATAGGGTAAACCCCTAATAAACGAATTCACTGTTGCTAGAAACGGCACAATTGCCGTGAACACTTGTTGAAATATGGATCGTCAAGCCGGCAAATCGGGCTCCCAATGTTTGAGGTCTCGCGCGCAACGAACTCAGCTTTCCAACAATACGGGAGCCGATGCCAGGGTTGCCGGGCTTGCTGACAACACCGAGCTGCCATTTCTGCCGCCCGTCACCTGCCGGTCGCTTCTCGGACTCACGCCGAACCGCGCACGATATGTCCGCGAAAAATGCGAGGGCGACTCGAATCCGCATGCGACGCAAATCGAGGTGATCGACATGTCGGTCTGCTGCAGCAACTCGCGCGCACGGGTGAGACGCAGTTGCTGATAGAAATGCGTCGGCGTGTCCTTCAGCGACGCGCAAAACAGCCGCTCCAGTTGCCGCCGCGTCACGCTGATTTCCTCGGCGAGTTGGTCGGGCGTCAGCGGTTCTTCCATATGCTGTTCCATTGCGCCGATCACCTGAATCAGCTTACGGTTGTGCACGCCGTAACGCGCCGCAATTTCCATCCGCTGATGATCCGAACGCTGCCGGATCCGGCTCACGACGAACTGTTCCGACACCGCCGAGGCCAACGCTGCGCCGTGTTTGCGGCCGATCAGGTCGAGCATCATATCGATCGACGCCGTGCCGCCCGCACAGGTGATGCGCCGCGCGCCGATTTCGAACAGTTCCTGGCTTGCGTTCAGTGAGGGATAGCGCTCGCTGAACGCCGACAGCGCTTCCCAGTGCACCGTCACGCTGTCCGAGCCGCTCAGGAGCCCGGCCTCCGCAAGGATGAAGCTGCCCGTGTCGATGCCACCGAGCGTCGCGCCGACGCGCTCGAGCCGCTTCAGACAATCGCCAAGTACGCGCGTATAGCAGGCGAGCGGCTCGAAGCCCGCCACGACGAATACCGTCTGCGCCTCGTGGACATCGGCGATTGCCGCTTCTGCATTGATCGATATACCGTTGCTGGCCGCGACCGGCGCGCCGTCGAGACTCAGAATGCGCCAGCGGTAGAGATCGCCGCGAAAGCGGTTCGCCACGCGCAAAGGCTCGACCGCCGACATGAAGCCGATCGCCGAAAAGCCAGGCAGCAGCAGGAACGACATATCTTCGGGCATCGTGCGCAAACTCGATCAGGGAAACAGAGGGACACAAACCGCAAGCGAACGCGGGGTTCCGGGCGAGCGTAGCAAGCAGCGCCCAAGCCGGCAAGGCGCACCAAAATTCAGCGCGGTGAATCGATGCTGCGCCGCAATGACGAATGGTGCTGGTTTTCCCTCGTTGTCGCGTGGGAGCAAGAACGGGTCGCTGGCGGTCGCTTTGACGAGAATATGGGGCATTAACGTAACGTCACTCGTGCAGCTCAAGCATGGCTCGAGCCGTATCGCGCAGGTCCGGGGGCCGCTCGGTTTTTCTCGCCGCGGCCATTTCGTAACACGCAGTTCAACGTGTCCGAAGGGGGAACGTCATGAAGTTACGCGTCAAAGCCTTGCTTGCCCATCTTGTCTGTCTGGCGGCCGTCGTCGCTGCCTCGCCGGTACTTGCACAGGATCCCTCCACCTGCCGCGCGGTGCATTTTGCCGACATCGGCTGGACCGACATCACGTCGACCACGGCGCTCGCCTCGACCGTATTCGAGGGACTCGGCTATCAGCCTGTGACGACCGTCGCTTCGGTGCCGATTTCGTTCGCGGGCCTGAAGAGCAAACAGCTCGATGTGTCGCTCGGCTACTGGTGGCCCGTGCAGGAGAAAGCGATTACGCCGTTCATCGATTCGAAATCGATTCAGGTGCTGCAATCGCCCAACCTGACTGGCGCTAAAGCGACCTTCGCCGTACCGAGCTACGAATACGACGCCGGCCTGAAGACGTTCGCCGACATCGCCAAACATCGCGATCAGCTCGACGGCAAGATCTATGGCATCGAACCCGGCAGCAGCGCGAACGCGGCGATTCAGAAAATGATCGCCAGCAATCAGTTCGGCCTCGGCGATTTCAAGCTGATCGAATCGAGTGAAGCGGGCATGCTGGTTTCCGTGGATCGCGCCATTCGCGCGAAGAAATGGGTGGTGTTCCTCGGCTGGGAGCCGCATCCGATGAATATCCAGATCGACATGAAATACCTCACCGGCAGCGACGGCGTATTCGGTCCGAACGATGGCGAAGCACGCGTTTATACGCTGACGTCCCCCGACTTTCTGACACGTTGCCCGAACGCCGGCAAGCTCGTGAGCAATCTGCGCTTTTCGACGCAACTGGAGAACGTGGTGATGCAGTCGGTGATGAACAAGGAAAAACCTGCCGATGCCGCCAAAGCGTATTTGAAGAAGAACCCGCAAGTACTGGATGCGTGGCTCGCAGGCGTGAAGACGTATGACGGTAAAGACGGTTTGCCGGCGGTGAAAGCCTATCTCGGGCTCTAACTCAGTCCAGCTTGCATCGAGTCGCGCATTTCAATCCACAGGAACTAGCACGCATGAATCATGAAGTCATCGTGACCTGCGCGGTCACCGGCGCGGGCGATACGGTCGGCAAGCATCCGGCCATCCCCGTTACGCCGAAGCAGATCGCCGAAGCCGCTATCGAAGCCGCGAAGGCCGGCGCCACGGTCGCGCACTGCCACGTGCGCGATCCGAAAACCGGCCGCGGCAGCCGCGATCCACAACTGTATCGCGAGGTCGTCGACCGGATCCGTTCGTCGGGCACCGACGTAATCATCAATCTGACGGCGGGCATGGGCGGCGATCTCGAGATCGGTCCCGGCGAAGACCCGATGCGTTTCGGCGCGGGAACCGACCTCGTCGGCGGTTTGACGCGGCTCGCGCACGTCGAGGAATTGCTGCCGGAAATCTGCACGCTCGATTGCGGCACGCTCAATTTCGGCGACGGCGACTACATCTACGTGTCGACGCCCGCGCAATTGCGGGCCGGCGCGCAACGTATTCAGGAGCTCGGCGTAAAGCCGGAGCTGGAGATCTTCGATACCGGACATCTTTGGTTCGCGAAGCAATTGCTCAAGGAAGGCTTGCTCGACGCGCCGCCGCTGTTTCAGATCTGCCTCGGCATTCCATGGGGCGCGCCCGCCGATACCACGACGATGAAAGCGATGGCGGACAGTCTTCCGTCTGGCGCGCAATGGGCCGGTTTCGGCATCGGCCGCATGCAGATGCCCATGGTCGCGCAGGCGATGCTCCTCGGCGGCCACGTGCGTGTCGGCCTCGAAGACAACATCTGGCTCGACAAAGGTGTGCCTGCAACGAACGGCACGCTGGTGCAACGCGCGGTTGAGATCATCGAACGGCTCGGCGGTCGCGCGCTGACACCTGCGGAAGGCCGCCGCAAGCTCGGCCTGCCCGCGCGTGGCGAGCGGCAGTTGGAGCGGCGTGCCGCGGGACAGTACGCGTGAAGGTGTCGCGTCGCTTGATAAAGCGCGCATCGAAACCTGAGAACTCATAGGCAAAGGAAACATCAGCAATGGCAGTGATCGTCGATATCAAAACATTTGCGGCAATCGGCGCGGGCGTGATCGGCAGCGGCTGGGTAGCGCGCGCGCTCGCGCACGGCCTTGATGTCGTCGCGTGGGACCCTGCTCCCGGTGCGGAGAAACAGTTGCGTGAGAACATCGCGAACGCGTGGCCGGCCCTGGAGCGCGTCGGCCTCGCCGAGGGCGCAACGCCCGACAGGTTGCGTTTCGTCGATACGATTGAAGCCTGCGTCGAACAGGCGGACTTCATTCAGGAAAGCGCGCCCGAACGCGAAGAATTGAAGCTCGCCTTGCACGAGCAGATCAGCCGTGCGGCGAAGCCTGATGCAATCATCGCCTCATCCACGTCCGGCCTGCTGCCAAGCGATTTCTACGCACGAGCGGTGAATCCGCAGCGTTGCATTGTCGGGCATCCGTTCAACCCGGTGTATCTGCTGCCGCTCGTCGAAGTGCTCGGCGGCGAAAGTACCGCACCGGCCACCATCGACGCCGCGATGCAGATTTATCGTTCGCTGTCGATGCGTCCGCTTCTCGTACGCAAGGAAGTACCCGGTTTTATTGCCGACCGTTTGCTCGAAGCACTGTGGCGCGAGGCACTGCATCTGGTCAACGAAGGGGTGGCGACCACGGGCGAAATCGACGATGCGATCCGTTTCGGCGCGGGCATCCGCTGGTCGTTCATGGGCACGTTTCTGACCTATACCCTGGCGGGCGGCGACGCTGGCATGCGCCACTTCATGCAGCAGTTTGGCCCCGCATTGGAACTGCCGTGGACTAAACTGGTAGCGCCGCAGCTTACTGACGAATTGATCGACCGGGTGGTGGACGGAACGTCTGAACAGGTCGGGGCGCGCTCGATCAAGCAACTCGAACGCTATCGGGACGATTGCATTACGAGCGTGCTGGCGGCGATTGGAGAAGCCAAAGCACGGCACGGCATACTTGCCGCAGAGTGATACTGTGTGTCGAAAGACGCCCCGCTCTGCCGGGGTGCATCGTCGGCATAAAATCGCTGCGGCCAGCACTTCATAGGGATAAAGGAAACGATTGCATATGCCAACGCCGCACCACGCTTCTCTGCCCTGCTATCGCGACGTCGTGCGCGCCGAGTGGGTCGACTACAACGGCCATTTGCGCGACGCGTTCTACATGCTGATTTTCAGCTTCGCGACTGATGCGTTGATTGATGTGATCGGGCTGCCTGATTCGGTGCGCAAGGAACGCGGCCGCTCGATCTATACGCTCGAAGCGCATATCAACTACCTGCATGAAATCAAGGAGGGTGTGCAGGTTCGCGTCGATATGCGCGTGCTTGGGCATGATGCAAAGCGGCTGCATCTGTACCTCGAAATGTTCGCTGACGAAGGCGTTGAACCGGTGGCCGCGGGCGAACAGATGCTGCTGCATGTGGATACGGGTGGACCGCGCGCTATCGCCTTCGACCCGGATGTCGAGGCGCGCGTGCGGGCGTTGGCAGAAGCGCATACTGTGTTGCCGGCGGCCAGGTTTGCAGGCCGCGTGATCGGCTTGCCGGTCAAGGCGCCGCGTATTAGTCGCGAGGAGTGAGCATGCTTGAACCGGAGATCGCCGCGTTCATCGAACGGACCGCTGCCGTCTATGCAGGGCATTCGACTTCATTGCCACCGAGCGAACAGCGGGCGATTTACGAACACTACGCGGCGGCGCTCACGCCGCCTTTGCCAGCCGATGTGACAACCGAAGACGCTGTGTTTCGCGCAAGCGCCGGCCATCCAATCAAACTGCGGCTTTATCGGAATCGTAGAAAGGCGAGCGGGACACCCGTCGGCACCGTGTTGTACTTTCACGGTGGCGGCTTTGTGCTCGGCTCGTTGGATAGTCACCAGATCGTAACCGCACGAATTGCCGCGGATACCGGACTCGATGTGATTGCGGTCGACTACCGGCTGGCTCCCGAACACCGCGCTCCAGCAGCTCATGACGATTGCCTGCAGATTACGCTTGCCGCACTGGCCGGCCAATTGCCGTTCGATTCGCTCTCACGTGGTGCACTGCAGTTGGCGGGTGACAGCGCCGGCGCCACACTCGCTGCCAGCGTCGCGATGCGCTTGCGCGATGACGGTATTCAAGGCGTGCGCGGACTTGCGCTCGTCTATCCAATGCTCGGCACCGACCCGCAAATGCCAGCGCGCGAAAGCGAAGCGCACGCGCCGATGCTCACGCTTGCCAACGTCCATGCGTTTCGCGATCTGTATTGGGGCGAACGGCCGCCCTATCCTGCGTGGACGATACCGCTCGATGCGGCACGCTTCGACCGGCTCCCGCCGACACTTGCCTTAGGGGCTGAACACGATCCGTTGCGGGACGACGCGACCGTGTTTGTCGAACGCGTTAATGCAGCTGGCGGACAGGCCCGGTTATGGATTGGAACTGGACTCGTACACGGGTGCTGGCGTGCGCTCGAATCGAGTCCCGGCGTACAGGCAATGCATCGCATTGTCTGCCAGTTTCTAGCCGAGCATTCAGGCATGCAGTGATGGCTCAAGCCATGCACGCTTCACGTCTGTGCCGCTGCGCCACTCCGCTTGAATGAACTGGCAAAGAACAGCACTTGGTATTGCACCGCATTCGACCAATACTTCCACGTATGGCCACCAGGCCGCTCCGCGTAATCATGCGGCACGCCCAACTCGACAAGCCGCGCATGCAGCATCCGGTTTGACTGAACAAGCGAATCGTTCACCCCGCAATCGATCGTCAGCGCAATATGCGCATTTCCGAAATTACGCGCGTTCTCGACAATCGCCTCGTTGTTCCAGAAGTCGGCGTGGCGAGTCGGATCCCCAAACACCTGATCGATCCCGGGCTCATCCTCGCACCCGCGCGGATCGACCGCTCCGCTAATACTTCCCGCGGCGCCGAATTCGTCCGGCCGGTCTAGTGCGATATGCAGCGCCCCGAAACCGCCCATGCTCAAGCCCGTAATCGCGCGCGCCTCACGCGTCGCAATCGTGCGGAAATGCGTGTCGATATATCCGACGACTTCTGTGCCTACATAAGTTTCGTAACGGCTGCGCGGATCGACAGGACTATCGATATACCAGCTCTCATGACCGCCGTCGGGCATGACGAGGATCACGTGGTAGCGGTCGGCCAGTTTGCCGATGTGCGAATTCGTGGTCCAGTCGGTGTAGTCGCCACCTGAACCGTGCAGCAAATAGACGACGGGAAAGCGATCGGGCGCCTTGCCGTGCGTGTATTGGTCAGGCAGCACCACCGTCGCCTCGAGCGACTTATGCATGGCCGCGCTCGGAATGGTGACGATCCTGGACTGGAACGCCCAGACCGGGTTCGTGAAAAGCAGCGTCAGAATGAGCCAGAACGCACGATTCATTTTCATGGTTTGTCGCTCTCCCCCTTTCTATGTGTCCAAAGAACACTGTCTGGCATCTAGCGGCAAAATTCTGTCAATGACTCTAACAACGGCGACTTACAACCAAATTTCAACGAAGCATACGGTCCCGTCAGCTTGGCGCCATTCCGGGCGAGCTGGAACGGCCCAAACCGAACGTCTATTTAACAATTACGCCCTGCTCACGAATGTGGGGAACGCAACGCATCTATTCAATGTGCGCTGAAAAGCCGACCTCATCCGTAGCAACATCAGACCGCAGTGTGAGCGCCGGGATGTCATATGCGCCAGCGTTCTGCGGGCGAAACGGTATCGGAGCAGTCTTCCAGAGATCATCGAGACGGTGCCCGAGCGCGTTCTGCACTTCGGAAAAGCGTGCTTCATCGATCCGGCTTGTCCGATGGATCACGAACGGTGGCAAAACGTCGAAACCAGGGTAGTACAGAATGCCGTGCTGGATAGGGAACAACACGTCGTCGATCGGACCGTTGATACCACGCGGGCTGTAATGCGACTCCCAGCCACCTGTTGTCACGACCAGCATCGCCCGCTTGCCCGCCATGTTGCCTTCACCATAGCGGTCGCCCCAGCGCGCGTCGGAGTGTTCCCCGACGCCATACGCGAAGCCATATGCATAGACACGTTCCACCCAGCCTTTCAGGATCGCAGGCATCGAGAACCACCACAGCGGAAACTGCAAAATCACTGCATCCGCCCACCTCAGCTTCTCCTGTTCGAGCGCGATGTCCTGGCTTTGCCGTCCGTCTTTGAAAGCACGCTTCGAATCGAGAGAGGGATCGAAACGTGCGCCCGGTTGCCTGTCGAGGCTGTCGTTTGCATCGAGCGATGCTTTCCAGTTCATCGCATACAGATCGGATACCTGGACGACGTGTCCGGCATCCTCGAGACGCTTGACCGAAAAGTCCTTAAGGGATCCGTTCAATGACCTGGGTTCCGGATGTGCATAGACGAGAAGAACATTCATGACCTGACCTCCATTGCAAGAAAGCACCACGATAGGTCTCTTGCCGGTATATTGGAAATGAATAACCAATATGTCAGGTATTGCTATGAATAATCTCAGACGGCTGGATCTCAACCTGCTGGTAACACTCGATGTCCTGTTGTCGGAGCACAATGTGACCCGCGCAGCCGAACGCCTGAACTTCTCTCAGCCCTCGGTGAGCGTGCATCTTGCCAAGCTGCGGGATATCTTTGGCGACCCGTTGTTGCTGCCGGGTCCCCGAGGCATGCGCCCCACCGCGAGAGCCGAAGAATTGCGCGAACCTTTGCGCCAGGCGCTCGACGCACTTGAGCACGCGGTATCGCCAGCCAGCCCGTTTAATCCAGCCGAAGCGAGTCATACATGGCGCGTTGCCGCGACCGACTATGCCGAATCGACGATCCTGCTGCCCGTCCTTTCCAGCTTGCGCGCGGCCGCGCCCGGCACGCGGCTCGCGATCGTGGAAGCTGCTCCGCCACGCATCGCGAAGCAGGCGGAACAGGGAGACATCGATCTGGCGTTTCATACCAGCGAAGGCGCGCCGCCCGAATTGCGCGGGCGATTGCTTTTCAAGGAGCGGTATGTGCTGGCAGGCCGCGCGGATCACCCGCGCCTGAAACGCCGGCCAACGCTTGCCCAGTTCTGCAAACTGGAGCACGTGATCGTGTCGCCGGATGGTGGCGGGTTTAGCGGCGTCACGGACGAAGCACTGGCTGAGGTGGGTCTCACGCGCAGGGTTGTGCTTTCGGTTCCGCACTTCCTGTTCGTGATGTCAGTCCTCGCGAGCACTGACCTCGTGGCGATGGTGCCGGCGCGATTGGTGCGCGGCAATGGCGCGCTCAGGGTCGTCGAGGCACCGGTTGAAGTGCCAGGATATGAAATGGCGATGCTCTGGCACGAGCGCTCCCATCGAGATCCGGCGCACCAATGGTTGCGGGAATGCATTGTGGACGCGGTGGCGACTTGAACGCCTGTGTATGTGCCGAAGCACAGGTCGGCGCCAACGCAATGAGCGGCTGAAAATCGCGAGGCTTGAATCGACCGCCCTTCAATCCCGTATCCACGATGGCGTAGCCTTCACAACGAAGCTATTCAAATCACGGACTGTCCGGGTTCGCCACTGGGAACCCGCGTCGTCATATCCGCAAAGCGTGCCTTGATGCGCTTGCGCATGGGCTCTTCGTAGAATTTGAAGCAGAGCAGGCTTACCAGCACGCTAAAGACGATCACTATCCATCCATTCGATCGTCCGAATCCGATCATCAACGACCAGAGCGCGATGGGCATGTGCGTGAGATAAAGCGAATAGCTCGCCTCGCCTAACCGCACCAGAGGCCGCCAGCTCAATATGCCCACAACAGGCCGCTCCAGTAGCGCGAGGCCCAGTATCAGTGCAGCAAAAAACGGAGCGTCGAGGAAGAACGAAGGTGACACGGGCCGCCATACGCTCAGTCCCACGAGACCCGTCAAAGCCAGGACCACAAGCGCCTTGCCCCTGACATGCTGCGATCCGGCGCCTGCCTGCAGGCGTTGATAGAAAAGAGCCGAACAGATGCCCATGACGAACTCCGCGAGCCGCGTCACCGGCATGGCGTAAATCATCGCGCCGCTGCGTGAGACCGGCATATAGGCATCCAGCAGCGCGATCCACACTCCAGTGGTGAGCCACAACGCAATGCAAAAAAATGCGAGCCGTGCAGGCTTCAACCCGGCCATCCTGCGCACCAGAAACGGGAACAGCAGATAAAAGAATGCCTCGCAAGAGACGCTGTCTGACGGTCCGTTCCAGGGTTGATTGATGGCCGAAAAAGGAAACCATGCATTGAGTAGAAGCAGCTGGCAAATCAGGCTAATGGCCAACGCCGGGTAGATTGCACCCTTGAGGGCATACCACTTCAGCATCAGCGAAGCATCGCCAGCATGCACAAGGTAGATCACCACTGGAACGCACATCAGAAGGCCGAGCAGGATCACCGGATAGATCCGTGCGATACGTGCCTCGTAAAAAGTCCGAACGCCTCCGTGGACGAGTTTGTCGCGATAGGTGAAGGTGAGGATAAAACCGGAAAGGACGAAGAACAGCGACACAGCAGAACGGCCCCCGTCCAGGAAGTTAAAGACGGAGGCCGGCAACGGCAGGAGTTGATTTTCTGAGTAGTGCGAGATGACAACCGCAAATGCGGCCATGAACCGGATACTGGTCAACGCGGGAAACGCACCGCCGGACTGGTTCGAGCTCACCGCCATCAGTATCGCCTCCTGATTACGCGGGGCTCAATCTACCATCGCAATCCGGCAAAACCTGCACGCCATGCGGCAATTCCTGCTGTGATGGCGGAACGTTTGGGTAGTTTGGCGCGAATTACCTGAGCGATTCGCCAATTGCGTCCAGCTCAGCGCGCACCTCGTCAGTCAATTTCAAGTGTGCTGCCTGCATGTTTTCCCGCAGATGCCCTACCGACGAAGTACCCGGAATCAGCAAGATGTTGGGCGCGCGATGCAGGAGCCAGGCGAGCGCCACCTGCATCGGCGTCGCGCGGATCTTTTGCGCGATCGTGGAAAGCGCTGACGACTGGATCGGCGTGAATCCGCCAAGCGGGAAGAACGGTACGTAGGCGATGCCTTTCGCTGCCAGTTCGTCGACCAGCGCATCGTCTTCACGGTGAACCAGGTTGTAGTGATTCTGTACGCAGACGATCTCCGCGATGCCCTGTGCCTCGGCAACCTGAGTCGCGGTTGCATTGCTCAGGCCGATATGGCGAACCAGCCCTCGCTGTTGAAGTTCGGCAAGCGCCACGACCTGCTTTTCAATCGAGCCTTCGGAGGGGGCATGCACGTCGCCCATGATTCGCATATTGACGACGTCGAGTGCATTGAGACCAAGATTGCGAAGGTTGTCGTGAATGCCACGCTCGATATCTTCCGGCTCGAGCGCCGGCAACCACGAACCATCGCTGCCACGAACCGCGCCAACCTTGGTGACGATCACGAGGTCATCCGGATACGGATGCAGTGCTCCGCGAATCAGCTGGTTGGTGATGTGAGGGCCGTAGAAGTCGCTCGTATCGATGTGATTGACGCCCGATGCCACCGCTTCGCGCAGCACGGCGATCGCCGCGTCGCGATCTTTCGGCGGTCCGAATACGCCGGCGCCGGCCAGCTGCATAGCGCCATAGCCCATGCGTTGCACGGGTTGGCCAGCCAGCGGGAATGTGTCCGCGGAGGTGAAGTTCGACATAGGGCGCTCCTTGAGGTGAGAGGTTGAGCGGCAGTATGACGAGGATTGCATTGTTCGATAACCAGGCCTAAATTGCACAGGTTGTTAAACATTTTGAACAATGGCCATGGAATTCAACGATCTTGCCGCCTTCGTCTCGGTCGCGCGCGCCGGCGGCTTTCGTGACGCCGCGCGCACCAGCTGCGTCTCCGCCTCCAGCCTAAGCATTGCCGTGCGCCGTCTCGAGTCGAAGCTGGGTATGCGTCTGCTCAACCGAACCACACGCAGCGTAGCCCCGACCGAAGCCGGATTACGTCTGATCGAAAAGCTGACGCCATTGTTCAGCGAGATGGAAGCCGCGCTGGATGTCCTGAACCGGTTCAGGGACAAGCCGAGCGGCACGCTCAAACTCAACGTGCCGTCGAGCGCCGCACGCATCGTGTTGCCGACCGTCATTCCCCAGTTCCTGAAGGCCTATCCCGACATACGCGTGGAGGTGGTGGTGGAGGATGGCTTCGTCGATGTGCTGTCGATCGGTTGCGATGCGGGCATTCGCTACGACGAGCGGCTTGAGCAGGACATGATCGCGATGCCGATCGGTCCGCGTGTGCAGCGCTTCGCTACCGCCGCGACGCCGGGCTATCTCGACACGCATGGCAGACCCCAGCATCCACGCGACCTGCTGGCTCATGCGTGCTTGCGTGGCCAGTTTGCCGGCGGCGCTACGCCGACCTGGTATTTCGAGCGTGACGGCGAGGTGGTGCAACTGAATCCGTCGGGACCGCTTCTCGTCAGACCCGGCGCTGCAATCGACCTCGCAGTCAGTGCTGCTGTCGCAGGCGTGGGCGTGATCCACCTGTTCGAGGACATGCTGCGCCCACATCTCGATAGCGGGGCATTGGAGCCGATTCTGGAGCCGTGGTGGCAGCGCTTTTCTGGGCCGTTTCTGTACTATCCGGGCCGGCGTCATTTGCCGGCACCGTTGCGCGCATTTGTCGATTTCTTGAAGGCCGGTGATTAGCGTGAGCCTTTTAACTGCGGTTCAACCGTTAAGAACCCGTGCAGACCATCGCACGCACGAAACCGTCAGTGTCGACGGATACCTGCCAAAGTGCAGGCATCCGTCATAACGGATCACGTGACGCAAGGCCGATCAGAATGCGTGACGCATCCCCACCGTAACAGCTACCTGCGTATTCGTCGACGAAGGCGAGAGCGTGTTGATCATGGCATGCGAGAGCACGGAATCGGCCGGTGCGCCGTGCACGTTCTGATAGACGCCTTCAAGATAGAAGTCGGTGCGCTTGCTGATCGAATAGTCGGCCTGAAGCATCCCCGTATTCCATCCCGGCGACGAGCCGTTATACGCGCCATGCGTGTAGGTATACGCGCCCGATAAAGTCAACGCAGGCGTGAGCGCGTACTTGACGTTCGCTTCGTAGTTGTCGAGGCGCAGCGAGCCGCTCAGGGTTCCGGCGGAAGCGTCGTTCGCACCGAGGTAAGTGCCGGTTCCGAACGAGAAGACGCCCGAGGCGTTGTCCATCTGCGTATGGCTCCAAACGAGGCCTACGGTAGCCGGTCCGAACGTGTAGTTGCCGCCAAGCGACCAGATACGCTGGCGCTGCGCAAGGAAGTTCGCGCTGGTGTCGCCCGTGGTAGCGGCGCCACCCGCGCTGCCCGCGTTATTCAATTGCAGGTAGCCGGCAGCAAGATTGACGGGCCCTTGCGCATAGGACACACCGAAGCCGTATGAGCGGTTGTTCGCGAAGCTGCCGGCCTTATTGCTGAAGGCATACATCGTTTCGAATGTGACGCCGCGGACCGTCGGGCTCGTGTACTTGACCGTGTTGTTGAAAACGACCGAATTGGCGGCAAGGTTGTCGTTTTCGAACGGATGCGCAGCCATGTTGCCGCCCCACGTGTTGAACTCTGCCGTGAGCGGACCGACCAGGTCGTTCATCACGTCAAACTGGCGGCCGAACGTCACCGTGCCGTATGGATCGCTTTGCAGACCGACCCACGCCTGGGAGCCGAAGCCATCGCCGGAGAAAGCCTGGGCTCCGTTATTCAAAAGGAATCCCTGCTCCAGCTTGAAGACCGCATGCAAGCCGCCACCGAGATCCTCCGAACCCTTGAGACCGAAGACCGTGTTTTGCGTCGAGCTGCTCACTTCCTGCCAGTTGCTATGCCTACCCTGATTGTTCGTGTAGACCAATCCTGCATCAATGAGGCCATAGAGCGTCACGCTGCTTTGCGCATGCGCCGAAATAGCAAAGGCGCCGGAAAGCGCGACCACGAGTAAAGACTTTTTCATAACTGTTGGCTCCGTGATTGAGCGATGTTGAACGTAATTAATTGTGTGCGTTCGATTCCCACTGGCGAGCGCGTTGGCCGCCAACAGGATCTACGTACGCATGGGCAACGGATAGGCAACGCATTCGCATGGCCGATGCCATGAGAATTGCGAAAACATCCGATATTGTTTATTGATTATTGCGTGTGGCGCATTTAATAACGTGTGGGTAGCGCGTGCTGACTACAACATGGTTTTCAATTGAATTACGCAGGCGTATCTTGCGAGCCGCTGCCGAAAATGAACAGTGCAATCATATGACGGTGAAAATAAATTCCGCGTCAAAAATAAAAGTGTCGTGGTGGAAAAAGAACACGTAAATGGCACGTTCAGACAACGCGCCATGTCAAGCGTAAAAGGCGCGCATCCTTATCGCCACGCTTGAGTAAACTCCCCCACCACGCGGGACAGATGCGACTGCATTGCCTCTCGCGCTGCAACTGGATCGCGGCCCATGATGGCAGCGAAGATACGCTGATGATCTTCCTGTGACGCCGCCCGCATCGCCGGCGTATGAAAGTGTTCCTCGATCTTGGCCCACAGCGGATCGCTTCGCGCACAGTCCCACATCGCGGTGACCATATGCAACAGGACCGCATTGCCGGTCGCTTCGGCAATGCGCATATGAAACTGACGATCAGCCGCGTCGTTAGCCTGCTTGTCATGCATCTGCTCGCGCATTGTGGTGAGCGCGGAGAAGATACGGTCGAGGTCGCTGTCCTTGCGCTCGGTTGCCGCGAGCGCCGCCACTTCGGATTCGATTAACGCACGCGCACGCAGCGTTTCGATCGGGCCGGGGCCGCGTGGCAGCTCGAAGGTCACCGGCTTGGCGCCGATGCCTGCCGACACATAGATGCCCGACCCGCCGCGCACTTCGACCACACCTTGCACCTCCAGCGCGATGATCGCCTCGCGAACCTGCGTGCGGCTCACGCCGAATTTGTCGGCCAGGGTGCGCTCCGAGGGCAATCTCGAACCCGCTTCGAACTCTCCAGACGCCGCGATCAACGCGTGGATCTGTTTCGCGAGGCCGATGTACGAACGGTCCGTGGCTTCTGCGTCCTGTCTGTGGGCGAATGGCTGGGTGGAGAAATCGGTCATCAAGTGCTCGTGGATAGGCATAGCGAGGCGCCATCTGTGGCCCTCGCGCAAAAAATGGTACACCACTTTCGTCCGCCAGCAGCTTTCCCTTCGTTGAAATCAACGCCAACCGCCCGCTCATCACCCAGGGACAAGGCTCAGCACGGAAATAGACTGGTAAACCACTATCGCCTCCAATTGGTCAACCAATCATAATCCGCCTGAATCGGGAGACCGGACAACGCGTTCCCTCCCGAGCCAGCAAGGCTGGTGCAATCAATCCAAGGAGTGAAGTCGTGAAGATGTCTTTCCGGTGGTACGGCGAGTCCGATCCCGTCACGCTGCAGTACATTCGCCAGATTCCCGGCATGACGGATATCGTGTCCGCCATCTACGACGAGCCAGTGGGCGAAGCGTGGCCCGCGCACAAGATCGCCGCGCTGAAGTCGACGATCGAAGCGGCCGGTCTTCGGTTCGAAGTTGTCGAATCGGTGCCCGTGCATGAAGACATCAAACTCGGCAAGCCGAGTCGTGACCGTCTCATCGCCAACTATCAGCAGACCATCCGGAACCTCGCGGCGGCGGGCATCAAGGTCATCTGCTACAACTTCATGCCGGTGTTCGACTGGACCCGCACGGAACTGTCGAAAACGCTCGAAGACGGTTCGACGTGCCTCGCGTTCAGCACGAAGGAAATCGACGAGATCGATCCGAACAACGGCATTGCGCTGCCCGGCTGGGATTCGAGCTACAAGCCCGAACAATTGAAAGCGCTGCTCGCCGAGTACCGCGAAGTCGACGAAGCCAGACTTTGGCAGCACCTGGAATATTTCCTGAAAGCGATCATTCCCGTCGCCGAAGAATGCGGCATGAAAATGGCCATTCATCCGGACGACCCGCCGCGCCCTATCTTCGGATTGCCCCGTATCGTGAAGAACCGTGACGACCTCGCGCGCATCGTGGGGATCGTGGACTCGCCGGCGAACGGCCTCACCCTTTGCTCCGGTTCGCTCGGCGCCGGACCGCAGAACAACGTGGAAGCACTCGTGCGCGAATTCGGCGGCATGGGGCGCATCCACTTCGCGCACATTCGCAATGTGAAGATCACGCCCGAGGGCGATTTCGAAGAATCGGCCCACCTGTCTAGCTGCGGCTCGCTGGATATCGCCGCGATCGTGAAGGCGTATCACGACACCGGATTCACCGGCTATTTCCGCCCGGACCATGGCCGCATGATCTGGGGCGAAACCGGCAAGCCTGGCTATGGCTTGTACGACCGCGCGCTCGGTGCCGTGTATATCAACGGCTTGTGGGAAGCGATGGACAAGCTTTCCTGACGCCCGAATAGAACGATCCAGACAAAAGGCGCCGGCGCACTGCCAGCCGGCGCCGCCATCACGCTATAAAAAACGGAGACTCCCATGCCACGCATCCGATGGACCATGATCTTCATGTGTTTCCTCGCCAACGTCATCAACTTCGTCGATCGGGCCAACCTGGCGATCGCCGCGCCGAGCATTCGCGCGGAGTTGGGTCTGGACGCGGTCGGCATGGGGCTCGTGCTCAGCGCGTTCTTCTGGACCTACGCGTTCCTGCAACTGCCGGCCGGCTGGTTCATCGACAAGGTCGGCGTGCGCGTGAGTCTGGCGCTGGCGGTCGGCTGGTGGTCGGCCTTCACGATCGCGACCGGCGCGGCTCGCGGTCTCGCGCAACTCGTGGGCGTGCGACTGATGCTCGGCGTCGGCGAAGCCGCGGCGATTCCGTCGTTCGCCAAGGTTGCGTTCAACTGGTTTCCGCGCAGCGAGCGCGGGCTTGCGAGCAGCATCTTCGATAGCGGCTCCCGCGTGGGCTCAGCGCTCTCGCTGCCCCTGGTTGCGTGGTTGATATCGCTTGTCGGCTGGCGTGGCTCGTTCGTGATCACGGGGGGCCTCGGCGTTGTGTGGGCTCTCGCCTGGTGGTTCATCTATCGTGACCCGGAGCGCTACCGAGCCATTGCACCTGAGGCCGTCGACGCCTTGCTGGCACAGCGTGCCGCCCCTGCCGCAGCCGTTACGTCAGACGAGAACGCCGGCGCGGTATCGTGGCTCGATCTGTTTCGCTACCGCACGGTGTGGGGCATGATGATCGGGCTCTTCTGTCTCAACTTCGCGATTTATTTTTTCATCACGTGGTTCCCGAGTTATCTGCTGCAGTCACGTGGATTCTCGCTCGCGTCACTCGGCACGTGGGGTATGCTGCCGGCGCTGCTGGCCATTCCTGGCGGCTGGCTTGGCGGCCTCGTGTCGGACAGTCTGTTCAAGCGCGGATGGAGCGCAACCGCGGCTCGCAAGACATGCCTTGTGATCGGCATGCTTCTCTCGTCGTCGATTGCGTTGTCGGTATTGGTTCAGAGCACGTGGGCATGTCTCGCACTGTTCGCGCTTGCCTACGCCAGCTTGTCGTTCGCCGGCGCTAATGTATGGACCCTGGTTGGCGAAGTGGCGCCGACACCCGCTCATGTGGCGTCGCTCGGCGGCATTCAGAACTTTGCAGGGAATCTCGCCGGGATTTTTATCACCACATTTACCGGGGTCATGCTGGCGATCACAAAAGGTTCGTTTGTGATTCCGCTGATGGTTGCGGGCTCGCTATGCGTGGTCGGCGCCCTGTCGTATCTGTTCATTGTCGGTAAGGTCGAGCCCTTGCCTTTACTCCCCCGCACGCGAACGGCAAAGATTGCCGGACATGAAGCCGCGTGAACAACTACATCGGGACCGCCGGGTTGAACCTGGTGTTCATCTGGCCTGGCTTACGCAAGAGCATGTTCCACAATCAGCAATTGCGGCCATAATGGGGCAGAAACTTCTGTTAGGACCTTCACCCCCGATGCACCCACTATGACCGAAACACGCGTTACCCCGCTGCGCAAATTTGCCGATTTCGTTCGCGAGCAGCGGACGCGCCTGACCGCGCAATGGATGAAAACCGTTTTCGGCGATGTCGACCTCGTCGAAGCGGACAAGCTCACCTATCAACAACTCGCCGATCACCTGCCGGAAATTCTCGAAGGACTATGCCTTGCGCTCGACGTCGAAGATCTCGAACGCGTCGAGCCGGCGATCGAACGCGATGCGAGAAAACACGGCCTGGTCCGCTGGCGTCAGGGCTACCGGATCGAGGAACTCGTGCGCGAGCTCGATCTGTTCCATCAGGTGCTCGCTGACGCGCTGGACGAATTCGCCGCCCAGGACAGCACGTTCACGCGCCGCCATGAAGGGCGGGCTCGGCGCCTGATCGCGGAAACACTCAGCATGGTGACGCTCACATCGATCAAGGAGGTGGTCAGCGAACGGGACCGCAAGATCGATGAATACACCGGCAGGCTCGAGCGCGCCAATCACGAGCTGACGCTCAAGCAGCGGCTGGTCGGAGATCTTTACGAGTCGCGCATGCAGATCACCCGCAGCGTGGTTCACGATCTGCGCAATTTTCTGAACGCGTTTTCGATTGCGCTGCAACTGATCGAACGGGCGCCTTCAAAGGCCGATATGGCGCTGACGCTGGCCAACCGGCAAGCTGCGGATATGAAGCAACTCGTCGACCAGATGGTCGAGTACTCCGTCGTGCTCGGCGACGGCACGCCGAACACATTCGAGCCAGTGGATCTGCATGCGCTTTACGATGAGCTCGTCGCCTCCTCGCGCCCGGCCATCGAAGCCAAAGGACTTAAGCTACATGCAGCGTTCGATCCGGCGCTATCCGTAGTCACGTCCAGTCGTCTCAAGCTTAAGCAGATTGCAGTCAATCTGCTCTCCAACGCGACGAAGTACACGAAGTCCGGCGAGATCCAACTTGCCTTCGCCATGGCCGATGCGGAGCACTGGTCGATTCGCGTGTCGGATACCGGCGTGGGCATCGCCCCTGCGGACGCGAACCGCGTTTTTGACGAATTCGAGCGCGCTGCAGGCGACGATATTCCCGGCACGGGTCTCGGCCTTGCGATCGTCAAGGAGCTCTGCCGCGTGCTAAACGGCCAGATTGATTTTGCGTCACACGAAGGCGTTGGGACGACGTTCGAAATCCGGTTCCCGCTCGTGCTCACCGAAGCCGAATAACTACCTGTCGGCATCCGGCACCCAAACCGGATGATCAGTACATTTTAATTATTACGATTAACAAACAAACACATTTAACTTCGTAATAAATAATCGATTAACTCACACACGCGTCACGCCCCGACCGGCCAGGCCCTGCGCGACTTCAAGCACAATTTCCCGAAGTTGCAATTACGGAAATCCGGTACATCCTTGACAAAGGCTGGTGGCGTCACCTATTTTTCATCTGCCGCCAATATACGAATATTCGATTGCGGAAAAATGCCCCGAAAAGAACCGGAATATCCAATCCAGATATTTAGTTATTCTACGCATACTGCATAGAGATCTGAATCTATGCGCTTTGAAGTAAGTTGGTCTCACCGCTGCATGCCGACGATGCATCACCAATATTTCGAACTCCGATATATTTTCATCGGCGATAGCGGCCTTTGTGAAACGGTATCTGAACCCACCACCAAGGATAGAGATGAAACGAGACGAGCGTCTTTCCGGCAATAGCCAACATCGCCAAAACAGGCTGCCGGGCCTGGGAACGAGCCTGGGCACATTAACAGTCGCGATCCTGCTTCTCGGCGGATGCGGCGGAGGGGACGGCAGTTCGTCCTCCGGCACGGCTGTGAGCATGCAGCAGACTGCAGCGAATCAGCAGCTCACCGCACAGGCCGCCGCGCAGTCGCAATCGCCAACGGCCAATCAAACCTATATCGACCCGGTCGCCTATTCGGGCAATGCCACAGATGGCCTCGCGCCGGCTCAGGCGTCCGAGAAAGCTGCGGTCATGCACTACCAGTGGACCCAAGGCAGAACGCCGATCAACTACACCACCACGACCGGCCATTTGACCGCCACCGATTCGAGCGGCAACCCCGAAGCCACGATGTCCTATGTCGCGTACACCGTGCCGAGTACGAACGGCTCGCCGCGGCCTGTCACGTTCGTCTACAACGGTGGCCCCGGGTCCTCTTCCATCTGGTTGCGGCTCGGATCGTTCGCGCCGACGCGGGTTGCCACATCTGACCCGGTGTTCGGGAACTGGCCGAATTATCCGCTCGTCGACAATAAGGAGAGCCTGATCGACACCACGGACATGGTCTTCATCGACCCGCCCGGAACCGGTCTGTCCGAGGCGATTCTGCCGAATACGAACCAGAAGTACTGGACGACCGACGCGGACGTCAACATCATGCGCGACTTTATCCAGCGCTATCTGACGGTCAACAGTCGCAGCAGCTCGCCGATTTATCTGTACGGCGAGTCGTATGGCACACCGCGCACCGACATGCTCGCATTGGCGCTCGAATCGGCCGGCGTGCATCTGACCGGCATCGTCCTTCAGTCTGCAATCCTGAACTATTTCGCGGATGCGATCGAGGCCGTTGCAATCACGAACTCGACGAGCGCGCTGGCATTGGATACGGATACGCTGGCGGGCTATTTCCCCGGTTACGCGGAAGTAGCGGCTTACTACAACCAGATGTCGCCGGCGCCGCTCAATCAGGACCTGTACGCATACCAGGCGAGCCTGTTCGTCACGAACGAATACAACAAGTTCAGGCGGTACTCGCAGTCGTGGGTGCTCAGTCAGCTCGGTATACCGGACGCTCTGGGCACGCCGGTGTTCCCCAATGCGAAAACGCTTCAGTCGTGGGCCTTGCCATCCAGCTTGACCCTGCAGGCGCTACAAGGCTACTTCGGCGCCAACCCGTTCTCGACGAGCCTCATACCAGGCACGACGATCGGCCGGTACGACGGACGCGTGTCATTGCCGAACTCGGATCCGCGTCTGCAAAACGACGGGGACCCGTCCGACATCCTGATCTCCCAGCCGTTCACCACGGCTCTGGCGACGCAGATGCCTGACTACCTCGGCTACACAGCGCCGAACGCGACCTACTTGCCGCTGAACGACAACATCATCGAGGTATGGGATTTCTCGCATGACGGAAAGCCCTTGCCCGATACGATCCCGGATCTGCTGGGCGCGTTGACGCTCAATCCGCAGCTCAGGGTACTCTCGGAAAACGGCTTTCACGATCTGGCCACACCGTTCTTCAATACCGAGAAGCAACTGGCACGGCTGCAGACGGTACCCGGTCTGAATCCGGATTTGCAGGTCAACTTCTTCCAGGGCGGACATATGATCTATCTGGATGACGTCGCCCGTCCGCTGATGAAACGGGATCTGGTGCGCTTCTACCGCGGCACGCCGCTTCCGGATGCGCTCGCCCTCTGGACGCTGCCGCCGCCGTGGCGCGACGAGAGCCCAGCCAGTCAGCCGACCGCTACTGCCACGGCGCAAGTCACGGCACCCTGACTGAACTGACGCGATGCGCCTCGTTCGCGCTACTCTATTCACTCAATCAATGCGAGTCATCATGTCCCTTATCGATATGTTGCGGCGTGTCTCCCCGTTGATCGCCTTCTGCTGCTTTGTTGGCAGCGCGCATGCGTTACCGCCGCAAGCGGTAGCGCCGGCGACGCCGCCAAACGGGGCCAGGGGAGTCGACGGTCCGTTCTTTCCTCAAAACCGTGCTGCTCCCGTCACGCCGACGACCGGCACGGCGCTGCAGCAGGAAGCCCAGCAGCGGCTTGAAGCGCGACTGGGAGCGAACACGGCTCTCAGCAATGGCGCCGCGGTCACGAAAACGCAGGCTCAGACCGCGGGGCTCGGCTACGTTGCCAAGCACTTCGATCAGATCGACACGAGCCACAAAGGAAGCGTGACCATGAGCGATGTCAGGCAGTATCTGCAGCAGCAGGGCCGGTAGCGACCGGCCATTGTTGGTCAAAGGCATGCCTTTCTAAAGGACCGCATTTGACAATGCGCGAATGGCCGCTTCGGCCATTCGCGCGCTTCGTTTATCTCGCCCCGGCGTTCCCGCCAGTCGGCAAACAGTCGCCCATTGCGCCGCCGCGGTCGCTCAGTCCCCGCATCACAACTTCGGACGACTTGCCATCACGTCTCGCCAGTTCGGCGAGGTCAAGCAACGCTGCATATTTCGCCGAACAGTCCTGTTCAGGTTCAATCGCTCTGTGCACAGCAGGCGTTTCCGTGCTTGCGATGCCCTCACCGACTGCAATCGCTATCCCCGTTGCAACGATCATCGTTGCCAACGCACCGACCTTGCATAGCGTCCGTGTGCGTATCGCGTTGAAACGTGGCCGCAGCGTCCGAGCACTTCCCTCCTCGCTCATCCACTGCGGACCGATCCGGCCGGCCTCATCGCCGGTTCTCACTCGCACGTTTTTACTCATGACCAGTGCGCCGGCACCCAGACATTCCCCACCCAGTGCCCCGGCACCCACACGACAGGGCGCGGCGCAGGAGCCACATAGACAACACGCGGCGCGACATACACAGCCGGCGGCGGGGGCGGCGGAACGTAGACAACCGGAGGAGGCGGCACATACACAACCGGCGGCGGAACAACGACTGGCGGCGGTACGACAACAACCGGCTTCGGTGCGACCACGACCGTCGTGCTGCCCGTCGTAACGACGCCGGTAGTCGTGACCGTTCCGCTCGTCGTCACGGTGTTGCCATGCGTGCCCGTCGTGCTCGTCGACGTTGTCACGACGCCCGGTGCTACACGCGTCGCCGTGCCGGAATGATTGACGGTTCCGCCATCAGACCCGGTCACCGTGCCGGAACGTGAGCACGACGCGCCCGCGCAGTTGGTCGATGCCGAGTGGTTGACCGTGTTGCCGTTCGAGCCCGTGACCGACCCGGACGACGAATACTGGCCGGGCGCGGTTTTGGTCACATCGCCTGAGGTCGTGGCTGTTTTACCGTCGGGTCCGGTGAGGGTGCCGGTGTGGGAACACGTGCCGCCCGCACAGTTGGTGTCGCCGGCGTGCTGGACCTGGTTGCCGTAGCGCCCCGTCGCGGTGCCCGAATTCGAGAACTGGCCCGGCGCGTTGCGGGTCACCGTGCCCGTGTTGGTCGCCACGCCACCGTAGGGGCCGGCCACGCCGCCAGCATGCGAACAGCTACCGCCGCCACACGAGCCGTAACGCGCGCCGTTATAGGTGCCACGCGATGTGTAGGCGGTGCCGTGCTGCGACCAGGCGAAAGCAGAAGCGCTGCTGAGCGCGAGCACGGTAACGGTTGCGGTGAGCGCGAGCTTGCGCAGCGCGCCACGTACGGATGCGGCGGGCGTCACGGAGGCAGGAGAAGCGGCGGTAGCTGCGACGACGAACGAACAGTTTTTCACGGTATGTCCTTCTTGATTTCGGGCCACTTCTGCGCACTGCGGCGTGGCGACAAACGGACTATAGAAGGACGCCTGGATTTAATCAGCAGCGAAGATATGTCACCCTGTTTCACCACGACAGAGGCCCGCTGGGCAAGGCTTTCCGGGCGATTCGGAGGCGCCGCGACATAAGCTGACATAAATTGTTTCAGGGGCAGACTCCGCCCGTCCCGCGCGTGGGACCAAGCGCTTCAGCAGGCCAGTTTCGACAGCGCCGCGACACTTTTCCGAAATACACATGTCGTAGGGTTCGATGAACACAACGGCGAAAGCCGCTTGCGCAATCCCCCGCTTACTCTTCCTCAAGAGGCGCTCATGTCGGCAAAACGCGAGTCGAAATCCCAGGCCAAGGCAAAAGAAAGCACGGCGAAAGCAGAAGGCAAACGAAAGTTGCCCGGCAAGGTAGCGGCATCCGGCAAAAAGGCTACTGCGCTCGCCAGCAGTTCGAACCAGCCCGTGGCGAGCGTCGGCGCGACGGCGCTCCGTCCGCGGATGCTGGACAAGCCCGTGTTCGCACAGCCTCAGCCGACCGCGGACCCGACGGTGTTTCGTGTGCCTCATCCATCGGACGATGCGGCCTATAAGGAAATCGACAAGCTCAATGCAGAGCACAAACTGTTTCCGTTGCCGTTTCCCGCACCGCGAGGCGGCGTGGAGCCTCAGCTCACGCTGGCCGAGGTCATGGGCGGCAACGCAACTGCCATCGACAGGATCACAGCCGCCGGACAGTTGGTGTTTCATGCGCTGGGAGATTGCGGCAATACGAAAGGCCCGGCGACGCAGAACGAAGTGGCCGACAAATTGACCGCGGATTTCAACGAAGCCAACGCCAGTGAGGTGCCGCAGTTCGCCTTGTTGCTCGGCGACGTCGTCTATAGCTTTGGCGAGAGCCAGTACTATTACGATCAGTTTTACGAACCGTATCGGGACTACCCGGCGCCGATCCTCGCCTGCGCCGGCAATCATGACGGAATGGTCTCGCCGGAAGCGCACGCCGCGAGTCTCACTGCGTTCCTGCGAAATTTCTGTGCGGAGACGTTCGCCGTTACGCCCGAAGCCGGTGGCTTGTCGCGCACCGCGCAAATCCAGCCCGGCGTCTTCTTCACGCTCGAAGCGCCATTCGTGCGCGTGCTGGTGATTTACAGCAACACGCTCGAAGATCCCGGTGTGATTTCAGACCCGAAGATCGGGAGTACTCAGCTCGATTTTCTCGACGCTGCGCTCAAGCGCGTCAAGGCCGAGCAGTTCACTGGCGCCCTGCTGATCGCGGATCACCATCCGCCGTACAGCGCGGGCGGACACGGGTCGAGCGTCGATATGCTGGCGCAGATCGACAAGGTGTGCGAAGCCAACGGTGTGTGGCCGCATGCATTTCTGTCCGGCCATGCACACAATTATCAACGCTTCACGCGCACGCGAAATGCGGACGGCACGCAGATTCCCTACCTCGTGTGCGGGAATGGCGGACACGGTTTAGTCAAGCTCGCTGCACAAGGTGCGCCCGCCATCCGTGCGCCGCAAATCATGCAGGCGGCTTCAGCCACTACCGATCAGGTCGTGCTGGAAAACTATGACGACACCAACTACGGCTATCTGCGCGTGGTCGTGACCGCGACGCAGTTGCGTATCGAGTATCACTCGGCGTCCGACGGCCTCAACACGAAAGCGCCGAACGACTACGTGACGATCAACCTCGCCGAGCGCAAAGTGGCTCATTTCGTCGCATCCGATTTGGGGCGTCCGATGGCTGCCCGGGCCGTGCGAGCTTTGCTGCGCCGCTAGCGGCGAAGAACGAGGGACGTGTTTCAGGGACCGCGCTCGTGGCCGCAACACGTATTCCGCCGCGATGCCGGATAAAAAGCATCAGGACTACGTTTTTCCGCAAACGCGCGTTTGCACAAAATCACCTGTTTTTACCGGGGCAAAACCATGTAATCTCTCGGTTTTCTTCCGGCATCAAAACAGATGAGTCGAGCGTTGGCGAGCGAACAATTTCTAAAAACGGCGGCGCACACGCGGCGCCGGCCCATCGTTCTTCGTTTTCACTGCACCGTGGCGTTGCTGGCGTGTGGGGTCGCCGCCGTCGCACGCCCCGCTTTCGCAGCCGAATCCGCGTGCAGCGCCGAAGCCGGGCCAGCCGGCCGCCCCTCCGTCGGCCTCGTGCTGTCGGGCGGCGGCGCGCGCGGCTATGCCCACCTCGGCGTACTGAAGGTGCTCGAGGAAAACCGCATCCCGGTCGATTGCATCGCCGCCACCAGCATGGGCTCCGTGGTCGGCGGCCTGTATGCGAGCGGTATGACGGCGCAGGACATGCAAAACCGCCTCGCGGGCATCAATCTCGCGGACATCGCGTTCGACGTCACCGACCGTGCCGACCTGCCGCAGTCGCGCCGTGAAGACGAGCGGCTGTATGTGAACAGCCTTTCGCTTGGCTTCGGCACCAATGGCTTCCGCTTGCCGGTGGGGCTCGTGCAGGGCAATCGTTTGCAGGCGCTGCTGCAGGACTGGACGTCCGCCGTGCCGGGCAACGTTTCGTTCGACCGGCTGCCGATCCCCTATCGCGCGATCGCAACCGATCTGCGCACCGGCCAGAAGGTGGTGCTCGATCGCGGTTCGCTGCCGCAAGCGATTCGCGCCAGCATGGCGTTGCCCGGCCTGTTCGCTCCGGCCGATATCGACGGGCGCACGCTGGTGGACGGCGGCATCGTCAGCAATCTGCCGATCGAAACGGCGCGCGACATGGGTGCGAAAGTCGTGATCGCGGTCGATATCGGCTCGCCGCTGCGACCGCTGGATGCGCTGGCTTCGCCCGCCGACGTGATGCAGCAGATGATCGGCATTCTGATTCACCAGAACGTTGCGCGGCAACGTGAACAGCTGCAGGCCGGTGACGTCCTGATCGAGCCGGCGCTCGGCTCGCTGAGCTTCACCGATTTTGCCAACGCCAGCCAGGCCATCGCCGCCGGTGCTGCTGCTACGCGCGCGGCCATGCCGCAGCTTCAGCATCTGGCGCTTTCGCCCGCCGACTACGCCGCGTGGCGCGCCCGGCACGGTGTGCCCGTGGCGCATCCGGTACGGATCACGCAGATCGAGATCGCCTCGCAGGGCTACGTACCTGAGGCACGTATTCGCGCCGCACTGCATGTCAAAACCGGCGATGTCTACGATCCGGTCGCGCTCAACAAGGACTTGCTAGCGCTCACCACCGCGGGTGACTTCGACAGCGTGAGCCAGCAACTCGTCGACGACGGCGACACGCACACGCTCATTGTTTCCGCGCAGCAGAAGCTGTGGGGACCGAATTTCCTGCTGTTCGGGCTGGGTTTGTCGAGCAGCTCGACAGATGAAGGCGGCTTCCGGCTGCATCTCGGTTATCGCCGCCCGTGGCTCACGTCGTCAGGGCTCGAAGGGCGAGTGGACGGGACCGTTGGCAGCGATCTGATCGACCTGCATGCGGAGCTGCGGCAACCACTGTCGAGTTCTTTTGGCTATTACGTGGCGCCTTATCTCGAGTTTCAGCGCCGCTATGCCAATCTCTACGACGATTCCGGCAACGTCAAGATCACGCAATACAGCTTGCAAACCGAGCGCGCCGGGGTCGACTTCGGCGTACCGCTCGCCCGTCTCGGCGACTTCCGTATCGGCGTGGCATACGCTCATGGCTACGCGTCGCCGCAATACAACTTGCCGCTCGAGGACGCGTTCAACTCGCCGTTGCTGTTCCCCGATATCTACGGACGGCAGCTTAGCGCGCGCGCACGTCTCGTGATCGATCAGCTCGACGATCCGCTGTTTGCCCGCAAAGGTTATTTCGGCGAACTACGCGTGGAACGTTCGTTGTTCGCGGGCAGCGACAGCTTCACCGAGGTATACGGAAAAAGCCTTGTTGCAGCGAGTTATGGACGGCACAGCATCAACGCAAGCATCGAAGCGGGTAATGACTTCGGCGGCACCAATCTGACGAATCCGTTCGGCTTCACACTGGGTGGATTCCAGCATCTGTCGGCCTATGCTGCCGACCAACTGTCCGGCAACTCGATGGTGTACGGCCAGATCACCTATATGAATCAGCTCGCCACGTTCAATGCGTCGCCGATTCGCGGTCTGTTTGCGGGGCTGAGCCTTGAAGCCGGCAACGTCTGGAACCGCGATTCGCAGTTCGGCAGCGGGCCACTGAAGCGCAGCGTGACTGCCTTCACCGCGATGACCAGTTCATTCGGACCGATCTATCTGGGCGTAGCGTTCGCACCGGGCGGCCGTCATAACTTTTACTTCCAGTTGGGACATACCTATTGACGCTGCGCGGGTACCGTGTGTTTTGTGTTTCACGCCACTGTGCCCACCGGCCAGCTCATTTCGAAGCGTGCTCCGCCTAGCATCAACGGATCGGTCACGGCGATCCGGCCATGGTGGGCGCGCAGCACCTGTTGCGTAATCGCGAGACCCAACCCGTAGCCGCCAGTCTGACGATCGAGCCGCACGAAGGCACTGAAAATGCGTTCGCGTTGGTCGGGCGGCACGCCTGCGCCATCGTCTTCCACGTAGATTTCCACGTTGCCATGCTTGACGCTCAATCCGACCATGATCCGCGAATGGGCGTATTTGCTCGCGTTGCGCAGCAAGTTTCGCATTGCGTAGGACATGAGACGCTTGTCCATCACCACGCGTAGCGATGCGTCGACGTCTGCTTGCGGGACGAGTTGCTTGTCCGCGTATAGCAGCGTGGCGTCGGTGATCTGGCTGTCGAACCATGCCGTGAGCAAAGTGGATTCGAGGTTCGATTGCAGGGAGCTGTATTCGAGGCGCGCGTAGGTCAGGCTCATGTCGATGAGCTCGTCGAGCTCGGTGACGTCCTGGTCGATGCTCGCTAATGCACTGTTGTACTCAGCCGCGGATGCGGGTTCGCGGAGGTTTTCTAGCGCGAAGCGCACGCGGGCCAAAGGTGTGCGCAATTCATGGGAGATGCCGTTGGTGAGTTCGCGCTGCGCGGCGATCAGGCGTTCCATGCGTTCGGCCAGGGCGTTTAACGTGCGGGCCAGTGGGCCGATTATGACGCTGTGCGATTCGCGGGCGCGGGTGTTGAAGCGGCCGCCTGTGAAGTCGATTGCGCGTTCGCGGACCATTACCAGGTCTAGCCAGACTGGGCGCATCCAGCGGTAGGCGGTTACTGCTGGTAGCAGTAGGGTTGCCAATGTGATTGGGATTGATGCTTTTGGTGTTGTTAGTGTTTGCCAGATTGATGGTGAGGTTTTTAGTGTCAGGGCTAAGGTTGCTATTGATGCTGCTAGCACCAGTACTGTCAGTGTCAGTAGGCGTGTGTAGACGCGCAGGTATAGCCTCGACCAGCTCGGGATTCTGTCTGCTCGGGTGTCCGTCCATGAGCGGCGGAAACGGTGCCAGCGCCATTTTCCATAGCGGTAGGGGGTTAGTTTTTTTTGCTCCGCTGGGGGTGGCATTTTTTTTCTCTTCGCGTTCTTTAATGCGTTAGTGGTCTATTAGTGTTGCCCCTGTGCGGGGCGGCACTGTAGTGGTCAAGTAAACCTGGACACCCGGAA
>NZ_JALPRH010000036.1:0-71222 GCF_030464795.1 Paraburkholderia sp. SECH2
TTCTTTGCGGCGGCAAAGAAAAGTAGGTGCCCCCCGCACAGGGGGAACGCTAATACACCACTAACAATTCAAGGAAAGGCCAAAGCCCTAAGAACACAGACAAACAAGCACCGCAGGCAAAAAACCCCAAGAGATGCTCACTTCATTCAAAACCCTTGTAAAAAAATGGCGCGCCTCCCGCGACAGCGGCCACCAGCTAGACGCGCTGCTAGCGATCGCCGACAAGACGGCACGATACCCAGACCGTAGCGAATGGCTGATCGAACTCGCCCACTGGATCCACCGCGGCCGCGCAGTCCACCCCGAACAACCAGGCACCGCCAGCCCTTCCCCAGCACACACAAGAATCCGCTACATGCTCAACGTGCTGGACCGCAACCCAGCCTGGAAGAGCAACGTCGCCGGGATCCTCCGCGCGCTCCTGCGCGAAAGCGACGGCCTTTCGCTCCTCTGCGATGCAGGCATGCCCGTGCACTCAGGTTTCTTCGGCGCCCTCTTCGAGCGCCTCGAAGCCTCCCTGATCCCGCCCGCGCCAAACCGCCGCGATCTGCGAGCAATCGTCACGCTGATGTTCAGCCAAGAACGCGACGCCGAATGGATCGCCAATCTGCCCACCGATCTGCTCACCCGCATCCGCGCGCTCTTCGATTACGAACAGGACGACAGCGAACTACGCGACACGACCCCGTTCTCGCTCGACCTGCTGGCCGCCCTGCACAACCTCACCTGCCAGATCAGCTCGACCGGTCTGTCGCAAACCGTTCGCAGCCGTCTCGGTGAAGTCGACGTCGGCGATGCCGGCGATGTGCGCGTCGCCATGGAAAAGCAGCCGTTCTACCGGCTCACGCGCGCCATGCTCGCTGTCGAAGCAGCCCATCAAGCCGTCAGCGAAGGCGCGCCGCAGGAGAAGCTGCTGCATGAGGTCAACTATCTGCGCCTGCTGCTCGACGAATGCCGCAGCGCCACCGACAACGTCTTCGCCCATCTCTACCGCAACGGCGTCAGTGTAGATATCGTGTTCCAGGTCGAACGGATGCGCATGCGCATCGTGCGCGCGGAGCATCTGCTGAACGCCTGGATGGCGCAGGACGATCCGCATGCCGGCGCACGTCTCACCGCCGAACTGGTGAACGCGAATCACGCGAGCCAGAGCGTGGCGCACCTCGTACGCAGCAATTTCTCGTTGCTGGCGCGCAAGGTCGTCGAATACAGCGCCGATACCGGCGAACACTACATCGCCCGCGATCGCGCCGAATACCTGAAGATGCTGCGCATGGCGGCCGGCGGCGGGCTCGTGACCGTCGTCACGGTCTGCGTGAAATTCGCCATCACCGGCGCGCATCTGCAATCGATGTTCGAAGGCTTGCTCGCCGGCATCAACTACGCGGCGAGCTTCCTGCTGATGCACTTCCTGCACTTCTCGCTCGCCACCAAACAACCGGCGATGACGGCGCCCACCCTCGCCCGCGAATTGGACGGCGTCGGCACGCCGGCGGGTGTCGACAGCTTCGTGAGTTCGGTGACCGCATTGATGCGCACGCAGGCAGCCGCGGTGCTCGGCAACGTGATGCTGGTGTTTCCGGTGTGCTTCGGCGTGCAATGGGTGTGGCATGCGCTCTTCAACGCCAACATCATTTCGCCCGAGAAGGCCCACGCCACCCTGCACTCATTCTCTCTGCTCGGGCCGACGCCGTTCTACGCCGCGCTGACGGGCGTGCTGCTGTGGTCGTCGAGTTTGCTGTCAGGTTGGGCGGACAACTGGTTCGTCCTGCATCGCGTGGCAGATGCGCTCACCTACAACCGGCGCCTGCGCATGACGCTCGGCGCGGCCGGCACCGCCCGGCTCGCCGCGTTCTGCCGCTCGAATGTGGCGGGCGTCGTAGGCAATATCACGCTCGGCCTGATGCTCGGGCTCGTGCCGGCGATCCTCACCGCCTTCGCCTTCACTTTCGAGGTGCGTCACGTGACGCTGAGCGCCGGCTCGATCGGCATCGCGCTCGGCGTGCTCGGCAAGGACGCGTTGAAGTTGCCGGAGCTGTGGTGGGCGGTCGCGGGCGTCGGCAGCATGGCGATCCTCAACGTGGCCGTGAGTTTCGCGCTCGCCTTCTACATGGCGGTGAAATCGCGCGACTTGCGGCGCAATGCGGTGCGCTCGCTGCGCGGCGCGATCTGGCAGCGGGTGTTCAGGCATCCGCTGGAGCTGGTATGGCCGGCCAAAGCGGCGCCTCAGAGCAAGTAGAGGTCACGCGCAGGGTGGCCGGGAACAGCCCCGCCTGGCCCGCCACCCCGACCGCGTACAATAGCGCCTTATCTAACGCCTTCCGGCAACCTCAATGTCCTTCGATTTCTTCCTTCCCTGTCCGCGCGGCCTTGAAGCCTCGCTCGCCACCGAGCTCGCCGAAATTGCCGCGAAGCACCTGAACGGCGCGCCGTTCACAGCCGGCGCGCAAGTGCCCGGCGGCGTGCATTTCCGCGGCGGCTGGGCAGCCGGCATGGCCGCCAACCTGCACTCGCGCCTCGCGAGCCGCGTGCTGCTGAAAATCGCGCATCGGCCGTATCGCAGCGAACAGGATATTTACGCGCTCGCGCTCGAACAGCGGTGGGAACAGTGGTTCTCGGCAAACGAAACGCTGCGCGTGGACGTCACCGCTATCAAGTCGCCGCTGCGCAGCCTCGAATTCACAACGCTGCGTGTCAAGGACGCAATCTGCGACCGGCTGCGCGAAGTCAGCGGCGCGCGGCCGAACATCGACACCGCCGCGCCCGACGTGCGCGTGTTCGCATTCCTGACCGCCACCGAATGCACGCTCTACCTCGACACCTCCGGCGATCCGCTCTTCAAGCGCGGCTGGCGGCTGGACAAGGGCGCGGCGCCGCTGCGCGAGAACCTCGCGGCCGGCATCCTGCGTCTGACCGGCTGGACCGCCGGCACGCCGCTGTACGACCCGATGTGCGGCAGCGGCACCTTCCTCGCGGAAGCCGCGCAAGTGGCGCTGAATATCGCGCCGGGTGCGGAACGCCGCTTCGGCTTCGAGAGGCTCAAGCAATTCGACGCCAAGACCTGGCAACCGCTGAAGGCCGCCGCGCTCGACGCCAAGCACGCCGCGCGTACCTCGCGCGCCGATCTGCAGATCTTCGGCAGCGATATTTCCGGCGACATGCTCGACAAGGCGCGTGCGAATTTCCAGCGCGCTGGTCTGCCGTCGATTCCGCTCAAACAGGTCGATGCGCGCGGTATGACGGCGCCGTCGACTGAGCCTGGCATCCTCGTCGCGAATCCGCCGTATGGCGAGCGGATCGAAGTGCGTGGCCGCAACGCACGCGGTGAAATCCGCGAAGGCCGCGCCACGCGCGAAGGCCGTGACGACGACAGTTTCCATCGCGCCCAGGAAGAAGCACCGGACAGCGAGTTCTTCCAGTCGCTCGGCGATGCGTTGAAGCAGCGTTTCACCGGCTGGCATGCGTTCATCCTGACGTCGGATCGCAAACTGCCGGGCCAAATGCGTCTGCGTGAATCGACCAAGACGCCGCTCTTCAACGGCGCGCTCGAATGCCGGCTGTTCCGCTTCGATCTGATCGCGGGCAGCGTTCGCCAGCGCCCGCAGAACAACGACACGCCGGCAGCGTAAGCCTGAGCAGAGCAGCATCGAAAAAACCGCGGATCCTGGTCCGCGGTTTTTTTTCGCCTGTGCCTCGACGATCGGCCCTCCGGTCCGCTCATCGTCCGCCATATTCTGTTGCCACGCCCGTTCCCTACTGACACTACGCTGTCAGTAGCCCCCACGCACACTCCTTCTCACGCCATCCGGCGCTTTGCACGGCTTACCGCCATCCCCAGGAGAGTGTCATGTCCGCATCATCCAAAGTTGTTGCATGGTTTGAGATTCCGTCCGTCGATTTCGAGCGCGCTGTGCGCTTTTACGAAGCCGGGCTCGACGTCAAACTGAATCGTCAGGAAGTCGGCGGCCAGCCGATCGCCGTCTTCGGCTACGAGGAACCGGCCACCGGCGGCGCGATCATTCATAGCCCGTCGATGACGCCCTCCGACGACGGCGTGCTCGTCTATCTGAACGCCCAGCCGACCGTCGACGCCACCCTCGCCCGCATCGAAAAGGCCGGCGGCAAGACCGATGGTCCGGTGATCAAGCTGCCGCAGGACATCGGCTACATCGCGTTCTTCACCGACACGGAGGGCAACCGCCTTGGCCTGCATTCGCTGACCAACGGCTAATAGCCAACGCGGCGCACAAGCGCGGCGGCCAGCAGGCGCCGCGCAGAACGCCGACCGGAGCGCGGCATGCGGCGCTATCATCGCGGGACTGTTCCTGTCCTTTTCTACAAGACGCCCACGATGACGCGCCGCGCCGACCGTCTGTTCCAGATCGCCGAACTGTTGCGCGGACGGCGTCTGACCACCGCGCAACAACTCGCCGACTGGCTGCATATCTCGCTGCGCACGGTCTATCGCGACGTGCGCGATCTGCAACTGTCAGGCGTGCCAATCGAAGGCGAAGCGGGCATCGGCTACCGGTTGAGCCGCGCGGCGAGCCTGCCGCCACTCACCTTCACCGCCGATGAACTGGCCGCGCTAGCGGCGGGCGCACGCATGCTCGAATCGTGGGGCGGTGCCGGCTTCGCGAGCGGCGCGCGCGGGGCGTTGGCTAAGATTGCCTCGGCCATGCCCGCCGACAAGCGCGCAACGATCGAACGTCTGGCGATCTTCGCGCCGTCGTTTCATATCAAGGCGGAGTTTTCAGCGAAGGTGGACGTGCTGCATCGGGCGATCGATGCCCGGCACGTTGTGAGCTTTGCCTATACCGACGCGAATAGCGCGGAGACCGAGCGGCGCGTGTGGCCGCTGTCGCTAGCTTATTGGGGCGCGCGCTGGACGCTCGGCGCGTGGTGCGAACTGCGCAGCGATTTCCGCAATTTCGGGTTGGAGAGGATCCGGGATCTTGCCGTACTCGAGACGTATCCGGATCAGGAAGGACGACGCCTGGCGGATTGGCTGCGGCATGTGAATGCGAAGCCACGGTGAAGATGTAGATGCGGTTCGCGGCCCGCCGCGAGGCAGGCCGCCTGGCACAGTGGCGCGTTATTCCACCGCCTTCACCATGTCCTCAATCACCTTCTTCGCATCGCCGAACACCATCATCGTCTTGTCCATGTAGAACAGGTCGTTGTCGAGGCCGGCGTAACCCGCTGCCATCGACCGCTTGTTCACGATGACCGTGCGCGCCTTGTACGCTTCGATGATCGGCATGCCCGCGATCGGCGACTTCGGATCGTTCTTCGCGGCCGGATTCACCACGTCGTTTGCACCGAGCACCAGCACCACGTCGACCTGACCGAACTCGCCGTTGATATCGTCCATTTCGTAGACCATGTCGTACGGCACTTCGGCTTCGGCGAGCAGCACGTTCATGTGGCCCGGCATCCGCCCGGCCACCGGGTGAATCGCGTACTTCACCTCGATGCCCTTCTCGACCAGCTTGTCGGTCAGTTCCTTCAGTGCATGCTGCGCTCGCGCCACGGCGAGGCCATACCCCGGCACGATCACCACGGTTTCAGCATTGCCGAGCATGAACGAAGCATCATCAGCAGACCCGGATTTCACTGGACGCTGCTCTGCCGACCCACCCGCCGCAGCCGCACCTGCCTCGTTGCCGAAGCCGCCGAGAATCACGTTGAAGAACGAACGGTTCATCGCCCGGCACATGATGTACGACAGGATCGCACCCGACGAGCCCACCAGCGAGCCCGCGATGATCAGCATCGGATTGTTCAGCGAGAAGCCGATGCCCGCCGCCGCCCAGCCCGAGTACGAGTTCAGCATCGACACGACCACCGGCATATCCGCGCCGCCGATCGGAATGATGATCAGCACGCCGAGCACGAAGGCGATGATCGTCATGATGATGAACGGCAGCCAGGATTGCGTGAGGAAGAAGATCACGCCGAAGCCGAGCATCGCGATCGCGAGCAGCAGGTTGATCAGATGCTGCCCTGCATAGACGACCGGTGCGCCTTGGAACAGTCGGAACTTGTACTTGCCCGACAGCTTGCCGAACGCGATCACCGATCCGGAGAACGTGATCGCGCCGACGAATGTGCCGATGAACAGCTCGACGCGATTGCCGTATGGCAGGAAGCCCGGAATCGGATTGTCCGGATCGACCAGACCGAAGGCCGACGGCTCCGACACCACCGCATACGCAATACACACGGCCGCAAGACCGATCAGCGAGTGCATCGCTGCGACCAGTTCCGGCATCTTGGTCATCTCGACGCGCGCGGCGACAAACGCGCCGATCGCACCGCCGATCACCAGCGCGACTAGCAGCAGGCCGAGCCCCAGCCCGAGATTCGAACCGAGCGCATTCGCCTGTTTAACGATCAGCGCGATAGTGGTGAGGATCGCAATCGCCATCCCGACCATGCCGAAGGTATTGCCGGTGCGCGCCGTCTTCGGATTCGACAGCCCCTTGAGCGCCTGGATGAAACAGACCGACGCAACCAGATAAAGCAGCGTGACGACGTTCAGACTCATTACGCGTTCTCCTTGGCCGTCTTGTCAGCGATCAGCTTCTTCGGCTCTTTCTTCCTGAACATCTCCAGCATTCGCCTTGTCACCAGGAATCCGCCGAACACGTTTACCGCCGCAAGCGCGACTGCGAGCGTGCCGAAGAACTTGCCGGTGTCGCCCACGGTGAGGCCTGCCGCGAGCATCGCGCCGACGATCACGATCGCCGAAATCGCGTTGGTCACGGCCATCAGCGGCGTGTGCAGCGCGGGCGTGACGTTCCAGACGACGTGGTAGCCGACGTAGATCGCCAGCACGAAGATGATCAGGTTAATAACGGTGTGGTTGATGACTTCCATCGCCGTTCTCCTATGCCTTGCGCGTGACTTCGCCGTCACGGGCCAGCAGCGTGGCCGCGACGATGTCGTCTGCGAGATCGATGTTCAGGGCGCCTTCCTTGGTGATGATCAGCTTCAGGAAGTCGAGCAGGTTGCGTGCGTAGAGCGACGACGCGTCGGCGGGGACCATCGAGGCCAGATTCGTATAGCCGACGATCTGCACGCCATGTTTCAGGACGACCTGATCCGCCTCGGTCAGCGGGCAGTTGCCACCACGACGGCCTTCGTACTCGGCGCCGCGTCCTGCCGCGAGGTCCACCAGCACGGAGCCGGGTTTCATCGCCTGCACGGTTTCTACCGAGATCAGCGTCGGTGCGGCGCGGCCTGGGATCAGGGCGGTCGAGATCACGACGTCAGCCTGTTTGGCCCGTTCGTGAACCAGTGCAGACTGACGCGCAAGCCACGAAGGCGGCATCGGCCGCGCGTAGCCGCCGACGCCCTGCGCGGCTTCACGCTCCTCATCGGTTTCGTAAGGGACATCAAGGAATTTGGCGCCGAGCGATTCGATCTGCTCTTTCACCGCCGGACGCACGTCCGAGGCTTCGATCACAGCGCCCAGGCGCTTGGCGGTCGCGATGGCCTGCAAGCCCGCCACACCCGCGCCGAGAATCAGCACACGGGCCGCTTTCACGGTCCCGGCTGCCGTCATCAACATCGGCATGAAGCGCGGATAAAGCGTGGCCGCCAGCAGCACCGCCTTGTACCCGGCGATGTTCGCCTGCGACGACAGCACGTCGAGGCTCTGCGCGCGGGTGGTTCTTGGCGCGGCTTCGAGCGCGAACGCGGTCACGCCCGCGGCCGCCAGCTTTAATGAGTTTTCGGTATTAAACGGATCGAGCATGCCGACCAGCGTCGCGCCGCGCTTCAGAAGCGGCAACTCGGCATCGGTCGGCGACTGGACCTTGAGGACCAGATCAGCCCCAAAGGCAGTAGCCGCATCGACGATTTCCGCGCCGGCGGCTGTAAATGCTTCGTCAGGAAAGCTTGCGCCGGTACCGGCGCCGCTCTGGATCGTGACCCGGTGGCCCTGGGTCACATACTTCTTGACCGTTTCGGGCGTCGCGGCGACGCGGGTTTCGTGCGCGCGCGTCTCGGCTGGCACTCCGATGTGCATCTTTTCTCCTCCTCGACTTCCTGTTTTACGACAGAGCTGCCGACGAGGCACGCCGGCTTGCAAGTGCAACGGCTAACGGCGTCACTTTAACCGAAACCTGGGGGTGCGCAGAAATCGGGGACAATCCGGGGGTGCCCGGCGACCGAGGTGGCTCGCCGGCTGCGGCTGGGCGGCGCTCGCAGCCGTCCGCTCGCTTCCGGGCAGCCCAGGCCCATAAACGGTAAAATGCGCACCCATGAAACCGGAAACCTGGCTGCCGCACGTCACCGTTGCGGCCATCGTCGAGCGTGACGGGCGTTTTCTCGTGGTCGAGGAACATACCGCCGACGGCCTGCGCCTGAATCAGCCCGCCGGCCATCTGGAAGCGGGCGAAACGCTTCTGGAAGCGGTCATCCGCGAAACGCTCGAGGAAACCGCGCATCCGTTCACGCCCGAGGCGCTGGTCGGCATGTATATGACGCATTTCGAGCGGCCCGGCAGTGAGGGCGTGACGTATCTGCGCTTCACCTATTGCGGCACGAGCGGCACAGCGGATACCGAGCGCGCGCTCGATCCCGACATTGTCCGCACGCTGTGGATGAGCGCTGATGAATTGCGCGCCTGCCCCGAACGGCATCGCACGCCGCTTGTCATGCAATGTCTCGACGATTACCTCGCGGGACGGCGTTTCCCGCTCGACTTCGTGCACACGCATTCGGTCGGGCGCAAACAGGCGTAAATGGACGTACGCAACCCGCACAAACGAAACGGGCCTGATCCGTCACAAGCGGCGAGGCAAACGACAGGGCAACACGGTCAACCCACGATCAACGAAGTCACGCAGCACCCAGTGAGCACCTTATGAGCAAGCAGAAAGTCGTAGTAGGCATGTCGGGCGGCGTCGATTCGTCGGTTACCGCGTGGCTGCTGAAGGAACAGGGCTACGACGTGGTCGGCCTGTTCATGAAAAACTGGGAAGACGATGACGACAGCGAGTACTGCTCGACGCGGCAGGACTGGATCGACGTCGTCTCGGTGGCGGACCTGATCGGCATCGACGTCGAAGCAGTCAACTTCGCTGCCGAATACAAAGACCGCGTGTTCGCCGAATTCCTGCGCGAATATTCGGCCGGCCGCACGCCAAATCCGGACGTGCTGTGCAACGCCGAAATCAAGTTCAAGGCCTTTCTCGATCACGCCATGTCGCTCGGCGCGGAAACCATCGCGACCGGCCACTATGCGCGCGTGCGGGAGAACAACGGCCGCTTCGAACTGCTGAAGGCCTTCGATCATACGAAAGACCAGTCTTACTTCCTGCATCGGCTGAATCAGGCGCAATTGTCGAAAACGCTGTTTCCGTTGGGCGAGATTCCGAAAACCAAAGTCCGCGAGATCGCCGAACAGATCGCGCTGCCGAATGCGAAGAAGAAAGATTCGACCGGCATCTGCTTCATCGGCGAACGGCCGTTTCGCGACTTCCTGAACCGCTATCTGCCGACCAAACCCGGTCCGATGAAAACTACCGACGGCAAAGTGGTCGGCGAACACATCGGCCTCGCCTTCTACACCTTCGGGCAACGCAAGGGCATCGGGCTCGGCGGCAGCAAGGAAGGCAGCGGCGAGCCGTGGTTCGTCGCCGGGAAGGATATTGCGTCGAACACGCTGTATGTCGCGCAAGGCCACGACCATCCGTGGCTGCTGAGCCATACGCTCTCAGCGGGCAATACGAGCTGGGTCGCGGGCGAGCCACCGGCCGATGGTTTCGCGTGCGGCGCGAAAACCCGTTACCGGCAAGCGGACGCACCGTGCTCCTTCAGCGCGGCAGGTGCCGGCGAAGGCCTTTTCGAGCTGAATTTCGACGCCGCGCAATGGGCTGTCACACCGGGGCAATCTGCGGTGCTCTACGATGGCGACGTATGTCTCGGCGGCGGCATCATCGAACACGCGGTGACCGGGCAGCCAACGGTGCGCCAGCCGCAACAGGCAGCGTTGCTCACCGCCCGTTGAACCATGAGTTCGATCGTGCGGCAACGCTTCGGCGACGCCGCACACGCTTTACCTGCATGCCTCACCTTCAAGCTACAGACTTCACGCTTCACCGATGCGCTTCACCTTCGAGCCGCAGCTAGTTTCACCATAACAAACAGGTGTTCGTTCCCCTCGCGGCAGACTCCGCCTGCGCCGACAGCGTTGACGATCCCTCCGCGACGATCCTCACTGCACTGGAGTCCCCATGTTTTCTCGACGTTATCTGGCGATGTGGTGCGCAGTCGTGCTGTTCGCCATCTGCGCTCTGTTTGCCGCGACGAATCACATTTCGTGGTTCTGGATCATCGTGCCGGTGGCGCTCGTCGCACTCGGCCTGTTCGATCTGACGCAGCAGCATCACGCGATTCTGCGTAACTATCCGTTGTGGGGCCACTTCCGTTTCCTGTTCGAATTCATCCGCCCGGAAATCCGCCAGTATTTCGTCGAGGACGATACCGACGAGAAACCGTTCTCGCGCGCGCAACGCAGCATCGTCTATCAACGCGCGAAGAACGACGTGGACAGCCGCCCGTACGGCACCGAGCTCGACGTCAAAGCCGTCGCGCACGAATGGATCAGCCACTCGCTCGCGCCGACCACGCTCGACAACCACGACTTCCGTATCGTGGTCGGACCCGATCGCGCGCAGCCTTATTCGATGTCGATCTTCAACGTCTCCGCGATGAGCTTCGGCTCGCTGTCGGCGAACGCGATCATGGCGCTGAACCTCGGCGCGAAGAAAGGCAATTTCGCGCACGACACCGGCGAAGGTTCGATGTCGAAATACCACCGCGAGCATGGCGGCGACATCATCTGGGAAATCGCCTCGGGCTACTTCGGCTGCCGTAACGACGACGGCACCTTCAGCGCGGAGAAGTTCGCGAAGCAGGCCGCCGAGCCGCAAGTGAAGATGATCGAGGTGAAGCTCTCGCAAGGCGCGAAGCCTGGTCACGGCGGCGTGCTGCCGGCCGCGAAGATCACACCCGAGATTGCGGAAACGCGCGGCGTGCCGATGGGCCGCGATTGCATCTCGCCCGCCACCCACTCCGAATTCTCGTCGCCGCGCGGTCTGCTCGAATTCGTCGACCGCTTGCGCACGCTGTCCGGAGGCAAGCCGACCGGGTTCAAGCTGTGCATCGGGCATCCGTGGGAATTTTTCGGCATTGCCAAGGCGATGCTGGAGACCGGGATTCTGCCGGACTTTATCGTGGTCGACGGTGCGGAAGGCGGCACGGGCGCAGCGCCATTGGAGTTCACCGATCACGTCGGCGTGCCGTTGCAAGAAGGCTTGCTGCTGGTGCACAACACGCTGGTCGGCATCGGCTTGCGTCAACGTATCCGCATCGGTGCGAGCGGCAAGATGATTACCGCATTCGATATCACCAAAACGCTGGCGATCGGCGCGGATTGGGTCAACGCGGCGCGTGGCTTCATGTTCGCGGTCGGCTGCATTCAGGCCCAGACCTGTCATACCGGCCGCTGCCCGACGGGCGTCGCGACGCAGGATCCGGTGCGTCAGCGTGCTTTGGTGGTGCCGGACAAGGCCGACCGTGTCTTCAACTTCCATCACAACACGCTCCATGCGCTGAAGGAAATCATTCAGGCGGCGGGGCTCAAACATCCGGCGGAACTGCGTGCGCATCACATCGTGCGGCGCGTGTCGTCGCATGAAGTGCGGTTGATGTCCGATCTGTTGAAGTATCTCGATCCGAACGATCTGCTGAACGGCAACTATCGCTACACGTTGTACGAGAAATATTGGCCGATGGCGCAAAGCGATTCGTTTGCGCCGAAAGTTGAACTGGCTGCGACGTAAGGCAATTGTGGCGACGATTGGCTTGTGAACCGGTCGCCGCCTAAGTCTTAGATTTTGACGACGAGTTCTTGCAGAAAGATAAGAATCCTTAAGAGCTCGTCTCATATACAAGGACAGCGGCGAACCGTACATTTGCGTGATCTTTTTCCCGCTCAATGTCCATGGTTACGCCCTCCCCTGCTTTGGTGCCGCTTGGCGCTCATACGCAACTCGTCCAGACCCGGCACGGCTGGATGCTCGCCAATCCGAACGACTTCTATCTAGGCCGCGCGCTCATCGAATACGGCGAATGCAGCGAACTCGAATCTGCCGTGTTGCGGCAGTTGCTGGTGCAGCCGGGCATCGTCGTGGAAGTCGGCGCGAATATCGGCGTGCATACGATCATGCTGGCGCGTGAGGCGCAGGCGCGTCGCCAAGTACTCGTCGCCTTTGAGCCTCAGCCGGTGATCTTTCAGAACCTCTGTGCGAATCTCGCGGCCAATGGTGTGCGTAACGTGCTCGCGTGGCCGTACGCGTGCGGGGCCGCAGCCGGGACGCTGTATTTCGCGCAACCGGACTACGATGCGCTGGGCAACTTTGGCGGCGTGTCGATGCAGACCGAGGCCGCAGCGAACACGCTCCCGGTTCCGTGCGTGCGGCTGGACGATGCGCTGCGCTCACATACCGTGGGGCTGCTGAAGCTCGACGTGGAAGGGTTCGAGTTGAACGCGTTGCTAGGGGCGGAGGAAACGATTGCCCGCTCGCGGCCGGTGATTTATGTGGAAAACGACCGGCTCGATCGGTCGCAAGCGTTGATCGAGTGGTTGTGGTCGCAGGAATACAGGCTGTGGTGGCACTTGCCGCCGCTCTTCAACTCGGGAAACTTCTTTGGGCGGAAAGAGAATATCTACGGCCGCGTGGTGTCGTGCAATATGCTCGCGCTGCCGCGGGAACTGGAGATGGAGATCGACGGGTTTGTCGAAGTGACGGATTCCGCCACGCATGCATTGATGAGTTTGAACAGTTAGCGGACAAGACACGCTCCGACAAGACAAACGACCATCGGCCGCCTGCAGCGGCCTTTTTCCGTTTGAAGAACACTTCAATCCCCGTCCGACCCCGCAAAACGGACACCCCCCTCCCTTTCCGTTAAAATCTACGGTTTAGCACTTCGCTCCACGGCCAGCTCGCGCGCTCCGGCGTTTGCGGCGCGGCCCTATGCCCGAAAGGCACTTCATGCTCACGTTTCAGCAAATCATCCTGACACTGCAGTCCTACTGGGACAAGCAGGGTTGCGCGTTGCTCCAGCCGATCGATATGGAAGTCGGCGCGGGCACGTCCCACGTCCATACTTTCCTGCGCGCGATCGGCCCGGAACCGTGGCGAGCCGCCTACGTACAGCCGTCGCGCCGCCCGAAAGACGGCCGCTACGGCGAGAACCCGAACCGTCTGCAGCATTACTACCAGTACCAGGTCGTGCTGAAGCCAGCGCCGGAAAACATTCTCGACCTGTACCTCGGCTCGCTCGAAGCGCTCGGCTTCGATTTGAAGCAGAACGACGTGCGCTTCGTCGAAGACGACTGGGAAAATCCCACGCTCGGCGCCTGGGGTCTCGGCTGGGAAGTGTGGCTGAACGGCATGGAAGTCACCCAGTTCACTTACTTCCAACAAGTCGGCGGCCTGGATTGCAAGCCGGTGCTGGGCGAAATCACCTATGGTCTCGAACGTCTCGCGATGTACCTTCAGAAGGTCGAGAACGTCTACGACCTCGTCTGGACCGAGTGGGAAGAGCAAGGCCCGAACGGCCCGGAACTTCGCCGCCTGACTTACGGCGACGTGTACCACCAAAACGAAGTCGAACAGTCGACCTACAACTTCGAGCATGCGAACGTCGATCTGCTGTTCACGTTCTTCAACAGCTACGAAGCGGAAGCCAAGCGCATGATCGACGCACAGATCGCGCTGCCCGCGTATGAACTGGTGCTGAAGGCCGGCCACACGTTCAATCTGCTGGATGCCCGCGGCGCGATCTCCGTCACGGAACGCGCGGCGTATATCGGCCGGATTCGCGCGCTGTCGCGTCTGGTTGCACAGGCTTACTACGACTCGCGCGAAAAGCTCGGTTTTCCGATGCTCGGCAATCCGGTGCACGGCGTGCCCGGCCTGACCACCGACGCACAGGATGCCGCGATGCCCGCGTGGGCGCCGCCGCTCAAAATCGAACGCAAGATCGATCCGGACTGACGAGAACACCAAGAAATGACTCAACCCCATCAAGCTACCCTGCTCGTCGAGCTGCTGACCGAAGAACTGCCGCCGAAAGCGCTCGCGCGTCTCGGCGACGCGTTCGCCGAAGGCATTGCGCAGCGCCTCGCGGCGCACGACCTGATCGAAGGCGAACTGTCGTTCGAACGTTACGCCACGCCGCGCCGTCTTGCCGTCACGATCAAGAACGTGCGTTCGGTCGCGCCGGAAAAACACGTGCGCGAAAAAGTGCTGCCGGTTTCCGTCGCGCTCGATAAAGACGGTCAGCCCACCGCGCCGCTCGCGAAGAAACTGGCTGCGCTCGGCTTCCCCGATTTTTCGGTGAACGACCTGGAGCGCGCGCAGGACGGCAAGGCCGAAGCTTTCTTCCTGCGCTACGCCGCGCCGGGCGCCACGCTCGCCGAAGGCCTGCAAAGCGCGCTCAACGAAACGCTCGCCAAGTTGCCGATCCCGAAGGTGATGACGTATCAGCGCCCGGACGGCACCAATGTGCAGTTCGTGCGTCCTGTCCACCGTCTGACCACCTTGCACGGCGAACAGGTCGTGCCGGTCACGGCACTGGGCGTCGATGCCGACGACACCACGCTCGGCCACCGCTTCCTGTCGGAAGGCCTCGTGCAGATCCAGCACGCGGATTCTTACGCCGACACGCTGATGCACAAGGGCCACGTGGTCGCGAATTTCGCCGACCGCAAGGAAACCATCCGCACGCATCTGCTCGCGCAAGCTGACGGCGATCAGGTCGTGATGCCCGAGTCGCTGCTGGATGAGGTGAACTCGCTGGTCGAATGGCCGGTGGTCTACGCCTGCCGTTTCGAGGACGAATTCCTGCAAGTGCCGCAGGAATGCCTGATCCTGACGATGCAGACAAACCAGAAATACTTCGCGTTGACGGATGCGAACGGCAAGCTGCGCTCGCGCTTCCTGATCGTGTCGAACATCGAAACGAAAACGCCTGGCGATATCGTCGAAGGCAACGAGCGCGTGGTGCGTCCGCGCCTGGCCGATGCGAAGTTCTTCTTCGAGCAGGACAAGAAGAAGCCGCTCGCCGAGCGAGTGCCGCTGCTCGCGAACGTCGTGTATCACAACAAGCTGGGTTCGGCGCTGCAACGCGTCGAGCGCGTCGAAGCGCTGGCGGGGGCAATTGCCTCGCTGATCGGCGCGGATGTCGCACTCGCGAAGCGCGCTGCGCGTCTGGCCAAAGCCGACCTGATCACCGACATGGTCGGTGAATTTCCCGAGCTGCAAGGCACGATGGGCACGTACTACGCGCGCCACGACGGCGAGCCGGAAGAAGTCGCGCTGGCCTGCTCGGAACACTATCAGCCGCGCTTCTCCGGCGATGCGTTGCCGGCCACGGCAACCGGCACCGTCGTCGCGCTCGCCGACAAGCTCGAAACGCTGGTCGGCATCTGGGGCATCGGCCTGCAACCCACCGGTGAGAAAGACCCGTTCGCGCTGCGCCGTCATGCGCTCGGCGTGTTGCGGATTCTGGTCGAGAAGCAATTGCCGGTCGATCTGATCGAATTGCTGCGCACCGCTTACGCGCAATTCGCCGCCGTGCCGGGCGTCGCCGATTCGACGCAGGCGATCTACGAATTCAGCATGGACCGCCTGCGCGGTCTGCTGCGCGAACGCGGCTACGCGCCGGGTGAAATCGACGCAGTGCTGGCACTGAACCCGACGCGCCTCGACGATATCGTCGCGCGCCTGGATGCAGTGCGCGAATTCGCAGCGCTGCCGGAAGCCGCATCGCTCGCGGCGGCCAACAAGCGGATTTCGAACATCCTGAAGAAATCGGAAGGTTCGGCGACCGGCGGCGTGCAGGTTGCACTGCTGACCGAAGCGGCCGAAAAAGCCTTGTACGCGCAACTCGAACAGGTTGCACCGCGCGTGCAGACGCAACTCGCCGCGCGCGACTACACGGGCGCACTCACCGCGCTCGCCGCGCTGCGCGAACCGGTCGACACCTTCTTCAACGACGTGATGGTCAACGCCGAAGATCCGGCGTTGCGCGCCAACCGTTTGGCTTTGCTCGGCGCGCTGCATCAGCAGATGAATTGCGTCGCCGACATTTCCCGACTCGCTGCCTGAGCCCCGCGCCATGCCGACCAAAAAAGTGGTGATCCTCGACCGCGACGGCGTGATCAACGTCGATTCCGACGCGTTCATCAAGTCGCCGGACGAATGGGTTGCCCTGCCCGGTTCGCTCGAAGCGATCGCGCGCCTCAACCAGGCGGGTTATCGCGTGGCGGTCGCGACCAACCAGTCGGGCATCGGCCGCGGTCTCTTCGACATGAACGCGCTCAATGCGATGCATCTGAAAATGCATCGCATGGCGGCGGCAGTCGGCGGGCGCATCGACGCCGTGTTCTTCTGCCCGCACACGGCGCAAGATCACTGCGAATGCCGCAAACCGAAGCCCGGCATGCTGAAGATGATCGCCGAACGTTTCGAAGTCGATCCGCACCATACGCCGGTGGTCGGCGACGCGATGCGCGACCTGCAAGCGGGCGCCTCGCTCGGCCATCCGACGCATCTGGTGCTGACCGGCAAGGGCCGCAAGACGCTCGCAGCGGGCGGCCTGCCCGAGGGCACGCGCGTGCACGACGACCTGCGCGCGTTCGCACTCGACTTCCTTTCCGACGCTCACGAGTGACGCGCGCCACGCGCGTCCCCAACTCTCACTGACCACGCCGATGCGCTTCATCCGTTCTTTGCTGCTGCTGATCTACTTCGTGCTCTTCACGGTGCCGTACGCAACCGCGTGCTTCATCGCGTTCCCGTTCATGCGCGCCGACAATCGCTACTGGATGGCGGCCGGCTGGTGCCGCGCCACGCTTCACACGGTGCGTTGGCTGAACGGCATCCGCTACAAGATCGAGGGCTATGAGAACCTGCCTAACGGTCCGGCGGTGCTGCTGTCGAAGCATCAATCAGCCTGGGAAACGCTGGCGTTTCCGGCACTGATGCCGCGGCCGCTGTGCTACGTGTTCAAGCGCGAGCTGCTGTACGTGCCGTTTTTCGGCTGGGCATTGGGCATGTTGAAAATGGTCCATATCGACCGCAAGGAAGGCAAGTACGCGTTCGAATCCGTCATCAAGCAAGGCAAGCAACGCATGGCCGAAGGCGCCTGGGTCATCATGTTTCCGGAAGGCACACGTACGCCGACCGGCAAGCAAGGCAAGTACAAAACCGGCGGCGCGCGTTTTGCGATTGCCACCGGCGCGCCGGTCGTGCCGATCGCGCACAACGCCGGACGTCTGTGGCCGCGCAACTCGTTTCTCAAATATGCGGGTATAGTCACAGTGTCGATCGGCAAGCCGATCGACACGACGGGGCTCACGCCCGATGAAGTGAACACGCGCGTCGAACAGTGGATCGAAGCTGAAATGCGCCGCATCGATCCTACTGCGTACCGCGCGGCGGAAAGCAGCTCCGCCGCCGCACCAATCTGACGCGCCCGCGCCCTCGAAGGCGCATTTGCGCGAAGCCGAATCCGATGCAGAAGTCTCCTACGTCGCAGCCCGCTGCGGCGCTCGATAACCGGCAGCTCGATCTCCCGCTCTTCGCCGAGCCGGGGTCGACGTCGTCGTCCCCAACACCCTCGGCACCATCAACGGGCTCGCAGAGCGGGCAGCAGCCGGCCGTGCCACTCGCACCGGACGGCACCAAGCTGCGCAGCCTCACCATCGGTTCGCGCACGCTGCACTATGCGCTCAAGCGCTCGGCACGCCGCTCGATCGGCTTTGCGATCGACAGCACCGGCCTGATGATCACCGCACCACGTTGGGTCACGCTCGCGGATATCGAAACCGCGATCACCGAAAAGCAGCGCTGGATTTTCGCGAAACTGATCGAATGGCAAACGCGTGTCGAACAGCGTGCGTTGCCCAAGGTCGACTGGAAAGACGGTGCGGAAGTGCCGTATCTCGGCCAACCGGTGCGCGTGAAGCTCGGTTCACCGCAAGGCACGCTCGCGTTCAACGCGGATGAATCCGCACTGCAAGTGCCGCTGCCGTTGCAAGCGGACCCACAGCAGATCAAGGATCGTGTGCAGGGCTGGCTGCAAGGTGAAGCAAAGCGCCTGTTCGGCGAGCGCCTTGCAATCTATGCCGAGAAGCTCGGCGTCAACTATCGCGCATATGCGCTCTCTTCTGCGGCCACGCGTTGGGGCAGTTGTTCGAGCGATGGGAAAATCCGCCTGAACTGGCGGCTGATTCACTTCCCGCTGTCGATTATCGATTACGTCGTGGCGCACGAACTCGCGCATCTGCGTGAGATGAATCACAGTCCGCGCTTCTGGCAGACAGTCGAATCGATTTTTCCGGAATTCCGCGAAGCGCGGCAGACGTTGAAGTCGCATCCGCCGGAATTGCTGCCGACGCTTTGAGGCCTTCGGGTCATCTTCGGCCATGCAGACTTAAAGCCGGCGCCTCAACGCGAAGCGCCAGCTTTCTGAAACCCAGCACTCACTCCGTGCAGAAAGTTTCCTGCAGGTGACGCCACGTCACCTTGCCGTGCGCGTCGAGATCCATCACCGCCGTCGAGCGCCGCACGTTCGCATTGCCCGCGTTGTCGCGTTGATACTCCCGATATTTCACCACCGCGCCCGACGGATACTCGGACACGATCTCCATATCGCGAATCGTGATCTGCGAGCCGGGGCGCGCGCCGTTCAGCTTCGCAAAAATCTCGCGCAGGCCCGCGTGGTCCAGTGCGAGACCGGACGGCATCACCAGCGTGAATTGCGGAGCGAAGCGCGCCATGATGCGATCCAGCGCGCCGTGATCCGCGGAGCCGTCGAACAAAGTCTGGATTTCGACGTGGATGTCGTCGAGTTCTTTGAAGTAGGGATTGCCGTTATTCATTGCGTGTCCTCGCCCGGCCGCTTACGTCACTTTTTCTTCTGGATAAACTCGATCTTGTAGCCGTCCGGATCTTCGACGAAAGCGATCACGGTGGTGCCGTGTTTCATCGGACCGGCTTCGCGGACAACCTTACCGCCCTGGGCCTTGATCTTGTCGCAGGCGGCGTACGCGTCAGCGACTTCGACGGCGAGGTGCCCAAAGCCGGAGCCGAGGTCGTACTTCGGCGTGTCCCAGTTGTGCGTGAGTTCGAGAACGGTGCCGTCGCGTTCGTCTTCATAGCCGACGAAAGCCAGCGTGAATTTGCCTTCCGGATAATCGTCGCGGCGCAGCAATTTCATCCCGAGCAGCTCGGTGTAGAACGCAATCGAACGGTCCAGGTCGCCGACCCGGAGCATGGTGTGAAGCAGGCGCATCGTGTACTCCCAAGTGCGTGATGTCGAGAACGACAATGTACCCGGAATCACGCTGCGCTGCAGGGAGCGCCGCAGCCGTTTTCGGTGCTGCGCCGATACGCCGATGCGAGCCGCTTCTATCGCGTAGTGAGTGCGGGCATACGCTGCGCGGGCCGGTCGAAGCAATCGAAGAATCTGCGCAACAGCTCGGCCGTGCCGCGCTCCAGTACTACTGTGCCGTTCTCGATGCACTTGGGCAACTGCGACGCCATGTCGCGCAACATGCCGTACAGGGTGCTGGTTTCCAGCGCGAGTTGAACATCGATCGCCGATGGTGTGCGCTCGTGAATCTGCAACACGCCACGCCGCAATTCGAGCGCATGCGTTTCGTTGCGATCCGTCACGCGGAATGCGAGTGTCATCTGCACATCGGCGCAACGTTCCGGATCGACGTTCACGCTAAAGCGCTGGAACACATTGCGCAGCGGTTGGGCACGCAACACGTCGGTCGAGGCGAGGCTCGAGCTACCCGCGAACGGTAGCTCATCGTAGGCGTGTTCGAGTTCGCGCGCCGCGCTCAGATACCAGTTGCGCCAGTTGGTGTTCACCGTGCGGTAGCCCAGCTCGCGCAACGCGCTCGCCTTGATGTTGCGGGCGTCGGCGTCGTTTGTATCGAGGCGCACCAGCAGCGTGGCCAGTTCCGCGGCCCAGCGCCAGTCGCCGTCACCCAGGGCGATACGTGCAGCGACACGCACCGCCTCCACGCCGCCCATCATCTTCACCATGCGCTGCGAACGTTCGGCGCGCGGCAGCGGATCGAGTGACGCCGGATCGCCATCGAACCAGCCGAGCTGGCCGCTATACACCTGCCGCACCGAATGCTTGACCGTGCCGTAATACTCGCCAAGCCACGCGTGTTCCGCGAGATGCGGCGGCAGCGCGGGAATCGCCTCAGCAAGTTCGTCCGGGCTCAGGCCGAAGTTCATGTGGCGAATGGTCTGGTCGTGGATGAACTGGATGGCGTCGCGATACACGCACAGCACCTCGGCGACATACTGCGCGCCCGATACCGGACGGCCATGCGCCGGCACCATATGCGCCGCGTTGAAGCCGCGCATCATATCGATTGTCTGATACCAGCGCACCGGGTCGCGATAACGCGTGCCGCGCAGCGTGTGCACGTTCGCGAGACACTCACCCTGGATCACTTCCGCTGACAGCAGCACGCCAAGCTCAGGCAGCCACATGACGATTTCGTCGTCGGCTTCGGAAGGCGCGTAGAGGAACTCGAAACGCACGCCGGCTAGCACGATATCGAGCTTGTCGTCGAACACGCGGGTCGGCGCAAAGAAGCTCGCCGGCTCGGCGATCAGCACCGGCCCGATGCCCGCGTTGACCTTACCGGTCGCGCCGGCCGGCAGCAGCGTGCCGAAGCTGTAGGCCGAACGCGTGGCGAGAATCGGTGCGACGAGGTTCGCGTTGTTGATCACCGTGTCCATCAACGAGCGATGCGCGATGATCTCGACGCTACCCGCCTCGAGCGCGGCTTCATCGACGAAAGCGCGCACGCCGCCGGTGTGGTCCGTGTGGTTGTGCGTATAGACGACCGCCTTGACCGGCAGATCGGCATGACGCGGATCGATCGCGCAGAAGTCTTCATAGATGCGCTTCGCAGCCGACACCGCCTCAGTCGCATCGATGACCACGACGCCGTCGTCACCCACCACGAAGATGATGTTCGCGATCGCGTAGCCGACCGCGCAATACACGCGTTCGGCGACACGATAGATACGCTGCGCCATGCGCCGCGAGTGTTCGGTCAGGCGCGGCGGCACGGTTGGTGCGGCGACGGCGTAGGCGAGATTCACGCCGGCGTCGAACGCGACGTCCAGCGGTTCGCCGATATGCGGCGCATCGAAGGCGGGATTGCGGACCCGTTCGGGGCAACATGAACTCATGCGGTGTCTCCTTGAATATTTGTCCGCGCGTTATGGCAATCGCGCGATATCAGCATGTGTTTTCGATTAATGGAACCGGAATTCTGATTCCGATTTTTAGGCAAAAAAATCAGCCGTCCGGCAAACCGAGGCAGCGCCGCACCCGAATTTGCAGCCACGCCCGCAGTTGCCGGCTGGAGAGCGATAACGGCCCCGGATCGTTCAGCACGCTGTTGACCAGCATGCCGATGATCATCTGCAGCGTGGCGCGCACTTCGAATTCGAGCGACTGGGCAGCCTCGCCGCCGGCCTTGATGCCGCGCGACTGCGCCAGCGCGCTGACGAGACGCGGCACGATCATCGCCAACACCTCGTGATTGGTCGATTTCACGGCGTCCCAGTTGGCTTTGCGCTGCGATGCCCGCAACAACGACGCGTGATACAGCCCGCGATTGCGCCGGAACGTGATCACGTAAAACGAAATGACGGCGTCGGCAAGCGTGCCCGCGTCGTTCGAACGCCAGGCCGGATCACGCTCGACGGTCTCGCGTACGTGCGCGAGCCCCTCTTGCATCGCCGCGTCCTGGACGACTTCGAAGAAACTGTCCTTGTTGTCGAAGCGCCGATAGAACGCACCGATCGACGTACCTGCGCGCTCGACAATGTCGTTGATCGACAGATCGTCGAGATTGCCGCTCGCTTCGATCAACTCGCGTCCGGCTTGCAGCATGCGAACGAGTCCCTGCTGACTGCGCGTCTGACGTGGTGCGGCGATGGCGCTAGGCTGCGCTTCGCGGCCGCGCGGTGAAGTCGTCGTCATGCGGTGTTCAGCCTCGGTTCGGCGCTTGGAAAAAATGAAGACTCACGGAAAACCGGAATCGGGATTCCGGATCGTCCGTGAATGGGATCGCTGTGTCAACCGCATCCAGGGTAATCACGGGGCGCGGTCATGCGATCAACCGACCGGCCGTGCAGCGGTCCATTCACGTCGCCAATGACTCGGGATGCAGCAAACCCCGCGCGGCGCGGTTGGCGTCCTCCATCACCTGTTCGGCGAGTCCCAACGCGGAATACGCGGCGGGCGAAGGCGTGCGCTCGGCCAGATACACCAGCGCGAATTCCAGCGCGAGACGCGGCGGATTGACGAGCGGAATGCGCGCCAGCCGCCGCGTTTCCAAATCGCGCCGCACCGCGGACGCCGTGGAAAACAGCACGGCATCGGTCTGCGCCACGACGTCCTTCAGCACCGCTACGTCGTTACATTCGATCTGCAACGGAATCTGCTCGTGTGCACGGTACTTGAGCAGGCGATGCAGGGCGTCCTTCATGAACGCGGGCAAGGTCACCGAGACCAGCGGGAACTCACGCAACGCCGCAAGCTGCACCGTGCCGCGCGCGAACAATGGATGGTCCGGCCGCGCGAACCAGCCGCCCTCGTGACGCGGCAGACGCTGCAACGTGACATCTGGCGTGACGGGCGGCACACGGCGGTCGGTGACGAGAAAGTCGACCTGTTCGGCTCGCAGCTTGGCAAACAGCGCATCGCCTTCGCCAAGTTCGATCGACACCTTGATCTTCGGAAAGCGCCGCGTGAGCTCCACCAGCAGGTCCGGCAGCAACACGACGGCCGCGTAAGGCCCGAGGCCGATGCGCACCTCGCCGAGTTCATGCGCCTTCAGCAATTCGACGTCGCGGAACAGGCAGCGCGTTTCGAACAGCACGCGCCGGGCGCGCTCGACCAGCAGCCGCCCGGCCGCCGTCATCGCGGCGCCGCGCGCGGCGCGGTCGAACAATTTCATGCCGACTTCCTCTTCGAGCGCCTGAATGCTGCGGCTCAATGCGGGCTGGCTCAAATGAACCCGCTCTGCCGCGCGCGCAAAGCTGCCTTCCTCGGCGAGCGCGATCAGATGGGTAAGGCGGCGGGAATTGACCTCATGCATAGTTTGCAAGCTCCCGATAACGAGAATGCACTTGAACAATTCAGTTATACCACCTCAAATGGGCGAAAACCCAGCGCCCCGCGCCAGAAATGGAGACACCTTTTGCCCACTTTCCTCAGCAGCACGAAGCGCTGCACGGCGCTTGCCGGCGACACAGCGTCGGCTTATCCCACCCAGGCTCGCGAAGCCGCGCAAGGCCGCCGCTGGGTGATCGTCGCCTCGCTGTTCCTGTTCATGCTGATCAACTTCGCCGACAAGGCCGTGCTCGGTCTTGTCGCGATCCCGCTAATGCATGACATGCAGTTGACGCACAGTCAGTTCGGCCTCGTCGGCAGCGCGTTTTTCCTGCTGTTCTCGATCTCGGGTATCGCCGTCGGTCTGATCGCCGACCGCGTCAATATGAAATGGCTGCTCGCCGCGCTTGCGTTGATCTGGGCGGTCGCGCAGTTGCCGCTCGCATGGCCGACGAGCTTTGCCGTGCTGCTGCTGTGTCGCGTTCTGCTGGGGGCTGGCGAAGGACCGGCCTCGCCGCTCGCACTGCATGTGGTCTACACCTGGTTCGACGACCACGAACGCAATCTGCCCACGGCCATCGTGCAACAAGGGGCGACTGCGGGCGTCATCATCGCCGGGCCGTTGCTTACCTATATCTCGCAGCGGTGGCACTGGCACGCGACATTTCTCACGCTCGGCGCCGTCGGTATCGTTTGGACCGTTTTGTGGCTGTGCCTGGGCAAGACGGGTAATCGTCAGCACAACCCTTCACCCGCGTTTGTCGCCGCAGCGGCCGGTCCACGTGCTGCGTCATTGCGCTTTCGGCGCATGCTGAGCGACCGCACGGTTATGGGCGTGATGCTGCAATGCTTTGTTGGCTATGCGGTGATCGCGATTGGCTTCACCTGGGTGCCTGCGTATTTCCGGCTCGGCCTCGGCTTTGGCGCGACCCAGGCGGGTTGGTTGTTCGCGCTGCAAGTCGCGGCGCAGATCCCGCTCGGCATCGCGCTCGCGATGGCTTCGCATCGCATGCTCAAGCGCGGTGTGCCGTCGAAGGTGGCGCGCGGCAAACTGATCAGTGCTGCATGCGTGGTGAGCGGTTTGGCGTACTGCTCGCTGCTGCTCGGTGCGCCGCCGTTCCTCAAGGTGGCGTTGATGGGACTCGCCAGCGCGTTGGCGATCCAGACGTTCACCTTCGGCCCGATGCTAGTCGCCGAAGTCGCGCCGGCGGCACGGCGCGGCGCCCTACTCGCGATCACCAACTCGATCGTCACCACCGCCGGACTGATCGGCCCCGTCGCGATGGGCAAGCTGCTCGGCGCCGCAGGCGACGTGCGTGGCTATGAGATCGGCTTCGCGGTAACCGGCACGTTGTTGCTGATCGTGGGTACAGCAGGTTTCGCGTTGATCGATCCGCAACGGTCGAAGCGGCGTATGGAGGGCGCGGCGGGGTGAGACGCGCGGCAGCATGTTCGCCACCGCGAGTTACACCGTGAACGTGAACGGCGAACATCTCAGCACGGTAGAGGGCAATCTGGGCGCGCACCGAAGTAGGCAAGTACTCAGAACTGATGCCGCATGCCCGCCATCAAACCGATCTGGCTACCCTTCTGCGCAAGCCCGACACCGTTGACGCCCTGCAACTGCGCGCCGATCAGGTCACCCCGGTACAGCGAGTAGTCGCCTTCCAGATAGATATCGGTACGTAGAGACAAGTTGTAGTCGGCGACCAGTTGGTACTGCCATGCCGAACCGTTCTGCGCGGCAGTTTTGCCGTCCTGCAGCGTGCGCCAGACATTCGCGGCGAAGTGCCACTTGTTGCTGACCTGCTGTGTGATACCGCCCATGATCATGCGGCGCCGCGAAAAGTCCGTGTACTTGAGCGCGGCCAACGCGGGTGCGGTGAATGGCCCGTTGGCGAAATTCGAAAAGCCGGCGTCATTCTGATCGACGATATAGCCGACGGAGAACCGGGTCAGGTTCCACGTGTACGACCCGCCGAAGGTCCACGCTTTCGCGGCGGCGCCGTTGACCGAATCTTTCGACTCCTGATACGCGCCGCCGAAGGTGAATGGCCCACCCGGCGCGTAAGCCAGCGCCATGCCGATCTGGCTGCCGTACGAATTGCCCGCGTTGCCGCCAAATGCGTAGCCGGCGGCAACATGGAAACCGTTATATTTCGCCTGATACTGCACCTGGTTGCTGGTCCAGATGCCGCCTGTCATCGTCACTTCCGGCTGGAAGCTGAAATCGTATGGAATCCAGATATTGCTGCCGTAGCCGCCGATGGTAATGCCCTCGATCATCACGTTGTACTGACGGCCGAAGATCACCTGCCCAAGGGAATCCGAGCGCACGCCCACTTGCGCTTCATTGAAGAACGGCAAGGTGGGATCGCTTTGGCCGGTATTCATGTAGAAGCGGTTTTCGAGCTTGAAGAACGTCGACCAGCCGCCGCCCAGATCCTCGACGCCCCTTATCCCCCAGCGGCTTTCCGTCATGCCGCCGTTACCGAGTCCGATCGACGAATCGCCGGCCTGGTTTGCGTGGGTCAGATAGTGCACACTTTCGTCGATCACGCCGTAGAGCGTCACACTCGATTGAGCGTGCGCCATTTGACACGCCAGCGCTGCCGGCACCACCGCCATCGCCCACTTGCTTACGCGCTTCATTTCGTCTCCTCATACAGATTCCCGCTTTTCACGGATATTTCGACACCGCCACGCCTGCTGCAAAGTACCGGCACGCTGTTCATCTGAGGCCGCGCAAATCGACAGGTAGGATGCAAAGTCCGCGTTGGAACCTCGCACAACAGCCAATTCAGACTGTTTGAATAAGCTGACGAAATGCGTGTGGGTGAACCTTAGCGCGAAATAGGGGCTGTAAGAAAATAGACTGAAGTAAGTGTTGTTATGTCATCGAAGTGCTTGCAGCCTGAAAGAAGCACGCGTAGGCGATGGGGTCATCGCATTACGGGGCAGATAGCTTTGATATCGTATGACTTATGACAGTGACCCTGCACAACCCATGAGCACCACCGCCCTATCCACGCGCCGCACCCTGGATAGCTTCGCCATCCTGCTGATGATCGGTTTGTGCGCGATCTGGGGACTCCAGCAAGTCGCGATCAAGAGCACCAACGCCGCACTACCACCGGTATTCCAGGCCGGCCTGCGCTCGGCAATCGCAGCCGTGCTGGTATGGGGCTGGGCCCGTTCGCGCGGTACGCCGCTCTTTCGCGACGACGGCACATTGGGCGCCGGCTTGCTCGCGGGCGTGCTGTTCGCCGGGGAATTCGTGTGCATTTTTCTCGGCCTGACGCTGACCAGCGCTTCGCGTATGGCGGTCTTTCTGTACACCGCACCGTGCTTCACGACACTCGGGCTGCACTGGTTCGTCGCTGGCGAGCGCATGCGGCGCACTCAGTGGCTCGGCATCCTGGTGGCGTTTGCCGGCATCGCGCTGGCGTTCGCCGACGGTTTCCTGCATGGCCACGGGGCGCAGGGTTCGACGCTGAAGGGCGTTGCCGGCGACGCGCTCGGCGTGCTGGGCGGCATCACATGGGCCGCGACCACGGTGGTGGTGCGCGCCACACGTCTCGCTTGCACGAGCGCCAGCAAGACGCTGTTCTATCAATTGACGGTGTCGGCGGTGGTGCTGCTCGCGCTCGCACTGGGGCTCGGGCAGGCACGCGTGGAAACCGTCACGCCACTGGCGGTGATGAGCCTCGCGTACCAAGCGGTGATCGTGGCGTTCGTCAGCTATCTGCTGTGGTTCTGGCTGTTGACGCGTTACATCGCGTCGCGCCTTTCGGTGTTTTCGTTCTTGACGCCGCTGTTCGGCGTGACCTTTGGCGTGCTGTTGCTCGGCGAGTCGTTCAGCCTGCGCTTTCTAATGGCCGCGGCGCTGGTGCTGACCGGCATCGCGCTGGTCAATCTGCCGGCGAAGCGGGTTGCCGCTTAAGGCGTGGGGCGTTTCACGCGCGCTGCAGGGCGCAGCGCGCTTCCTGCAAGACCGTGCAACGCCACTCAGGCGTCGTCAGTCCCAGTTTCCGCGGCCGCGGCGCCACGCGACGGCGAAGCCGCCACGATCTGCGCCACACGCACATATTCGGCCACCGGCACATCTTCGGCACGGCGTTGCAGATCGAAGCCGAGCGCCTCGAAATCCACCGAATCTCGAAACGCGGCCAGGGTATTACGCAGCATCTTGCGGCGCTGCGAGAAAGCCGCCGTCACGACTTCGCCGAGCACGCGCTCGTCCACGGCCGGCAGTTCATGCACTTCGTACGGAATCATCCGTACGATCGCCGAATCGACTTTCGGCGGCGGGTTGAATGCGTCAGGCGGCACGTCGAGTTGCTTGTCGATCACGTAGCGGTACTGCAGCATCACCGAAAGGCGGCTGAACGCCTTCGTACCCGGTTCCGCCACCATCCGCTCGACAACTTCGTTCTGCAGCATGAAGTGCTGGTCGATCACGCGATCCGCGAATGCGGTCAGATGAAACAGCAGCGGGCTCGAGATGTTGTACGGCAGATTGCCGACAATACGCAGCGACGCCTTCTCACCCGGTGCGGCCAGCGTGCCGAAGTCGAACGCGAGTGCATCGCCCGCGTGCAGCTCGAGCAGGTCGCCGAATTTTGTCTTGAGGCGGCCAATCAGATCGCGATCCAGCTCGACGGCGTGCAACGGCGCTTCGGGCGTCGCCAGACGCTCGATCAGCGGTTCTGTGAGTGCGCCAAGCCCCGGCCCGATCTCGACCATGCGCTCGCCGCGCTGCGGCCGGATCACGTCGACGATCGAATCGATCACGCCCATATCGACCAGAAAATTCTGTCCGAAACGCTTGCGCGCGATATGGCCTTGGTGCCGGCCCGGTTGCTGTCTGCTGGTGGACATCGAAGAAACGCTAAAAAGAGAACTGCTTAAGAATAGGAACAAACCAGGAATACGCACAACGACTGCGCAACGAACACGCAAACGTCAGGCACCCGGAAAGGAAAACCCAGAAAAGCGCGAACCAAACCGCGCCGCAATCGCTGGATCAGCCCGCTCGGCGGTGTTGCGCCATCGAAACCGCCGTATCGATCGCGGCGATCAGACTGCCCGAGTCGGCACGGCCGGTGCCGGCCAGATCGAGCGCGGTGCCGTGATCGACCGAAGTGCGGATGATCGGCAAGCCGAGCGTGATGTTGATGCCTTCGCCGAACGTTGCGTACTTCAACACCGGCAGGCCCTGGTCGTGGAACATCGCCAGCACGCAATCGGCCTGCTCCAGATAACGCGGCTGGAATAAGGTGTCTGCCGGATAGGGTCCAGGCGCGTCGATGCCTTGGTCGTTCGCGAGCTTCAGCGCGGGAGAAATCACCTCGATTTCCTCGCGGCCCAGATAACCGTTTTCGCCCGCATGCGGGTTCAACCCCGTCACGAGGATGCGCGGCGCTGGCAGGCCAAAGTGGTGGCGCAAATCGTGATCGACGATGCGCAGCGTCTCGACGATACCTTCGATCGTCAGCGCGGCAGAGACGTCTTTGAGCGGCAGATGCGTGGTAGCGAGGGCAACGCGCAACGGACGCTTGCCGGTGCCGGCCAGCATCATCACCACGCGCGGCGTGTGCGTGCGCTCGGCGAGGTATTCCGTGTGCCCGGTGAACGGCACACCGGCATCGTTGATGGTGCTTTTTTGCAGCGGCGCCGTAACGATGGCGTCGAAGGCGCCGGCCACGGCGCCGTCGATCGCGCTGTCGAGCAGATCGAGCACGTAGCGGCCGTTGGCGGCGTTCAGCTTGCCGGCCAGCGAGGGTGCGCCGAGCGGCCGATGCTGCACCCGCACGCGCTTGCCGTCCGCCACCAGCGCAGCCCAGTCGACGCCTACCGCACGCGCGCGCTCCGCCAGCAAATCCGCATCGCCGAGCACGGTGAACTCGGCGCCGGGCCAATGCGCCGCCGCGCCCGCCAGCGCCTGCGCGGTCAGCTCGGGACCGACGCCGGCAGGCTCGCCGGTCGTGATCGCGATCTGCAACGGCAGGCTGGTGGACTGCGCGGCGCTTGTCATGACGTTTATTGCGCGCTCGTCAACTGCGGCTTCACTTCCACATAGGCGGTATCGCGCAGTTCGCGCAACCAGTCGGCGTAGGCCTGTTCCGCCTTGCGCTGGCCGATTGCCTGACGCGCCAGATCCATCTGCTGCGAAACCGAGCCTTCCGATTCGCGACGGCCTATCACCTGAATCAGGTGATAGCCGTATTCGCTGCGCACCGGGTCGCTGATCTGACCGTCCTGCAAGTTGTTCATGGCGCGTTCGAATTCCGGCACCGTCTCGCCCGGGCTGATCCAGCCAAGGTCGCCGCCTTGCGACGACGAACCGTCTTGCGAGTAGGTGTGGGCGAACTTGGCGAAGTCGCCGCCTGCGGCGATCTGGTTCTTGATTTCGAGCAGCTTCTGACGCGCTTGCGGCTCGGACATGCCGTCGCCGACGCGCAGCAGAATGTGGCGAACGTGCGTCTGTACGAGCTTCGGCGCATCGGAGCTGGTGCCCTGGCCCGCGCGACGATCGACGAGGCGCACGATTTCGAAGCCGTCGTTGGTACGGATCAGATCCGGGCTGACTTCGCCCGGGCGCAGCGACGAGGCGGCCTTGACGAACTCAGGCGGCAGCTTGGACGGCGTCACGAAACCCGTATCGCCGCCTTTCGAGGCATCCGGTGCTTGCGAATTCGACTTCGCCAGCTTTTCGAAGTTGGCGCCGCCCTTGGCTTCGGTCAGCAGCGCCTGAGCCTTTTGCTGCGCGGCTTCGATGTCGGTTTCCGAGGCGTTCAGCGGCGCCTTCAGGAAGATGTGCTGAATGTGCAGATCGCTTGTCAGGCCGGAATTCGGTCCGCGCTGGCTGGCGATATAGTTCGCGACCTCGGCGTCCGACACCGTGACCTTGCTGTCCACTTCCTTCTCACGCAGACGCGAGAGCGTGAGTTCGGTGCGCGCGTCGTTCGCGAAGGTGGTCCAGGGCACGCCTTGCGCCTCGATACGCGCACGGTACATCTCGAGTGTCAGGTTGTTCGCCTGCGCGAGCCGCTCGAGCGTTTTTTGCACAGCGGCGTCGTCGATATTGATGCCGTCTTCTTTCGCCTTCTGCAGCTGGATGCGTTCCAGCACCATCTGGTTGAGCACCTGCTGGCGCAGCTGGTCCATCGGCGGGACCGGCGCGTTCTGCTGGTTCAGCCGGCGGGTGATCAGGCCGATGCGCTCGTCGAGCTCGCGCCGCGTGATGACACCGTTGTTGACCACTGCGGCAATGGTGTCGACCGTCTGGCCGCTATTGCCGGACAGCGCCTGCGCCTGAACCGGCGCAACCGACAGGAAAGACGCCGCGGCGGCCAGACCGGCCGCAAGCGTTGCCAAGCGAAGCTTTTTCATGATTGCCACAGATACTCCAATGATGTCGGGCGCGCCTGGCCCGTCTTTTCGCATGCTATAAATGATCGGGCGAGCGTCATTCGTAATTGGTGAAACGCGCTTCCGGCGGCGGCGGCGGGGGCAATGGCGTATAGCCCGCCACGCTGCTGCGGAACGCGGAAATCAGCCCGTTGTCGACGCTCGACAAACCCTTGAACGTCAACTGCGCGAGAAACCGCGTGCTCGACTGATTCTGCCCCGACGTATTCAGACCGTTCGCGTAGCGCTGGATCCCCGCGCCGAGCGTCCAGCAGTCGGCGTCGTATTGCAGGCCGACCAGACCGTCGACGATCCGATGCCCGCCCAGGTCGTAATTGAAACGGCCTACCCCGTACACACGGTGCGTCAGCGGCCACTGGCCCGAAATCAGCACCTGGTTGATCGGCTGGTTATCCAGCGTGGTGTTCGCGCGTGTGTAGCGATACGCGACATTGATCACCTTGCCGCTGGCCGGACTGAACCCGAAGCCGATGCTCGTCTTCGTCAACTGGTTGTTGTCGGCATTATATTGGAACGCAGTTTCCGACGCGAAACCGGCGCCGAGCTTGAGCGACGCACCCGCGATCAGGTCCGAGTGCGTGGCCTGCGTGCTGGTCTGCGTAGGCAGCAGCGTGACGCGCTGATCCTGGAAGTAATACTGCTGCGCGATCACGAAACGCGCGCGTTCGTCGCCCGTGGCCGGGTTGATGAAGCGCGTGGTAATCGCCGCGGTCAGACGGTTCGCGTCGGCGATCCGGTCGTTACCGACGAAGGTGTTCGGCGTGAAGATTTCCGCCAGCCCGAAGTCGGAGTCAGCCGTATCGAACAACGGCGCGTTTTCCTGGTTGCGGTACGGCGTATAGACGTAGTAGAGCCGCGGCTCCAGCGTCTGGATGTAATCCTCGCCGAAGATCCGCACCGAACGGTCGAAAATCAGCCCGGTGTCAAAGGAGAGCGTCGGGATCGACTCGGTGAAATTCTTCGGTGTGCCGGCCGTAGCGATATTGTTCAGGTTGTACGACGCGAAGTGCCACTGCACCTTCGGCGTAACGAAGTAACCCGGTCCGACCACCGAATACGACAGGTACGGGTTGAACATCACCCGCTGACCCTGGGTCGTGTCCGCGGTGGTGATGCGGAAATTCGTGTAGTCGGCTTCCGCGCCGTAGTCGAAACCGCCGACGTTGTACTTCGCGTACTTCACATTCAACTGCGGCTCGCGGCCGTACGGCGCCACCGAAGGCGTCAGCGTCTGCCAGTGCTGTTCACGGGCCAGCACGGACCACGGGCCGTTGTTATAGGTCACCCCGGCTTCCTGTTGATACAGGAGCTGGGTGCCGTTCATGAACTGACTGACCGACGACGACAGGTCTTCCGGATACGTGTTGTCCGAGACCTTGTTGTAGTAGATGTAACCGCCGAACCCGTTGCCGAAGTTCTGGTTGTGCTGGATATACAGCGCGTAGCGGTTAGTCTTCGTCAGACGGTCGTCCGGCAGGTATTCACCGGTGATCGAGCCCGAGTACGTGGGCGACAGATAACGGAAGGTCGACTGCAACTGCACGCCGCGCTTCGAGATCAGCCGCGGCGTCACGGTCAGGTCGCGATTCGGTGCGATATTGAAGTAGTACGGCACCGACAGTTCGAAGCCGTTCGACGAACTCAGCGAGAACGTGGGCGGCAGAACCCCGCTGCGCCGATCGCCCGATAGCGGGAACGACAACCATGGCGAAGCGAATACCGGCACGCCCTGGAAGAACAGCACGCTGTTGTACGCAACGCCTTCGTCCGCGCCTGTGTCGAAATCGAACTCGCTGCCCTTGAGATACCAGCCCGGCTTGTCGGTGCATGAGCAAGCCGTGTATGTGCCCTTCGTGAACACCGAACGTTCGCTGTCGAGCAGGTCGACGCGCTCCGCGCTGCCCGAGCCGCCCGTCACGTTGAAGTGGTACTTCGGCGCGGACATGAAGCCTTCACTCGAGTCCACCCGCATATGCGCTTCCGGGCCGGTGAACGCGGCGCCGTTGTTGTTCAGGAAAACCTGGCCGTATGCGTCGGCCATGTCCGTGTCCTGATCGTAGTGCAGCGCGTCGGCCTTGATTACGAACGTATTGCGCCGCACCTCGGCCGAGCCTTTCGCGGCCATGTCCTGGTCGGTGGTGCCGCTCGTCGTGTCCCCGAGCACAAAGGTGGCCGCCTTCTGGCCGGTCTGCAATGGATGTTCTTCGAGCTGCGGGGCGAGCTGCATGCCCCATGGCGCGTCGATAGGTTGCGGCTGCGCGGCTTCCCCCACCAGCTGGGCGTGCGCAAGCGCGGGCATCAGGCCCGGAACGGCGATCAACGCCGCGACGAGCCGCCTTTTGCGCGGGACTACAGCACAAGAGGGAGTCGTTTGGGAAAGCTGTCTAGGCGGCATGTATCGTTTGGCGAATCGGCCCGTCCGTCAGCTTTTGTAGTCACGATCCACCGCCTGCACATCCCGACCGTGACAGTCGGCTGCACATCAATATTTACAATCTGTCGAACGATGAGGCGGGCGGTAGAGCGGACACGCGAAAGCTGGCGTGAGTCGCGTCAAAAAAGTCGTGGGGTATTATATGGCAAGACGTTGCCCCTCTGAATTTGCTGCCGGTTTTCATGACGCCCCCCCCTGCCAAAAACGCTACCCAAGATTACTCCGACAGCCGCCTCGAACTGCTCAAGGCCTGGCTGAACGCCCACGCAGCGCGCTATGCGCTTGATCTCGGCACGCTTCTCCCGGCTTCGTCCGACGCCAGTTTCCGGCGCTATTTCCGGCTCGCCGGTAAGGCGGCGGAAGGCGAAAGCACCGGCACCCTGATCGCTGTCGATGCCCCGCCCCCCGAAAAGTGCCGCGAATTTGTGCAAATCGCACAATTGCTCGAGGCCGCCAACGTACATGTGCCGCGCGTGCTGGAGGTCGATTTCGACGCCGGCTTCATGCTCGTCACCGATCTGGGCACCGATTCCTACCTCGGCGCGCTGACCGAGACGCAAAACGGCGACGACCCGCGTCGCGCCCGCTCGCTGATGCACGACGCGCTCGACGCGCTGATCCGCTGGCAGCTCACCTCGCGCGAAGGCGTGCTGCCGCCGTTCGACGAAGCCTTCCTGCGCCGCGAAATGGAGTTGCTGCCCGAGTGGTTCATCGGCCGCCATCTGGGCCGCGAGGTCGACGATAAGACCCGTGCGCTGCTCGATCGCACCTTCGCGCTGCTGATCGCGAGCGCCCGGGCGCAACCGCAAGTGTTCATGCTGCGCGATTTCATGCCGCGCAATCTGATGGTCGCTGCCCTGCCGAACCCCGTGAATCCCGGCGTGCTGGACTTCCAGGACGCGGTGTACGGCCCGATCACGTACGACGTCGCCTCCTTGCTGCGCGATGCATTCCTCAGTTGGGACGAAGAGTTCGAGCTGGATTGCTTCGTGTACTACTGGGAGCGCGCGAAAAAAGCCGGGCTGCCGGTCGATCCGGATTTCGGAGAGTTCTACCGCCAGCTCGAATGGATGGGTCTGCAACGGCACATCAAGGTGCTGGGGCTGTTCTGCCGGATCAATTACCGCGACAGCAAGCCGCATTACATGAAAGATCTGCCGCGTTTCATCGGCTATGCCCGCAAGGTCGCGGAACGCTATGCGCCGCTGCGTCCGTTCGCGAAGCTGCTCGACGAGCTCGAAGGCCGCGCGAATGAAGTCGGCTACACGTTCTGACCGATGACGATGTCTCTGAAGAAAGCGATGATCTTCGCCGCCGGGCGCGGCGAGCGCATGCGTCCGTTGACCGACACATGCCCGAAGCCTTTGCTCGAAGTGGGTGGCAAGCCGTTGATCGTGTGGCAGATCGAACGCCTCGCGCACGCCGGTTTTCAAACCATTGTGATCAATCACGCGTGGCTCGGCGAACAGATCGAGGCCGCGCTCGGCGACGGTTCGCGCTGGGGGGTGCAATTGCGCTATTCAGCCGAGCATGAAGCCTTGGAAACGGCCGGCGGGATCGTTCAGGCGTTGCCGCTGCTCGAAGATGACGGCGCTAGCGAAGTGTTCGTCGCGGTAAGCGGTGACGTGTACGCGGATTTCGATTACGCCGCGCTGAACGCTCGCGCTGAGACGCTCGCGGCATTGCGCGAGCCCGGCATGCATCTTGTGATGGTGCCGAACCCGGCGTTTCATCCGAACGGCGACTTTGGTCTGGTCGACGGCGTGCTGTCGCTCGAGGCGCAACCGCGCTTTACGTTCGGCAATATCGGTCTGTACGACACGCGTATGTTTCGCGATCTGCCGCGCGGCACGCGGCGCGCGCTCACGCCTTACTATCGCGCGACGATTGCAAGCGGTCTCGCGAGCGGCGAATTGTATGAAGGATTGTGGGAGAACGTCGGTACGCCGACGCAACTACAGGATTTGGATCGGCGTGTAAGCTCACGCTGAGTACTGCAAGGTGTTGAGCGGCGCCGCGCGGTATCGTGCGATAGCGCGCCGCCCAACGCCGCCGCAAAACTCACCGCCCGCCATCCCCCGCACCCACCGTTTCAGCCGACTCCGGCGCCTCTGCGGCACGTTGCTGCTGCAAGGCCCACATCTGCGCGAACAAGCCGTTCGCCTGCAGCAATTCGGCGTACGTCCCACGCTCGACGATCCGTCCTTTGTCCATCACGATGATCTGCTGCGCGTGCACGACTGTCGAAAGCCGGTGGGCGATGATCAGCGTCGTACGCTCGCGGGCGATCTGATCGAGCTCGTGCTGGATCGCGCGCTCCGAGCGCGAATCGAGCGCCGACGTCGCTTCGTCGAACAGCAGGATCGGCGGATTCTTGAGGATGGTCCGCGCAATCGCGACACGCTGCTTTTCTCCACCGGACAACTTCAGGCCACGCTCGCCGACGGGCGTCTCGTACCCCTTCGGCAGCCCTTCGATGAAGTCGTGAATATGCGCCGCACGCGCCGCCGCGATCACTTCCTCGCGCGTGGCCGATGGGCGGCCATAAGCAATGTTGTAGTAGATCGAATCGTTGAACAGCACCGTATCCTGCGGCACGATGCCGATCGATGCACGCAGCGAATCCTGTGTGACGTCGCGAATATCCTGACCGTCGATGGTGATCGCGCCGCCCGTCGCCCGGTCCAGATCGTAGAAGCGGAACATCAGCCGCGCGAGTGTCGATTTGCCCGAACCGCTATGGCCCACCACCGCCGTGGTGGCGCCCGCCGGAATCGTGAAGCTGACGTCGTGCAGAATCTGCCGCGCCGGCTCATACGAGAAGTTCACATGCTCGAAGCGCACCTGCGCACCGCTCACCCGCAACTCGGGCGCGTCCGGCACGTCGGGCACTTCCTGGGCCGCGCCAAGCAACGTGAACATGCGGTCCATGTCGGTGAGGCTTTGCTTCAGCTCCCGATACACGACGCCGAGAAAATTCAGCGGAATATAGAGCTGCAACATGAAGGTGTTGATCAACACCAGATCGCCGAGCGTGAGGCGCCCGGCCATCACGCCTTCAGTTGCGCGCCACAGAATGAACACGAGCCCCGTGCCGATGATCGCCTGCTGCCCGAAGTTCAGCGCCGACAGCGAGCGCTGCGATTTGATCGCGGCCGTGCGATAGCGTTTGAGGTTTTCGTCGTAACGGTGCGCTTCCCACTCTTCGTTGCCGAAGTACTTTACCGTCTCGTAGTTGAGCAGCGAATCGATCGCGCGCGAATTCGCCTTTGAATCCAGGTCGTTCATCGTGCGGCGAAAATGCGTGCGCCACTCGGTGACTTTCACAGTGAACGTGATGTACACGGCAAGCGCAATGAACGTGACGATCGCGTAATACGCCTCGTATTTGACGACGAAAAAACCCAGCACGAGGCCGACTTCGACCAGGGTCGGCAAGATGCTGTACAGCGAATACGAAATCAGTTGAGTGATGCCGCGTGTGCCGCGTTCGATATCGCGCGACATGCCGCCCGTCTGCCGATCGAGGTGGAACCGCAAAGACAGTGCATGCAGATGGCGGAACACTTTCAGCGCGAGTTGCCGCACCGCGCTTTCGGTCACCTTCGAAAACAGGATTTCGCGCAGTTCGGTAAAGAGCGACGTGGACAGCCGCACCACCGCATAGGCGACCACCAGCAAACCGACGCCGCCCAGCAGGACGATGGCCGGCGAATCGTGCGCGCGGCCGAGCGCGGTGAGATGCTGCACCGACGCGAGGCTGTCGACGATCCGTTTCATCACGATCGGCACCCCGAGATTGGCGACCTTCGCGCCGATCAGACAGCTCAGTGCGAAGCCGACGCGCCATTTATAGGTGGCGAGGTAGGGCAGCAGCGACAGGATCGTTTGCCAGTCGTTGCGCGGCTGGGTCGAGATCGGGGATGGTTCGGACGAGGGCGTACGGCGCATGGGATCGGCTGGGGAGAGTGTGGAAGCGACGGAGGCTCGCAGGAGCGCCGACCGGCAGCGTGCCAAGGTGGCATCCTGCTTTATGTCGCGCGACCCGGCTGGGCGCTTTCCCGTACAATTCCTGATCTTTCTATTGTCGCAGAAGCTGGCTGGCGCCGCTTTTCATCCCCATGACCGATATTCTTCAACTTCCGCAAAAGCCTTGCGCCTTGCGCGTCATGCCGCAACCGTCGGACGCGAACGTCCACGGCGACGTGTTCGGCGGCTGGATCATGGCGCAAGTGGACATCGCCGGCTCGATTCCGGCAAGCCGCCGCGCCAATGGGCGGGTGGCGACCATCGCGGTCAATTCGTTCGTCTTCAAGCAGCCGGTGTTCGTCGGCGATCTGCTGAGCTTCTACGCGGATATCGTCAAGACGGGCACCACGTCGGTGACGGTGGCGGTGGAGGTGTACGCGCAGCGCATGAGCCTGACCGAAGAGCTCGTGAAGGTCACCGAGGCAACCCTGACCTACGTCGCAACCGACAGCGACCGGCGCCCGCGCGCGCTGCCGGTGCTCGATTGAGCGGCGGAATTTGAACGAAAAACGAGGCGCCTGGGCGCCTCGTTTGGTTTCATACGTCGTACTTTGCCGGGATCCCCAGCACAAGCATGACTAGGCCCGCAGCCGCTTACTGGCTCGCCGCCGCGCCCGCTGCCGCCTTCTTCTGCGCATTCTGGAGATCCGTCGGATAGTTCGGATCGTTGCGCGACGGGTTGTACCCGTTGCTTTCCAGCTGCTTCAACTCGGCGTTCTTCTTCGCCCGCGCCTGCTTGCGAGCGGCCTTCCGTTGCGCCTTGGCGGCGGCCTTCGATGCGGCGGCCGACGGCGCGGCGGCAGCGGCTTCATCACCCGCCGGCGCACTACCGGCGGTTTGCGCGAACACCGGTGCAACCGAAGCCACACTCAGTACAACCGATGTCAACAGCACAGCCCATTTCTTTGCAGGTGAAGACGTCATTTCTCTCTCCAGTCGGATTGGCAAATATTCGACGGCGAAACGCCCGTGACCAAGTGCGAGCAGCGAAAAGCGGGCGCAACGCCACGTGAATCGATGCTTCGTGGTTCCCAGCGAAGTCAGAGATGGGAATCCCAAATATATACGAGTGCCCCTCGCGCGCAAACCGGTAATCCCCCCGTAAGCGAAAGTCTGCGCGCGCCAATCGTCCTGGAATCTCACCCGCCGCTACGCAAATAGACGTCGACCTGCGCTTCGATCCACTGCGCAAAATGGGCCTGCTTCGCGTTCAGCGTCTCGCGTTGCTGCCACACCAGCCAGTACGGATACCGGTACGGCACGCGGATATCGGTGATCTGCACCAGATCGCCGCGGGCCAGCGCGTGCGCGACCAGACTGCGCCGTTCGAGCGCGATGCCCTGCCCCAGCAAGACCGCGCCCAGCACGATGTTCGAATCGTTTGCAGACAGCACAACCGCCTCGGCGGCCGGCTCCGCCACCTGCGCCGCCTGGCACCATTCGGCCCACGGCGTGTTGGGGCTGGAGATCAACGGACACGCGATCACGTCCTCGGCGGTGACGGGAAGGCGGCCCCCCGGCGCGAGCGTGAAGTGTGGCGCCGCGACTACCAGCACTTCGTCGTCGAACAGTTTCTGCTGCGTGACATCGGGCCAATGCCCTTGGCCCATGCGAATGCCGATGTCGCTCACACCCTGGCGCAAATCCTCGACCTGCAGACTCGTCAGCAGACGGACCCGGTAGTACGGATGTGTCTCGCGGAAACTCGCGAGACGCGGCACGAGCCAATGCTGCGCAAACGACGGCATGGTCGCGACGACCAATTCGCTTTCGTGGGGGCGCGCCTGCGCGCGGCGCGTCGCCCGCGTAATGTCGCGCAACGCCGAGCGTATTTCCAGCGCGTAGAGCCGGCCTTCCTCGGTGGGCCGCAGGCCACGCGCTTCGCGCACGAACAGCGCGACGCCCATCGAATCTTCCAGCACCTTGATCTGCTGGCTCACCGCGGAGTGCGTGACATGTAATTCGCGCGCGGCCTGGGTCACACCGCCCAGGCGGGCGACGGCTTCGAAGCAGCGCAAAGCAGTGAGGGGCGGGATCGGCTTCATGTAAGAAATTCTGACGTAAACCGTCGATTAATGTCGCTTTTTTTGCCTCGCCGAGCCCTTTAATCTATTGGTCTGATGCATCACAAGCACCGTCTGGCAAGCGAACAGCCGCCTCTTCGCCCGCTCAGGCTAACCTTATAGATCTTCTAACGGAAATAAGATGAAACTGATCGGAATGCTGGATTCGCCCTACGTGCGCCGCGTCGCTATCTGCATGAAGTTGCTGAAACTCGACTTCGAGCACCAGTCGGTTTCCGTGTTCAGCACGTATGAGGCGTTCGCGAAGATCAACCCGGTTGTGAAAGCGCCGACGCTGATCCTCGACAACGGCCAGAGCGTGATGGACTCGACGGTGATCCTGCAGTATCTCGCCACGCTCGCCGCGCCGGATCAACGGATTTTCCCGTCACAGCCGGAGCACTGCCTGCGCGCCGCGCGCCTTACCGGCCTCGCGCTGGCCGCCAGTGAAAAGACTGTGCAAATTGTCTACGAACGCAATCTGCGTCCGGCGGACAAACAGCACGAGCCGTGGGTCGATCGCGTGACCGAGCAATTGCACGCCGCATATCGCGAACTCGAAGAGGAACTCGCGTCGGCCCCGTTGCCGGTCGAACCGAACCATTTTGGTGCGGCGGACGTGGCGGTGGCCGTCGCGTGGAATTTCACGCAAATGTACATTTCGGAGATCGTCACCAAGGCGGCGTATCCCCACTTGCAGGCGTTTTCCGAGGTAGCAGAACAACTGCCGGTGTTCCTCGATACGCCGGCCGTCTGAGGCACGCGCAGCGGGAAGCGGGACGCCGAACTACACCGTCTCCGCTTCCCGCCCCACTCCTCCCTGAAACAAGGCCGAAATCGCGTCCGTCGACATCGGCTTCGCGAAGTAGAAACCCTGCATCTCGTCGCACGCACGCTCCTTCAGAAAGTCGAGCTGCGCCGACGTCTCCACGCCTTCAGCAATCACCTGCAATTTCAGCGAATGCGCGAGCGCGATGATCGCAGAGGTGATCGTCTCATCGTCGCCCGAGATGCCGATATCCGACACGAACGAGCGGTCGATCTTCAAGCGGTCCACCGGGAAGCGCTTCAGATAGCTGAGACTCGAATAGCCGGTGCCGAAGTCGTCGATGGCAAGGCCGATGCCGAGCGCGTGCAGCTCGTTGAGCATCAACACCGCCTCCTCGGCATTGCGCATGATGGTGCTTTCGGTGAGCTCGAGTTCGAGATACTGCGGTTCGAGCCCCGTCTCGGCGAGCACCTGCATGACGAGCTTGGCGATATCGCGCTGCTGAAAAACGCGCGCCGACAGATTCACCGACACCCGCGCCGGCGGCAATCCTTCGTCCTGCCAGGCCTTGTTCTGCCGGCACGCCTCGCGCAAAACCCATTCCGACAGCGGCCCGATCAGCCCGCTCTCTTCGGCGACCGGAATGAACAGCGACGGCAGCACCAAGCCGACTTCCGGATCGCGCCAGCGCACCAGCGCCTCGGTGCCGACGATCTGCCCGCTCACGATATCCACCTGCGGCTGGTAGTGCAGCAGGAATTCGTTGTCACGCAAGGCCCGCCGCAAACGCCGTTCGAGATTCATGCGCGCACCCGCGCTCGCATTCATCTCCGGCTGGTAGAACTGGAACGTATTGCGGCCCATGTCCTTCGCGCGATACATCGCGAGGTCGGCCTTTTTCATCAGCGTTTCCGCGTCTTCGCCGTCCTGCGGGAAGAGGCTCGCGCCCATGCTGCAGCCGACATACAACTCGGTGCCGTCGAGCCAAACCGGTTCGGAAATCGACGCGCGCACCCGCTCCATCCACGCGATCAGCGACTGCTCGTCGACGGTATCGGTCATCACGATCACGAACTCGTCGCCGCCATGCCGCGCGACCGTGTCGCTGGTCCGCGTGCAACGGGCGAGCCGTTCGGCCACCACGCTCAGCAAGCGGTCGCCGACGCTATGGCCGAGGCTGTCGTTGACGTTCTTGAAACCGTCCAGATCGATGAACACGACCGCGACGCCCTTGTGATGCCGCTGCGCGACGATCAACGCATGCTGCAGGCGATCGCGCAGCAGGTTGCGGTTCGGCAGGCGCGTGAGACTGTCGTAGTTGGCCTGATATTCGAGCTGTTCCTGATAGCGGATCAGATCCGTCACATCATTGATCACGCCGATGTGGTGCGTGATTACGCCCTCCGCGTTCGGCACGGGCGCAATGAACAGCTGATTCCAGAACAGCGCGCCGTCCTTACGATAGTTGCGCACCACGGCGCTCACCTCGCGATTCGCGGCGAGCGCCTGGCGGATCAACGCGACGCCTTCCTGGTCGCGATCGTCGCGCTGCAGCACACGGCAATCCTGACCGATCACTTCCGCGGGATCGTAGCCGGTGATCCGCATGAACGCGGGATTCACATATTCGATCAGATTGCCCGACGGCGACGGCGCGGTAATCAGAATCGCGTTGACGCTCGCATCGAGCGCGCGGCTTTGCAGACGCAAGGCCAGATCGGCGCGCTTGCGTTCGGTGATGTCCGTGTACGAACCGAGCACGCCGATCACGCGGCCGTCGCCGTCGGTGAACGGCAGCTTGCTCGTGACCGTGGTGCGGTGCACGCCGTCGATCACCAGGTCGACCTCGAAACTCATCTTCGGCACGCCGGTGGTCACCACTTCCTTGTCGTGCTCGTTCAGCAGGTCGGCGAAGGCGCGCCACGGCATGTCGCTGTCGCTCTTGCCCACCACCTGCTCGGGATAAGAAAGCCCCGCATCGCGCGCAAACGCCATATTACAGCCGAGATAGCGCGACTCGTGATCCTTCCAGAAAATGCGCTGCGGGATGTTGTCCATCACCGTTTCGAGCATCTGGTTCGAACGCTGCGCTTCGGCTTCGGTATTGATCTGTTCGGTGACGTCGTCGGCCAGCACGAAGAAAGCGGCGCGGCCCATGAAGTTGAGCGCGTGATACGAAATGTCAGCGCTGATCGTCGAGCCGTCCTTGCGCCGGTGATGCCAGACACCCGCCATCGTGCGGCCGTGTTGAGCGGTGTCGCTGCGCTGCATGTGCGATTCGAGGCGCGAGATTTCGCCATTCGGCCGGATCGCGCGAATCGTCATGCCGAGAAATTCGCTTTCCGAGTAACCGTATTGCTGAATCGCCGCCGCGTTGACGGCGAGAAAGCGCAAGGTCTCGCGATCGAAAATGTACATCGGCACCGGATGGTCATCGAACAGGCCGCGGAAGCGCTCATCGTTGCGCCCGAGCGCGCGCACCGTGCGCAGTTTCTCGCGCGCGCTGCTTTCGCGGGCGCCGAACGTGAAAATCAGAAGCGCGCTGCCTGCCAGCATCGTCACGATCAGCAGAAACATGGCGCGCTGGGTTTCGTTCGCGGAACTCGCGAGCGACGCTTGCAACGCCTCGTTCTCCTGCTTGCGCAACGCCGCCAGAGCGTCTTCCACACGGCCGAGACCCAGCCCGAGATGCGTATAGGTCGAAGCCGCCCAGGCACGTGACTCGTCCGGCATGGCGCTGGCGCTCTTCAGGAGCGCATCGTCGATATCGTGTTGCAGCGCGCGGCTGTCCACGCTCAGCCTCGCGAGCGTATCGAGCATGGCCGGTTCGCCGGCGAGCTCGTTGCGCAACTCACGCTCCAGACCGGCCAGCGAAGCCGCCATGGCGGCTGCCTCGTTGACAGGCGCGGCCTCACCCGTTGCTTCGAAACGGCCGAGCGCGGCCAGCCCGCCGTCGAGCGCCGTATGGTATGCGTCGAGATTCTGACGCACGTTCGTCGAACGCAGCATGCGCGCGTCGGCGTCGCGCTGGCCGCAAATCTGCGTATAGGCGACGAACGCGTTCGCGCCGACCGCCGCGGCGACGACCGCCAGATTGATCAGCAGCCGCTTCGATAAAAAAGGAGTCATGGGTTCCGAACGTCAATCGTTCTGAGGGCGGGAGCGCGGGTCGCTTTCGGTGCGTCGGGTCGCACCGGGTCGAGTCTTTTTACGCGCCAACCCATGGATAACGGCAGGGTTCGGAACAGATTGAGGGGGCGAGGCGAAATATTTCGCGGATTGAACTGGGGACGTCTGGCTGGAGGGGCCTGGGCGGCAGCAGTTGGCCGGACGTCCTTGGGTGGTCGTACCTAGCCCGCCGCGCCAAACTCCTTCATCGCGGGGACGAAGTCATGGTTGCTTTCCAGCTTGCGCGACAATTTGGCGAGTACGTAGCGCTTGAACGGCTCGAGTTCGGCCCACTGGGCGACACGCGGCGTGGGCAGGCCGGCCAGCCCCGCCTGATGCACTACACCGTCCGGCACGGCATCCGTGCGGCGCCAGGCAGGCGCGTCCTCGGGCGTGAACCACTCCGGCTCGATATTCGCGTGCGTGCGCAGCATCTCGAACAGTGCGTGGTCGAAATTCGGCTCGATTTCCGCGTCTTCTTCGACCGGAAATCGCGCCAGCAGCTTGCGGTCTTCGAGCGGCAGCATTTGCCACTGCTCAAGGGTGATGCGCAGCCCGAAACGATCGAGATTGAAGCGCACCGACATCGGGATGTAGGTGAAATTCTCCGAGGACGCGACTTCGAAGTTGAACAGAAGCGGTGCTTCGTTGAGTCCCATGACAGTATTCCTCTTTGGTGACGGGCAACGCGCAAGCCCAGCTTGAGGTATTTTAGAACCTTATTCGCGCGATAGCGGCATGGTCTGGCGCTGCTTCGCGCCGCCGGGCAACGCTGCAAGCCGTAGAAACACGCGCAGCATGAAAGGAGTGAAGTCGCTTGAACGAACTGGACACAGACGGGCAGACGGGCGCCGTGGAGCGCCAGGTGCACCGGCATCGCGGCGCAGCGGTCGAAACCGTCACCGATCACGTCGGTCAGGAATGGCCGGTAGCGCTCGTCTTCAATGGCATCTCCCACGCGGTGATGATGTGCACGCCGCGCGATCTGGAAGCGTTCGCGGTCGGTTTTGCGATTTCGGAAGGCATCGTGGAACGCGGCAGCGACATTCAGGACATCGAGGTCGAGCTGCACGACGATGACGAATTGCCGCACGCCGAAGTGCAATTAAAGGTGGTGCAGCAAGCTTTCGTCGCGCTAAAGGAAAGGCGCCGCGCGCTCGCCGGGCGCACCGGCTGCGGCGTATGCGGGATCGAAAGCATCGATCTGCTGGATCTGAAACCGGAACGCGTGCCGGACACCGGCTTTCTGCAACGGCTGGCACCCGATGCGATCGCGCGTGCCGCGCGCGAATTGCCGGAACACCAGGCGCTGACGCGTCTCACCGGCGGCCTGCACGCCGCCGCATGGTGCGATGCGGCAGGCGCTATCCGTTACGCGTTCGAAGACGTCGGCCGCCACAACGCGCTCGACAAGCTGATCGGCCAGCTGGTGCTCGATCGCGTGGATACTCGGGAAGGTTTTGTGTTTCTGTCGAGCCGTGCGAGCTACGAGCTGGTGCGCAAGGCGGCGCGCGTCGACGTGCCGATGGTCGCGACGATTTCGGCGCCGTCTTCGCTGGCAATTGCGATTGCCCGCAAAGCGGGCGTACGGCTGGTCAGCTTCTGCCGGGAAACCAGCTACGTCGACTACGACACTTTGCAGCCGACGCAAGCTTGAGTGCGCGAGGCGCCTGAAAATGATTCAGGCGCCTGAACGCCACCGCTTCAGTCGAACTGCCGGAAATCCGGCTTGCGCTTCTCGAAGAATGCCTTGAACGCCTCACGTGCTTCCGGCGCGATCAGCATCTTGCCGAAGTGCACCGCTTCCTCGCTCATCTGCGTTTGCAGTTCATGCTGGCTCGCGCGCTTCATCAGACTCTTCGTCACCCGCAGCGACGAAGCCGGCAGCGCCGCCAGCTTCGCCGCTTGCGCGGCAGCAAACGCATCGACTTCAGCCGCGGGCAGCACGCGATTCACGAAACCCATACGGTGCGCTTCGGCGGCGTCGAACGCTTCGCCGAGCAGCAGCTTTTCCGCTGCGGCCTGGTAGCCGGCCACGCGCTGCAACAGCAAACTCGACGCCGCTTCCGGACAAAGTCCGAGTTGCGTGAACGGCAGCGAAAAGCTCGCCGTATTGGCCGCGTAGACCAGATCGCAATGCAGCAGGAGCGTCGTGCCGATGCCGACTGCTGGGCCCGCCACCGACGCCACCACCGGTTTTTCCGCCGAACTGAGCGCACGCAGGAACTGGAATACGGGCGCGTCTTCACCGCCTGGCGGCTTCTTCATGAAGTCTTCGAGATCGTTGCCGGCGCTGAAAATGCCGGCGCTGCCGCGAATCAGAATCGCCCGGATCGATGTATCGCCATGCGCTTCGACCAATGCGTCGGCCATCGTCTGATACATCGCAGCCGTGATCGCGTTTTTCCTTTCGGGCCGGTTGAAGGCAATCGTCAGCACGCCGTCGGCGCGCTCGACCAGAATGTCCATTGTCATCTCCTCGTACTCCTCGTTGCTGCTGAATGAAAAAACGGTCCGCAAGCCGGGCGGCCTGCGAACCGTTTCCGCGATCCCTAGGGAACCGCTGCGGGGATTACCGCAGCGATCGCGACAAGGATCACCGCTTGAATCTGAGCGAACATGATTACAGGCGTTCGATGATGCCCGCCGCGCCCATGCCGGTGCCGACGCACATCGTCACCATGCCGTACTTGAAGTTGCGGCGGCGCAGGCCGTGCACCACCGTCGACGCACGAATCGCGCCGGTCGCACCCAGCGGGTGGCCGAGTGCAATCGCGCCGCCGAGCGGGTTGATCTTCGACGGATCGAGGCCGAGGTCCTGAATCACCGCCAGCGATTGCGCGGCGAATGCTTCATTCAGTTCGATCCAGTCCATGTCTTCGATCTTCAGGCCGGCGGCCTTCAGGGCGGCCGGAATCGCTTCCTTCGGACCGATACCCATGATTTCCGGCGGCACGCCGCGCACGGCGAAGCTGACGAAACGGGCGAGCGGCGTCAGGTTGAACTCCTTCAGCATCTTTTCCGACACGACGATCAGCGCGCCCGCGCCGTCCGACGTCTGCGAGCTGTTGCCGGCCGTCACCGAACCCTTGTTAGCGAACACAGTGCGCAGCTTGGCGAGGCCTTCCATTGACGTGTCGCCACGCGGGCCTTCGTCGAGCGCGACTTCACGCGTCTTGATACGCACTTCGCCGGTGGCGAGATCGGGGAAACGTTCGGTGATCGTGTACGCGGCGATCTCGTCGTTGAACTCACCGGCTTGCTGCGCGGCGATGGCGCGGCGATGCGATTCGACCGAGAACGCGTCTTGCGCTTCGCGGCTGATCTTCCAGCGCTCGGCGACCTTCTCCGCGGTCAGGCCCATGCCGTAGGCGATGCCGATGTCTTCGTTACGATCGAAGATATGCGGCGACATCGACGGCTTGTTGCCCATCATCGGCACCATGCTCATCGATTCGCAGCCGCCCGCGATCATCGCGTCCGATTCGCCGACCCGGATACGGTCAGCCGCCATAGCCAGCGCGGTGAGGCCCGAAGCGCAGAAGCGGTTCACCGTAACGCCGCCCACCGTATTCGGCAGGCCGGCCAGCAGTGCGCCCATGCGCGCGACGTTCAGGCCTTGTTCCGCTTCCGGAATCGCACAGCCGATGATCGCGTCTTCGATCACCTTGGTGTCGAGGCCCGGCACTTGCGCCACAGCCGATCTGATCGCGTGCACCAGCAGTTCGTCCGGGCGCGTGTTCTTGAACATCCCGCGCGGCGCCTTGCCAATCGGCGTGCGGCTCGCGGCGACGATGTATGCGTCTTGCAATTGCTTTGCCATTTGAAGCTCTCCTTTGTCGGTCGGAGTTGGCGCTTTGGCGCTTACTCCGGCCCCATGCATATGGATGCGGTCCGCTCGACGCTTAGTTGCGCACCGGCTTGCCGGTTTGCAGCATGCCCATGATCCGTTCCTGCGTCTTTTGCGTGCCGAGCAGATCGACGAACGCTTGACGCTCGAGTTTGAGCAGCCATTCTTCGTCGACGAGGCTGCCCGCTTCCACATCACCGCCACACACCGCTTCCGCGATGCGGCTGGCGATCAGGTAGTCGTGCTCGCTGATGAAACGGCCGTCGCGCATGTTGACGAGCGATGCCTTGATGGTCGCAATCGCCGAGCGGCCGGCCACCGGCACCTGCGTGACACGCAGCGGCGGACGGTAACCCGCGGCGGACAGGGCACGCGCTTCCTTCTTCGCGATGTCGAGCAGTTCGAACACGTTGAAGACGATCGTGTCGGACGGCTTCAGGTAACCCATGGCGCGGGCATCGAGTGCCGAGGCCGAGACCTTCGCCATTGCCGCGTTTTCGAACGACTTCTGCACGAACTTCAGCAGGTCATTGGTCGCGCCGGCCGCGGTTGCGGCTTCTGCTGCGCGCAGTGCCGCTTCCTTCAGACCGCCGCCCGCCGGCACGAGACCCACGCCGACTTCGACCAGACCGATATAGCTTTCGATGTGCGCGACACGCTTCGCGCTATGCAGCGCCAGCTCGCAACCACCACCGAGCGCGATGCCCGACACAGCCGAGATGACCGGCACGTTCGCGTACTTCACACGCAGCATGCCTTGCTGGAATTTCTTCACGAACGGCTCGATGCCCTTCGCGCCGCCCATCATGAACGCGGGCATGGCTTCTTCGAGGTTCGCACCCGCGGAGAACGGGCCGCCCGGCGTGCCGAGTTTCAGCGACGTCGGCTGCCACACGACCAGACCCTTGTAGTCCTTCTCGGCCAGTTCGATGGCTTGCGTCAGACCGTCGATCACCGACGGTCCGATCGTGTTCATCTTGCTCTTGAACGACACGATCAGGACGTCGTTCTCGCCGGCACGGTCGTCGACCCACGCGCGCACAGCGTCGGTTTCGAACAGCGTCTTGCCGTAGGTCTTCGGATCAGCAGACGTTTCGCCGACCAGCGGGGCACGGAACACCTGCTTGTCGTAGACCGACAGCGACGAGCGCGGCACAAAAGTCTTCGAAGCCGGCGACCACGAACCTTCGTTCGTATGCACGCCGCCCTTCTCTGCAACCGGACCTTCCAGCACCCACGACGGCAGCGGCACGTTCGACAGCGCCTTGCCTGCCGCGATGTCTTCCTGCACCCATTCGGCGACCTGCTTCCAGCCGGCCGTCTGCCAGCCTTCGAACGGGCCTTCGTTCCAGCCGAAGCCCCAACGAATCGCCAGATCGACGTCACGTGCGTTGTCGGCGATCGATTCCAGATGCACGCCAATGTAGTGATACACGTCGCGGAAAATCGACCACAGGAATTGCGCTTGCGGATGCTCCGATTCGCGCAGGAGCTTCAGACGCTCTGCCGGCGGACGCTTCAGAATGCGGCCGACCAGTTCGTCGGCTTTCGCGCCGCCGTCGACGTATGTACCCGTCTTCGGGTCGAGCACCTTGATCGCCTTGCCTTCCTTCTTGTAGAAGCCACCGCCGGTCTTCTGACCGAGCGCGCCCTTCTTCACGAGTTCAGCCAGCACGGGCGGTGTTTCGTAGACCGGGAAGAACGGGTCGTCCTTCAACGTGTCCTGCATCGTCTTGATGACGTGCGCCATGGTGTCGAGACCGACCACGTCCGCCGTGCGGAACGTTGCCGATTTCGCGCGGCCCAGACGCGAGCCGGTCAGGTCGTCCACTTCGTCGAAACGCAGACCGAACTTCGCGGCTTCGGTGATAACAGCGAGGATCGAGAAAATACCGACGCGGTTGGCAATGAAGTTCGGCGTGTCTTTCGCGCGCACGACGCCCTTGCCAACCACGCTCGTCAGGAACGATTCGAGTTGGTCGAGGATTTCCGGACGCGTCGTCGCGGTCGGGATCAGTTCGACCAGATGCATGTAGCGCGGCGGATTGAAGAAGTGCACGCCGCAGAAGCGCGCCTTCAGTTCATCCGAGAAACCGTTCGACAGTTCGGTGATCGACAGACCCGACGTGTTGGTCGCGAAGATCGCATTCGGTGCGATGTGCGGCGACACCTTCTTGTACAGATCGTGCTTCCAGTCCATGCGTTCGGCGATCGCTTCGATCACGAGGTCGCACTCGGCGAGCTTCTCGATATCGTCGTCGTAATTCGCGGGCTGGATGTATTGCGCGTCGTCCTTCACGCCGAACGGCGCGGGCGACAGCTTCTTCAGATTCTCGATCGCCTTCAGGGCAATCGCGTTCTTCGGGCCTTCTTTGGCAGGCAGGTCGAACAGCAGCACGGGCACCTTGGCGTTGATCAGGTGCGCTGCGATCTGCGCGCCCATCACGCCGGCGCCGAGTACGGCGACCTTGCGAATGATCAGATTGCTCACGTCGTTCCTCCGGGGAGTTATGCGGTGTCGCGAAGGTGTCTCTTATGTTTCGCGATGTGTGACTTGTGGCGGTGGAAGGCGCCACGCCTTCTGAAGGCGTGGCGCTTGCCGTGAAGTGTGTGCTTTAGAACAGCGACTCTTCGACGTCCATCATCGACTTCGAACCGGCGCGCGCTTGACGGATCGTCATGGCCGTTTCCGGCAGCAGCTTGGCGAAGTAGAAGCGTGCGGTCGCGAGCTTGGCCTTGTAGAACGGATCGCCCGATGCTTCGTTGTCCAGCGCGATACGCGCCATGCGCGCCCAGAAGTACGAGAACACCAGGTGGCCGACGGTACGCAGATACGGCACGGCGGCAGCGCCGACTTCGTCCGGGTTCTGCATCGCCTTCATGCCGATTTCCATCGTCAGCTTCTGCACCTTGTCGCCGATGTCGGCGAGCGGGTTGATGAACTCCTGCATTTCCGGCTTCACGCCTTCGGCTTCGACGAAATCCGACACAAGCTTGCCGAACTTCTTCATCTTCGCGCCCATGTCGCCGAGAATCTTGCGGCCGAGCAGGTCGAGCGCCTGAATCGCGTTGGTGCCTTCGTAGATCATGTTGATGCGCGCGTCGCGCACGTATTGCTCCATGCCCCACTCGGTGATGAAGCCGTGGCCGCCGTAGATCTGCATGGCGTGGTTGGTGCTCTCGAACGCGTTGTCCGAGAGGAATGCTTTCAGGATCGGCGTGAGCAGCGCGACCAGATCCGCCGCTTCTTTACGCACCGATTCGTCGGCGTGCGACAGTTCCTTGTCGATGTGCAGCGCGGACCAGTACGAGAACGCGCGCGCGCCTTCAGCGTAGGCCTTCTGCGTGAGCAGCATGCGGCGCACGTCCGGGTGCACGATAATCGGGTCTGCGGCTTTTTCCGGCGCCTTCGGGCCGGTCAGCGAACGCATTTGCAGGCGCTCTTTCGCGTATGTGAGCGAGTTCTGATAACCAATTTCGGTCAGGCCCAGGCTCTGCATGCCGACGCCCAGACGCGCGGCGTTCATCATCACGAACATCGCGTTCAAGCCCTTGTTCGGCTCACCGACCAGCCAGCCCTTCGCGTTGTCGAGATTGATCACGGCGGTCGCGTTGCCGTGAATGCCCATCTTGTGTTCGATGGAGCCGCACTTCACGCCGTTGCGCTCGCCCGGTTCACCCGCTTCGTTCGGGATGAACTTCGGCACGATGAAGAGCGAAATGCCCTTGGTGCCCTTGGGCGCATCCGGCAGACGCGCGAGCACCAGGTGAACGATGTTCTCCGCGAGATCGTGTTCGCCGCTGGAGATGAAAATCTTCGTGCCGCTGATCGCGTACGAGCCGTCGCTGTTCGGTTCGGCCTTGGTGCGCAAGATACCGAGGTCGGTGCCGCAGTGCGGCTCGGTCAGACACATCGTGCCGGTCCAGACGCCCGCAACCAGCTTCGGCAGATAGCGTTGCTGCAACTCCGGCGTGCCGTGCGCATGCAGACATTCGTACGCGCCGTGCGACAGGCCCGGGTACATCGTCCACGCCTGGTTCGCCGAGTTCAGCATTTCATACAGCGCGTTGTTCACGAACGCGGGCAGGCCCTGGCCGCCGTAGTCCGGATCGCAGCCGAGCGCCGGCCAGCCGGCTTCCACGTATTGCTTGTAGGCTTCCTTGAAGCCCTTCGGCGTGGTCACGACGCCGTCGCCGACGTACGTGCAGCCTTCCTGGTCGCCGCTGTGATTGAGCGGGAACAGCACTTCGGAGCAGAACTTGCCGGCCTCTTCGAGCACGGCGTTGATCGTGTCCGCGTCGAGATCCGCGTGCTTCGGCATCTGCTTGATCTCGGCTTCGACGTTAAGCAGTTCGTGCAACACGAATTGCATGTCGCGCAGCGGCGCGGCGTACTGTCCCATGACTCTCTCCCAAGTTTGACAAGGAGCCAGGCCGTTAGCTGAGTCCGTGGATCGGATCTTTCAGCGCCGCTGAATCTGCTTTAAGTTCGGCGGTTCTGCTAACGGCTTTCGCTCTGATACGAAACAATCAATTTTTCCAGCGCGGCCCACGTGAGACGCACTGCATCCGGCAAGTGCAGGAAGCGCGCGTCGTGATGCAGGCCGAGCGTGAAGCTGTATAGTTCGAACAGCATCAGCTGCGGATCGGTATCGGCACGCAGATGCCCTTCTTCCATCGCCTGCGAAATTGCCCGCGTAAGCGCCGCACGCCAGATCGTCACGCTCGACACCAGTTGTTCACGCACCGGGTTATCCCCGCGGTCGTCGTACTCGACGGCGCCGCTGATGTAGATGCACCCCGTGGTGACTTCCTGAATGCGTTTCTCGATCCAGCGGGAAATCATCGCGCGCAAGCGCGGCAATCCACGAGGCTCACGCAAGCTCGGGAAAAACACCTCGTCTTCGAAACGACGGTGGTATTCGCGCACGACTTCGACCTGCAAATCCTCGCGCGACCCGAAATGCGCGAACACACCGCTTTTGCTCATCTGCATGCGCTCGGCCAGCAACCCAATCGTCAGACCTTCCAGTCCGTCGCGGCTTGCCAGATCAAGTGCTGCTTCGAGAATCGCGACTCGTGTTTGTTCGCCTTTTCGCATAGCTTTTTACCGTTCTAATGTGACCGAAAGAAAATCGAACGGCCGTACTATTATTGAGTGCTGCCGTCCGCGAAACAAGGACTTTATTAGAAACCGGTTTCTAACCCGGTTTCAATTCTGCGGCATCCGTCAATCAGAGGAAGGAGATTTTTTAGAGGCGTTTGCCTTCTTTTTGTCCCTTTCATTGACGCTGCGCCCTTGCGGTTATGTGCGAGGTGCTGATGAGCTAGTCATAGCCACCCACCGTTAATAGCTTCATCACGGCCCGATAGGTCGTGTAGGCAAGCCAGTTGAGCAAGCGTTCGCCCGCCGGACGGGCATCATAGCGCGCCTCGTCGATCCGGCGAGATTCCTTGAAGGCGGCGATGATCGCTTCGCGCAGCGCGTCGATCGACGGGTCGTTCACCAGCACCACGTTGGCCTCGTTGTTGAGCATCAGGCTCAACGCATCGAGGTTCGACGAACCGACCGTCCCCCAGTTCGAATCCACCACCGCGACCTTGCCGTGCAGCATGGTTTTCTCGTACTCGGCGATCTGCACGCCGGCTTTGAGCAGCGCACGATACAGGAACGGCACGGCGTAATCGAGCGCCTTGAACTCCTTGCGCCCGATAATGAGCTTCACGTCGACGCCGCGCCGCGCCGCGAACACCAGCGCGCGCCGCAGCTTGCGGCCCGGCATGAAGTACGGGTTAGCCAGCAGTACTTCGCTGCGCGCCTGGCCGATCGCGGTCAGATACGCTTTTTCAATGGCGCGGCGGTTGATCAGGTTGTCGCGGGCGACGAAGGCCACGCAGGGCAGCCCTCCGGCCCAGAGCGCCTCGTTGCGATTGCGGCGCCGGCGGCGCAGCGTGCCGAGCGACGCCATGGTCTTCGGCGCAAGATCCGGCTCGAGCGAGTCCAGCGGCCGATGCCCGAGACGGATCCGCTGCCATTGCACTTCGAACGCCTGGCGGATATCGGCGACCACCGGCCCGCGCAATTCCACCGCGAAGTCCCAGCGCCGGTAAGGCAGCGTCTCGCCGTTGTTCTCGTAATCGTCGACGATATTGATGCCGCCGCAGTAGCCGAACTGATCGTCCACCACCGCGATCTTGCGGTGCGTGCGCGAGAAGCCGAAGCGGCCGAACAGATGCGGGTTGTAGATGCGATGGTCGACGCCGGCGAGCGGCCATTCGTTGAACATCGGCAGGCGCTCGGTGCCGATACCGTCGGTAATCACGCGCACTTTCACGCCGCGCGAGGCTGCGCGCAGCAAAGCCGCGCTGACGGCCTGACCGGCGCTGTCGCCACAGAAAATATAGGTTTCGAGAACCACGTCGCTTTGCGCCGCGTCGATGCGTTCGATCAACGCGGTGAAGAACTCGTCGCCGGAGCGCAGCAGCTTGACCTCGTTGCCGCTGGTGAAGCGGTAGCGCTGCCAGTAGCGGCGGCCGAGCAGCGATTGACGGAGTCGCGCGAAACGGCGCGCGCCGCCGACGCTCACCGGGCACGCTCCTCGGGCTGGCCATTCAGGCGCCCAGCGAGCCGTTTCGGCAATTGCAGGATCGCGTCGGCGTTCGACGACGAAAAGCAGCGCGAGGCCGCTTCTTCATAGGGCAACCACAGGAACGCGGTGTGCTCGCGCGGCGCGAGCGTCACTTCCAGCTGCTCGGGCACTTCCAGACTGAACCAGTGCTCCGTGTTGTGGATTACGCCCTCGGCGTAGCGATGCCGGAACTGAGGGTAGATCTCGTATTCGATCGAATACTGCCAGTCGAACAGCGCGCTATGCGGCACGAGCGTACTGCCGACCACGATGCCGGTTTCCTCCGCCACCTCGCGCGTCGCCGTCTCGACGAAGGGCTCGTCGAGCTGGTCTTTCGAGCCGGTCACCGATTGCCAGAAATCTGCGTGATCGGCGCGCCGGATCAACAGCACGTCCAGCGCGGGCGTATGGATGACGACGAGTACGGATTGCGGGATCTTCGGCGGTTTCGGCATGGCGTAAAGACTGGGCGCAACGCTTGCGCGGTACATGTCGGCGAATGGTCCAATAAGCGGTCGAGACCGGTTGCTGCGACTGTAACGCAAAAAACGAAAAAGGCGCATCACGCGCCTTTTTCGTTTCGCTTTTTCGTCACCTCACGCTGTCGTTTTCAGACAGCGTGAGTTTGATCCAGCTTAGACCTTCGGTTCCGGCTGACGCAGACGGATGTGCAACTCGCGCAACTGGCGCTCGTCCACTTCGCTCGGCGCCTGCGTGAGCAGACACTGCGCGCGTTGCGTCTTCGGGAACGCGATCACGTCGCGAATCGAATCGGCGCCGGCCATCATCGTGATGATGCGGTCCAGACCGAATGCGATACCGCCGTGCGGCGGCGCGCCGTATTGCAGCGCGTCGAGCAGGAAGCCGAACTTGGCTTGCGCTTCTTCCGCGCCGATCTTCAGCGCGCGGAACACCTTGCTCTGCACTTCTTCACGGTGGATACGCACCGAACCGCCGCCGATTTCCCAGCCGTTCAGCACCATGTCGTAGGCCTTGGCGAGGCAGCGCGCCGGATCCGTTTCCAGATACTCGAGGTGCTCGTCCTTCGGGCTCGTGAACGGGTGATGCGCGGCGACGTAGCGGTTGTCTTCCTCGTCGTATTCGAACATCGGGAAGTCGATCACCCACAGCGGCTTCCAGCCGGATTCGACGAGGCCATTGGCCTTGCCGAATTCCGAATGGCCGATCTTCAGGCGCAGCGCGCCCAGGCTGTCGTTCACCACCTTCGCGCGATCCGCCGCGAAGAAAATGATGTCGCCGTCTTGCGCGCCAGTGCGCTCGATGATCGCCTTGACCGCTTCGTCGTGCAGGTTCTTGACGATCGGGCTTTGCAGACCGTCACGGCCCTTCGCCACTTCGTTGACCTTGATCCACGCCAGACCCTTCGCGCCGTAGATACGCACGAATTCCGTGTAGCTGTCGATGTCGCCACGCGAGAGCTCGCCGCCCTTCGGCACGCGGATCGCCGCGACGCGGCCGTCTTTCGTGTTGGCCGGCGTGCTGAACACCTTGAAGTCGACGTCCCTAACCGCGTCGGTCAGGTCGGTGAATTCGAGCTTCACGCGCAGGTCCGGCTTGTCCGAACCGAAACGGCGCATGGCTTCCGAATACTCCATGACCGGGAATTTCTCGGCCAGTTCGACGCCGATCGTTTCCTTGAACACGTGACGGATCATCGCTTCGAACAGATCGCGAATTTCCTGTTCCGACAGGAACGAGGTTTCACAGTCGATCTGCGTGAATTCCGGCTGACGGTCGGCGCGCAGGTCTTCGTCGCGGAAGCACTTGACGATCTGGTAGTAACGATCGAAGTTAGCGACCATCAGCAGCTGCTTGAACAGCTGCGGCGATTGCGGCAGCGCGAAGAACTGGCCCGGGTTGGTACGCGACGGCACGAGGTAATCGCGCGCGCCTTCCGGCGTGCTCTTGGTGAGCATCGGCGTTTCGATGTCGATGAAGCCCAGCGAATCCAGATACTTGCGCACTTCGATCGCGACGCGGTAACGCAGACGCAGGTTGTGCTGCATCTGCGGACGGCGCAGGTCGAGCACGCGATGCGTGAGGCGCGTGGTTTCCGACAGGTTGTCGTCGTCGAGCTGGAACGGCGGCGTGATCGACGGGTTCAGCACGATCAGCTCGTGGCACAGCACTTCGATCTTGCCGCTTTTCAGCGAGGCGTTCGTGGTGCCTTCCGGGCGGGCGCGAACCACGCCCTTGATCTGCAGGCAGAACTCGTTCCGGACGCCTTCGGCAGTCTTGAACATTTCCGCGCGATCCGGATCGCAGACGACCTGAACGAGGCCTTCGCGGTCGCGCAAGTCGATGAAGATAACGCCGCCATGGTCACGGCGGCGGCTTACCCAACCGCACAGCGAGACGGGTTGGCCCAGCAGTTCTTCGGTCACCAGACCGCAGTATTCAGATCTCATCGACATGATGTTTGTCTTTCGTTATGCATTGGTTGGACGGCGCGCGGCGATAAACGCTGCGCACCGGCATTACAGCGGAGGCTCGACTGTCGTGCGGCGCACCGGCGCCGGCGGCGCGGACGGCGCCACGACGCCCATCGAGACGATGTACTTGAGCGCAGCGTCGACCGTCATGTCGAGTTCGATCACTTCGCTCTTGGGCACCATCAGGAAGAAGCCGGACGTTGGGTTCGGCGTAGTCGGCACATACACGCTGACGTAGTCTTCTTTCAGGTGATTGACCACGTCGCCGCCCGGAATGCCGGTCAGAAACGCAATCGTATAGGAACCGCGGCGCGGGTACTCGATCAGGAGCGCCTTGCGAAACGCATTGCCGCTACTCGACAACAAGGTGTCCGACACCTGCTTGACGCTGGTGTAGAGCGGGCCGACCACCGGAATGTGAGCGACCACGACTTCCCACCACTTCACGAGCTTCTGCCCGATGAAGTTTTGCGTCAACAGCCCAACGACAAAGATGAACGCCAGCGTCAGCACCGCGCCGAGGCCCGGCAAACGGAAGCCGAGCGCGCGCTCCGGCTGCCATGAGGTCGGCAGCAACAATAGCGTCTGGTCCATCGTGCCGATGATCAGGCCGAGCACCCACAGTGTGATAGCCAGAGGCACCAGCACCAGCAGGCCGGTCAGGAACACCGATTTGAGCGTCGTTTTTTTCGTCGTCATGTGTACCGCCAGAAAGCCGCGCGAGCCGATACCCGACGCGCGGCGTGTGCGCCGCCCATAAGGGCGGCCGTGCTACTAGGCGCTGCCGGAGCCGCTCGAATTCGACGATGCGGCGGGTGCGGCAGCAGGCGTGGCAGGCGTTGCGGCGGCGCCCGACGAAGCGGCGGCGGCCGTGCCGTTGGCCGAAGCCGTGTCGGAATTCGCCGCGCCGTTATTACCGGCTGCAGCGTTTTCGCCCGAATTCGCATTCGAGCCGCCATTCGCGTCGGGCTTGGCCGGCGCGCTTGCGCCGCCATTGCCGCCGCGGAAATCGGTCACATACCAGCCGGAGCCCTTCAACTGGAAACCGGCTGCTGTCACCTGCTTGCGAAAGGTGTCTTTCCCGCACTCGGGACACTGCGTCAACTGGGGGTCGCTCATCTTCTGAAGCACGTCCTTCCCGAAGCCGCATGACTCGCAACGATAAGCGTAGATCGGCATGAACTTTTCCCTACTGAAATCTTGTAAACGCTTGCAAAGCCTTGAATTATAGCCGCATATGGCTAGGCACCCGCGAATTTCCGGGACAAAAGCCAGGCGCAGCCGCCGTCTACGTAAATGGGGGCGGCCACTATCGAATCAAGTGCGGCCTGCTCCATCGTCAAACGCGGCGGCCCGCTCAGCCTCGACGGCGCCAGGTCATCCAGCGCTCGCGGCCGGCAAAGACGGCAATCGAGTCGGTCACGGCTTCATCTTCGATCAGATCGAAGAACGGCGAGAGCAACGCATCGAGTTCGGCACGCTCGATACCGAACGGCGGCCCTTTCGGCGTCGCGCCGATGAAATAGAAACCCGCCAGCAGTGCGCCCTCCGGCAACAACGCGGCCATTCGTTGCGCGTAGTCTGCACGGCGCGCCAACGGCAGCGCGCACAGAAACGCGCGCTCGTAAATCCAGGCCGGCGTGAACGGCGGCTCGTAAGCGAAGAAGTCAGCCTGCTCGACCAGTTGCGCATGCTGCGCGCCCAACTGCTCGCGCGCTGCCGCTACGGCGGCCGGCGAGAAATCGATCGCCCGGACCGGGTTGCCCTGCCCAGCCAGCCAGAGCGCCTCGTAGGCACTGCCGCAGCCGGGAATCAGTACGGCCGCGCCGGTGTGCCGGCTAGCGAACGACTGGAACGCCGACGGCACGCCCGCCTGATCCCACGGCGTGAAATGGCGTTCGAAGCGCTCGTCCCAGAACTCGGGCGAGTTGGGATCGCGGGTCGCAAAGTCGGGCACGGAAGGCTGGGTCGGGTCGCTCATGGGATGCCTCGTAGGAATCAGGATCGGGGCGGGATCACCCGCCGTAAGCGAACGCCAGAAACGCCCGCGCCAGCACCGCCCCGACACCGACCGCCACGCCGAACAGCAGCAGCCCTTGAAGCAGCCGGTTGGTGCGCTTCTGCTCGAGGAGGATCTGGCGAATCATGTCGTCGTTCGCGCCGCGCGTGTGGTCGTGACGCTGAGCCAGCGCATGATGGATCAGGCGCGGCAACTGCGGTAGCGTCTTGCTCCACTGCGGCGCTTCGATCTTCAGTCGCTCGTACCAGCCGCGCAGACCGATCTGCTCGTTCATCCAGCGTTCGAGATAGGGCTTGGCGGTCTTCCACAAGTCCAGCTCGGGATCGAGCGAGCGGCCGAGCCCTTCCACGTTCAGCATGGTTTTTTGCAGCAGCACCAGTTGCGGCTGGATTTCCACGTTGAAGCGGCGCGAGGTCGAGAACAGGCGCATCAGCACCTGGCCGAGCGAAATATCCTTCAACGCACGGTCGAAATAGGGCTCGCAAACCGCGCGGATTGCGCTTTCCAGTTCCTCGACCCGAGTGGTAGGCGGCACCCAGCCGGACTCCAGATGCAGCGTGGCGACACGATGATAGTCACGCTTGAAGAAAGCGAGGAAGTTCTGCGCGAGGTAGTTCTTGTCGAAGTCCGACAACGCGCCGATGATGCCGAAGTCGAGCGCGATATAGCGGCCGAAGTGCGCCGGATCGAGGCTCACCTGAATGTTGCCCGGGTGCATGTCGGCGTGGAAAAAACCATCGCGGAACACCTGGGTGAAGAAAATCTCGACGCCTTCGCGCGCCAGCTTCGGAATATCGACACCGGCCGCGCGCAGCGTCTCCACCTGGCTGATCGGCACGCCGACCATGCGCTCCATCACCAGCACGGTGGGCGTGCAGAACTCCCAGTACATCTCCGGCACCAGCAGCAGATCGAGCCCGGCAAAGTTGCGGCGCAGTTGGCTGCCGTTCGCCGCTTCGCGCATCAGATCGAGTTCGTCGTGCAGATACTTGTCGAATTCGGCGACCACCTCGCGCGGCTTGAGGCGCTTGCCGTCGGCCCACAGACGCTCGGCCCAGACAGCGATGTCGCGCAGCAAGGCCAGGTCGGAGTCGATCACCGGCAGCATGTTCGGCCGCAGCACCTTCACGGCGACCGCCTTGCCCGCGTGCTGCCCTGCTTTCACCTTCGCAAAGTGAACCTGCGCGATCGACGCGCTCGCCACCGGCACCCGCTCGAAATCGTCGAACAGCACGTCGACCGGTGCGCCGAGCGACTTCTCGACCAGCCCGATCGCCACCGCCGAATCGAACGGAGGCACCTGATCCTGCAGCTTGGCCAGTTCATTGGCGATATCGACCGGCAGCAGATCGCGCCGCGTGGACAGCACCTGGCCGAACTTGACGAAGATCGGCCCGAGGCTTTCGAGCGCTAGCCGCAAACGCACACCCGGAGGCGCGTCGAACTTGCGGCCGATGGTGGTGATACGCAGCAGCAGACGCACACGCCGGTCATTGACGCGGCTGAGCATCATCTCATCGAGACCGAAGCGGATGACCGTAAAGAAAATCTTGAGGAAACGCAGAAAACGCATAGTTGTGCCCGATGACTAGCGCGTGCCGCGCGACGTGGCGGCGCCGCCCGGCGCATCTGCGCCGCGGGCTTCGACCTTCTGTTCAAGACGCTCGATGCGCTTCTCCACGCGCGCCAAAGCGTCGCGGGCGCGGGCCAGTTCGACGTTGAAGTCTTCCAGCGCGGCGCGGCGCACCAGTTGCGGGTTTTCGTCGAGCAAATATTCGGCGGCGGTGTCGAGCAGGTTGCGCCCGGTACGCCGCGCGTGTTCACCGACCGTGCGCACAACCGAAGCCACCCGCCATGCCGGACCGTCGCCGATCAGCTTCGCCAGATCTTCTTCGGGCTCCCAGCGCAGATGCTCGGCGAGCTTGGCGATCACGGTCGCAAACTCGGCGTCGCCTTCGATCTTCACGTGCTTCATCACGGCGGCCTGGCCGCCTTGCATGAAGGCCGGGAACGCGTCGGACGGCACCGAGATGGTCACATCGAATTGTTGCGCATCGGTTTCGCCGAGCGCGCCGAGGTAGCCGTCGGGTTGCACCAGCAGCATCAGCACGACTGGCGGACAGGACAGTCTGGCGGTCTTGCCCGCGTAAGGGGCGAGGCGCTCTCGAGCCCACGATTCGCGGGCGAGCAGATGATTGACAGCAGCAGCGAAGGGCTTGGCGGCGAGGGTCATTGAAAGTGGCAAGAAAAAACCCGCGCGGGCGAGGTGCCCGCGCGGGTTCCTATTGTAACGTCCGTTCGCTTCGCGGCTTGCTATGCCGAACGGCCAATGCTTTGCGCAAAGTCAGGGCAAGCAGCGCTGGCTCAGTGCTGTGCCACCTGCTGAATGCCGGCCAGCAGCCAGCCTTCGCCGGGGCGGTTCGCCTTCGTCAGGTTCCAGACTTCGACGAACGGTTCAGCCGCCGCACCCGCCGATTCGCGGATCAAACCGGAGAAGCGCACGCTGGCGAAGTATTCGGACGCACGTTCTTCGACGCCCAGCAGCTCCGCATTCAGTTGCACCACGTCCGTCTGATTGGACTCGGCACCGCGCGAGTTCAGATCCACCTTCACTTCCGCGAACATTTCCGGCGTGGTGAATTCGCGGATGTCTTCCGTGTTGCCGACGTCCCACGCGGCTTGCAGGCGCACGAAGTACACCTTCGCGTTGCGCAGGAAGGCTTCCGAATCGAAGCCGGCCGGCACGGCCGGGGCAGCGTTGATGGACGGCGTGGTCAGCGGGTTGCCTTGCGGTTCGAGGTACGAGCCGGTGGGCGGAGCGGAGTAACGCGGCTCCTGGGTATAGCCGGTGCCGCCCGCATTCAGCGACGGTGCGCCGCCCGCGTACGCCGGTTGCGACGTATTGCGCTTACGACCCATGAAGCGGCGGATCAGCCAGATGCCGATCATCGCGATGAGCGCGATCACGATGATGTTGGCCATGGCGCCGGCGAACGCGCCGCCCAGACCGAAGTGCGACAACAGCGCGGCGATACCGAGACCGGCAGCAAGACCGGCGATCGGCCCGAGCCAGCGCGAGCGGTTAGGCGCTGCGGCGGGAGTCGGCGCGGGCGCCGGTGCCGGCTGCGCGCGCTGCTGCATGGCCTGATTGCTTTGGGAAGGTTGTGACGGAGCGGACTGTTGCTGAACCGTGTTCGACTGACGGCCAATGCTACGGCCGCCGCCCATGCGGCGGGCTTCCGCATCGAGCGAGGCGAGAGAGCCGGCCATGATCAGACCGACCATCGCGATCAGTCCGATTCTTCTCACCAATGACCTCGTAACCTTACGGGGAGATAACACACCTGAATCGGACATTTTCGTACTTTCCTTTAAAAATCGATGGGTTAGGAACCCTAGTATTTGGTCCCCACATGTAAAGCTACCACGCCAGCTGACAAATTGTAATATTTGACGCCGTCCAGGCCCGCTTGTTCCATCATTGTTTTTAAAGTTTCCTGATCCGGGTGCATCCGGATCGATTCCGCCAGGTAGCGGTAGCTCTCGGCGTCCTTCGCAAACCGGTCGCCGAGCCACGGCAAGACCTTGAACGAATAGACGTCGTAGACCTTTTTAAGCGGATCCCACACCTTCGAGAACTCCAGCACCAGCAGACGGCCTGCCGGCTTCAACACCCGTCGCATCTCGGCGAGCGCCACATCCTTGTGCGTCATGTTGCGCAAGCCGAATGCCACGGTCACTACATCGAAGTAATTGTCCGGAAAAGGAATCTTTTCGGCGTCGCAGAGCAGCGCCGGAGTGATGACGCCCTTATCCAGCAGGCGGTCGCGGCCCACGCGCAGCATCGATTCGTTGATGTCGGTGTGCCAGACTTCACCGGTGTCGCCCGCCTGTTTGGCGAACGCCTTTGAGAGATCGCCCGTGCCGCCCGCGATATCGAGCACCTTGAAGCCCGGCCGGACGTTGGCCTGGGCGATCGTGAACATCTTCCACGCCCGGTGCAACCCGCCCGACATCAGGTCGTTCATCAAGTCGTAGTTGGAGGCGACCGAGTGGAACACGCCCGCCACCTTCTGCGCTTTTTCCTGTTCGTCGACCGATTGAAAGCCGAAGTGGGTTTTGCTCATCGCGCTCGTCCTTTCGCGTATTCTGAAATGTTGCGCCGCATCAGTGCGGCGACCAGGGCGAATCGTATCAGTGACAGTGCCCGTGCGCAGCACCGGCTGGCGCCATTGGGGCGTCGCGGTCGACGCCGGCCGCTGCCAGTTTGGCGAGATAGTCGCGCCAGAGTTCATCCTGACGGACAGCCATGTCGTGCAGCAGGTCCCAGGAATAGATGCCGGTGGCGTGTCCGTCGGAGAAAGTCGGCTGCAGCGCATAGTTGCCGACGCCTTCGATCATGGTGATCGTGACGTCGCGCTTACCGGTTTGCAAAGTTTCCTGGCCGGGCCCGTGGCCCATCACTTCTGCCGACGGCGAGTACACGCGCAGCAGTTCGAACGGCAGGCGATACGTTTCGCCATTTGCGTACTGCAATTCGAGTACGCGCGATTTGGAATGCACGACCACGCCGGTCGGCACCGGGGTATCGCGAGTCAAGCCACTCATATTGACCTCATTAGAAAGCGCCGGGCCGCCTCTGGCGCTGAACGCCAGGTTTGGAGCGTTCAGCCAAACGCCTGTTCGATTTCTTGCCGCACGGCTTCGCGCAGCAGGGTAGCTTGCGCGCGGCGCGACGACAGCATGGCTTCGGACACCGTGCGTTGGCGCGGCGCCCAGATCGGCAGCGGAAAATGAGCGTCGTTCGAAAAACGCGGAATCACATGCCAATGCACATGCGGCACCTGGTTGCCGAGGCTCGCCAGGTTGACCTTCACCGGCTGGAGAATGCGCCGGATCGCACGCTCGACCGCATACACGGCCTGCATCACGCGATCGCGGTCGGTCTCGGCGAGATCGGAAAACTCAGCGACATGCTTGTTCCAGATCACCCGGCAAAAGCCCGGGTAGTCGTGTTCGTCGGCGAGGACGACACGCAGGGTGTCGTCCTGCCACAGCACATCGCCGCCATCTTCACGGCAAAAAACGCATTCCATCGTCGTCCTCAGGCAAAAATCGTCAGTCGTGCCATTAAACCAGCACGCGCTCGATTCCGCCATTGTTCGCCCGCTGGACGTAATCCGCCATCCAGTCTTCGCCCAGCACGTGACGCGCCATTTCGACGACGATGTAGTCCGCCTCGGTGCCCGCGTCCTCGTTATAGCGCGACAGGCCTTGCAGGCAGGACGGGCAGCTCGTGAGGATCTTCACCTCAGTGGCGCCGTTCGGTTGCGGCCCGTCGCCCGCCTTGAGCACGGAGCCATCCGGCGCACCCGCCGCGCCGGCCGATGCATTGGCCGCATTGATCCCATTCGCACCCGCCTCGGCTACGAGAGGAATGCCACGCAGCTTCGCGGCGCCCTTGCGCATTTCCTCTTCCTTGCGGAAACGGACTTGCGTCGAAATGTCCGGGCGCGTCACCGCGAGTGTGCCGGATTCGCCACAGCAGCGATCGTTCTTCTCGATCTTGTAGCCGTCCTTCTCCGATCCCATCAGCTGATTGACGAGCTTGACCGGGTCCATCGTCTTGATCGGGGAGTGGCACGGGTCGTGATACATGTAGCGCACGCCGTTCACGCCTTCGAGCTTGATGCCCTTCTCGAGCAGGAACTCGTGAATGTCGATGATCCGGCAGCCCGGGAAGATCTTCTCGAATTCGTAGCCGGCGAGCTGGTCGTAACACGTGCCGCACGACACCACCACCGTCTTGATGTCGAGATAGTTCAGCGTATTCGCGACGCGGTGGAACAGCACGCGGTTATCCGTGACGATCTGCTCGGCCTTGTCGAACTGACCCGAGCCGCGCTGCGGGTAGCCGCAGCAGAGATAGCCCGGCGGCAGCACGGTTTGCACGCCCGCTTCCCACAGCATCGCTTGCGTCGCCAGACCCACTTGCGAGAACAGCCGCTCGGAGCCGCAACCCGGGAAGTAGAACACCGCTTCCGTATCGGCCGTGGTCGTCTTCGGATTGCGGATGATCGGGACAATCTTGTTGTCCTCGATATCGAGCAGCGCGCGCGCGGTTTTCTTCGGCAGGTTGCCCGGCATCTTCTTGTTCATGAAGTGGATCACCTGCTGCGTGACCTTCGGCTTGCCGACGGTTGCCGGCGGGTGCGCCGTCTGCTTCTTCGCGAACTTCTTCAGCACGTCGTTGCCGAGGCGCTGCGCCTTGTAACCGATGCCCATCATCGCGGTGCGCGCGAGGTTGATGGTCTGCGGATTCGTGGCGTTCAGGAAGAACATGCCGGCCGCGTTGCCCGGATTGAACTTCTTCTTGCCCATCTTGCGCAGCAGGTTGCGCATGTTCATCGTCACATCGCCGAAGTCGATCTTCACCGGACACGGCGTCACGCATTTGTGACAGACGGTGCAGTGATCGGCGACGTCGTTGAACTCGTCCCAGTGCTTGATCGACACGCCGCGGCGAGTCTGCTCTTCGTACAGGAATGCCTCGACCAGCAAGGAGGTCGCAAGAATCTTGTTGCGCGGGCTGTACAGCAGGTTCGCGCGCGGCACGTGAGTCGCGCACACCGGCTTGCACTTGCCGCAGCGCAAGCAGTCCTTGATCGACTCGGAAATCGCGCCGATGTCGGACTGCTGCATGATCAGCGATTCATAGCCCATCAGGCCGAAGCTCGGCGTGTAGGCGTTGCGCAGGTCGGCGCCTTCGAGCAGCTTGCCCGCGTTGAAGCGGCCATGCGGATCGACGCGCTGCTTGTACGCGCGGAATTCGCCGATCTCTTCCTCGGTCAGGAATTCGAGCTTGGTAATGCCGATGCCGTGCTCGCCGGAAATCACGCCGTCGAGCGAACGCGCCAGCTTCATGATGCGCGCGACGGCCGTGTGGGCGTCCTGCAGCATCTCGTAGTTGTCGGAGTTGACCGGCAGGTTCGTGTGGACGTTGCCGTCGCCCGCGTGCATGTGCAGCGCGACGAACACGCGGCCACGCAGCACCTTCTTGTGGATCGCCTGCGCTTCTTCGAGGATCGGTTTGAACTCGCCGCCGTTGAAGATCTGACGCAATTCAGCCCGGATCTCCGCCTTCCACGACACGCGCACCGTACGGTCTTGCGTGATATGGAACACGGTCGCATCCGGCTGCGCGTCGGCGCGATCGGCAAACTTCTCCGCCAGCCCTTCGTAGCCGAGGCCGACCAGATAGTGCTGCGCCTCACGCACGGACAGATCGAGCTTGTCGCGCAGGAATTCCCAGCGCGTACGCACCTTCTTCAGAACGTCGAGCGCCTGTTGCACGCGATCTTCGAGCAACTCCGCGCTCGGGATTTCGTTGGCGTCGTCGCTCTTGCCGAGCGGCAGCTTGCCGCCCTTGAAGAACGTTTCGAGCGCGTCAACCAGTTGCAGCTTGTTCTTGATCGACAGCTCGATATTGATGCGTTCGATGCCGTCGGTGTACTCGCCCATCCGGTTGAGCGGGATCACCACGTCTTCGTTGATCTTGAACGCGTTGGTGTGCTTGGCAATCGCGGCGGTGCGGCTGCGGTCGAGCCAGAAACGCTTGCGCGCTTCGGCGTTGACGGCGACGAAACCTTCGCCGCTCTTGCCGTTGGCCATGCGCACGACTTCCGAGGTCGCTTGCGCCACCGCGTCCGCATCGTCGCCGACGATGTCGCCGATCAGCACCATCTTCGGAAACGCGTTGCGCTTGCTCTTGGTCGCATAGCCGACCGCGCGCAGATAGCGTTCGTCCAGATGCTCGAGGCCGGCGAGAATCGCGCCGCCCTGCTTCGACGTTTCAAACAGATAGTCCTTGATCTCGACGATGCTCGGAATCGCTTCACGGGCCTGACCGAAGAACTCGAGGCAGACCGTGCGCGTATGCGCCGGCATCTTGTGCAGCACCCAGCGCGCGGACGTGATCAGGCCGTCGCAGCCTTCTTTCTGCACGCCTGGCAGACCGGCCAGGAATTTGTCGGTCACGTCCTTGCCGAGACCTTCCTTACGGAATACGCGGCCCTTGATGTTGAGCGATTCCGTGCGCAGCAGCTTTTCGCCAGGCGCGTGGCTGCCGTCGAACCACTTCAGCTCGAAACGCGCGACTTCGATGTCGTGGATCTTGCCGAGGTTGTGGTCTAGACGCGTAACTTCGAGCCAGTTCCCTTCCGGGTCGACCATGCGCCACCAGGCGAGGTTGTCGAGCGCCGTGCCCCACAACACCGCCTTCTTGCCGCCCGCGTTCATCGCGACGTTGCCGCCGACGCAGGATGCATCCAGCGAGGTCGGATCGACCGCGAACACGAAGCCGGCCTGCTCGGCCGCTTCGGTCACGCGGCGTGTGACCACGCCCGCGCCGGAGAAAATCGTCGCCACCTTACGCTCGACGCCCGGCAGTTCGGTCATCTCGACCGCGCCCAGTTGTTCGAGCTTTTCAGTGTTGATGACGGCCGAAAACGGCGTGAGCGGCACCGCGCCGCCCGTGTAGCCCGTGCCGCCTCCGCGCGGAATCACGGTCAGACCGAGCTCGAAACACGCCTTGATCATGCCGGCGATCTCGGCCTCGGTATCCGGCGTGAGCACGACGAACGGGTACTCGACGCGCCAGTCGGTCGCATCCGTCACATGCGAGACGCGGGACAAGCCGTCGAACTTGATGTTGTCTTTTTCCGTGACCTTGCCCAGCACCTTGTTCGCGCGACGGCGCAGATCGAAGGTCTTCTGGAATTCGCTCTCGAAATCGTCGACGGCACGGCGAGCAGCCGCCACCAGCGTTTCGACGCGAGCGGCCCGATCGACGCCCGCTTCATCGCCGTGCTCGACCAGATCGGCGCGACGGCGCTTCTCGATCTCGCTCAGACGGTGATGCAGCGCCTCGATCAGCAGCGCGCGGCGCTTCGGATTGTCGAGCAGGTCGTCTTGCAGGTAAGGATTGCGGCGTACGACCCAGATGTCGCCGAGCACTTCGTACAGCATCCGTGCCGAGCGGCCAGTGCGGCGTTCCGCGCGCAGTTCGGCCAAGGCCGCCCAGGCTTCGTCGCCGAGCAGACGGATAACGATTTCGCGGTCGGAAAACGACGTGTAGTTATAGGGAATTTCGCGCAGACGCGCTTCGGGATCGGCGGCCACCGCAGTGGCGGCCCCGTGCGGATCGAAAACTTGAGGTGCGTTCATGTTCGGACGACTCGGTGGGTCAACCGGGCGCGCTCATCTCTGTGAGGCGTCGGCGGACGGTGCGCGTGGGGCGCAATGCTGGAAATCTTCTAGGGGAGCGAAGCGCAACCGACGGCCTACCCACATCAGTCGCTTCACGGCGCTCAGAGACAGCTACACGATCGCGCGTGGCGGACGTGACGCTCCGCCGCGGGGCAAGACTCACGCGGGACGGGCATCAAGTGGGCGATCTGAGGCTGCCAGTGCATCTTCCGATCCTTATTCCAAAATGGAATTCTACCCCATGATCCCGCCACGCGTTGACGCCTGAAATCAGGGTTGCGGCAGGACTTTTGGCGTTTTTGTCCTGAACGGCGCTCGTAAGCACATACGAACGATTCTCCGACCGGACGGTCGGGTTGGGCTTTACCGGCGGCGCGCCGGGATACGCCCAAGGTTCACAGAGGGCCAGCGTGCACACCGTTGGCGCTATCATTGACCCTTTCCCGTCTCGCAAAGCGCACCGCGCCACCCGCATGGCTTCCCACGACTACCTGAAGAAAACCCTGACCGCGCGCGTCTACGACGTGGCCCGCGAGACCGAACTCGAACGCGCGCCGAATCTGTCGGCACGGCTGCGCAATCCGGTTTATCTGAAGCGTGAGGACAACCAGCCGGTGTTCTCGTTCAAGGTGCGCGGCGCGTACAACAAGATGGCGCATATTCCGGCGGACGCGCTTGAAAGGGGTGTCATTACCGCGTCGGCGGGCAATCACGCGCAGGGTGTGGCGTTGTCGGCGGCCCGGATGGGAGTGAAGGCGATCATCGTGGTGCCCGTCACGACCCCGCAGGTGAAAGTCGATGCGGTACGCGCGCATGGCGGCGCGACGGTCGAAGTCGTGCAGTTCGGCGAGTCCTATAGCGATGCGTACGGGCACGCGGTGAAGCTGCAGGAAGAACGCGGCCTGACGTTCGTCCACCCGTTCGACGATCCGTACGTGATCGCCGGCCAGGGCACGGTCGCGATGGAGATTCTCAGCCAGCATCAGGGCCCGATCCACGCGATCTTCGTGCCGATCGGCGGTGGAGGACTCGCCGCGGGCGTGGCCGCGTACGTGAAATCGGTGCGCCCGGAGATCAAGGTGATCGGCGTGCAGACTGACGACTCGTGCGCGATGGCCGCTTCTTTACAAGCAGGCGAACGGGTCACATTGAACGAAGTCGGGCTGTTCTCGGACGGCACCGCAGTGAAACTCGTGGGTGAAGAAACCTTCCGCCTGTGCCGCGAATATCTCGACGACGTGCTGCTCGTGAACACCGATGCGCTATGCGCCGCGATCAAGGACGTGTTCCAGGACACCCGCAGCGTGCTGGAACCGGCCGGCGCACTGGCAGTAGCAGGCGCCAAGCAGTACGCCGAGCGAGAAGGCATCGAGGACCAGACGCTGATTGCAATCACGTCCGGCGCGAACATGAACTTCGACCGCATGCGTTTCGTGGCCGAGCGTGCTGAGGTGGGTGAAGCACGTGAAGCGGTGTTCGCCGTGACGATCCCGGAAGAGCGCGGCAGTTTCCGCCGCTTCTGCGAACTGGTGGGCACGCGCAGCGTCACCGAGTTCAACTACCGGATTGCGGACGCGAATTCGGCCCATATCTTCGTCGGCGTGCAGATCCGCAATCGCAGCGAATCGGCGCAGATCGCGGGTGCATTTGAAGCGCATGGTTTTGCCACCGTCGATCTGACTTTCGATGAACTGTCGAAGCAGCACATCCGCTATATGGTCGGCGGCCGCTCGCCGCTGGCGCATGACGAACGTCTGTTCCGTTTCGAGTTTCCGGAGCGTCCGGGCGCGTTGATGAAGTTTCTGTCGTCGATGGCGCCGAACTGGAATATCAGCCTGTTCCACTATCGCAACCAGGGTGCGGACTACAGTTCGATTCTGGTCGGCATTCAGGTGCCGGAAAGCGAGAATAGCGAGTTCGACCGCTTTATCACGACGCTTGGTTACCCGTGCTGGGAAGAGACGCAGAATCCCGTGTACCGATTATTTCTCGCTTGACCTTATTGGACTAAAACGCGCAGATGGCTCTTTCGCTTGTCGACAAACTGGTGGTGGCAATCTCGTCGCGCGCGCTGTTCGACTTCGAGGAAGAGAACTGCGTTTACGAGAAAGGCGACCTGCAGGCGTATGAAGCGTTGCAGCGCGAGCGGCTGGCTGTGCCCGCCAAACCGGGCGTCGCGTTTCCGCTGATCCGCAAGCTGCTGGCCTTGAATGCCGGCGGCCATCGGGTCGAAGTGGTGATCCTGTCGCGCAGCGATCCGATCAGTGGACTGCGCGCATTTCATTCGTGCAGGGAGTACGGGCTGGCGATCGAGCGCGGCGTGTTCACACGTGGGCGCGCGCCATTCGGTTATCTGAAGCCGCTGAACGCCTCGCTGTTTTTGTCCGCGAATCAGGACGACGTGCGCGACGCATTGGCTGCCGGATTTCCGGCCGCGCGCGTCTTGCCCGAATCGGCGAAAATGGCGAGCAAGTACCCGGACGAAATCCGGATTGCTTTCGACGGCGACGCCGTGCTGTTTTCCGACGAAGCCGAGCGTATCTTTCAGAAAGATGGCTTGCGCGCGTTCGTCGGCCATGAGATTCACAACAAGGATTTGCCGCTTGCGGATGGGCCTTTGAAGCCGTTGCTCGAAGCGCTGCACCGCCTGCAGAAACTCGCGGACGAAGCCGCACCGATGCATATTCGTACGGCATTGGTAACGGCGCGCTCGGCCCCGGCGCATGAGCGCGCGATCCGCACATTGATGGCGTGGAACATCGAAATCGACGAAGCGATGTTCCTCGGCGGCCTCGACAAGAGCGCGTTTTTGCGCGAGTTCGAGCCGGACTTTTTCTTCGACGACCAAATTGGCCATTGCGAATCGGCCCGCGTCGTGACGGCGACGGGGCACGTGCTGAGTGGCATCGTGAACGCATCATGACACCTGAACAGTCACCGCTGGGTAAGGCTTCCACTTACACCGAACAATATGACGCTTCGCTGCTCTTTCCGATTGCCCGGAAGAATGCGCGCGAGGCGATTGGGATTGGCGCGCAGTTGCCGTTTTTCGGCACGGACATCTGGAATGCTTACGAGCTTTCCTGGCTGAACGCGCGCGGCAAGCCGCAGATTGCGGTGGCGACTTTCTTTGTGCCGGCTGATTCGCCGAATATTGTCGAGTCGAAGTCGTTCAAGCTTTATCTGGGGTCGTTTGCGCAGACGGCTTTCGAGTCGATGGAAGTTGTGCGCGACACGATCAAGCGGGATGTTTCCGCTTCATGCGGAGCGACGGTGTCGGTTCATCTGGCGGCGCCGTATGAGTTCGGCAAACTGCAGATGGAAGAGTTTGACGGCTTGTCGCTGGATCGGCTCGATCTCGATACCGATGTTTATCATCCTGATGCTTCGTTGTTGAAGGCTGCGTTTGACGAGTCGCCTGTTGAGGAGACTTTGGTTTCCAACTTGCTCAAGTCGAATTGTCCTGTGACGGGGCAGCCTGATTGGGGCAGTGTGCAGATTCACTATGTTGGGCCGCAGATCGATCATGCGGGCTTGCTGAGGTACATCATTTCCTATCGGAATCACACTGGGTTTCATGAGCAGTGCGTCGAGAGGATTTTTATCGATGTGCTTAAGGCCTGCCGGCCGGTGAAGCTAGCTGTTTACGCGCGGTATACCCGCCGCGGGGGGCTGGATATTAATCCGTTCCGGACGAATTTTAATTTGCCTATGCCGGATAATTTGCGGTTGGCGCGGCAATAAATATGTGGCGGTTTTGCCTGCGCGGCGCTTTTTGTTCGTGTTCTTAGGGTGTTGGCCTTTCCTTGAATTGTTAGTGGTCTATTCGTGTTGCCCCTGTGCGGGGCGG
>NZ_JALPRH010000037.1:0-51424 GCF_030464795.1 Paraburkholderia sp. SECH2
CGGCGCGGATTCCGCTGCGTTCCTTCGCATTACCAGAACCTGCTGATTAGTTCAGTACGTCGTCCTCGATAACCTCAAGGAAGGGGTTATCACACCGGACCTGTACGAGCCGGAGATCAATCATCTTTACGCCGCGATGCTTGAGCACTATGGCGTGGTCGCTGATCCTGCACGCGTCCGCGATCCGAATCGAAAGGGCACGGTTGAGAACGCGATCCAGCATACGCAGGGCACCGCACTGCGCGGCAGGAATTTCGATTCAATCGAAGAGCAGAACGCGTTCCTTGTTCGCTGGGAGGCTAACTGGGCATCGAAGCGCTTGCATGGGCGCGCCCGCCGTCAGGTCGAGTCGATGTTCGAGGAGGAGAAGCCGCACCTGCGGGAATTGCCGCTGACTGGATTCCGCTACTTCAAACAGGTCGTTCGCACTGTCTCCGACGATACAACCGTTCGGATCGACCACAGCTGGTACGCAGCCCGTCCTGCTGCGATAGGCAGCACGGTGCTGGTGCGCGTCTTCGATTCAACCATTGAAGTTCGGGATCGACAGACGCAAGCGCTGCTACGCATTCACCCGCGTTTCACCGAGCCAAGTCAATTGCTACTGCCCGAGGACGAGCGTCCGTTCAACCCGTCCCGGCAAACGGCCTTCCTGCTCTCAGCCGCAGGCGACATCGGGCCGCAAACGAAGGCACTTTGCCAGCAAATGTTTGACGCCCAGGGACGCGTTGGCCAGCGAGGCATGTGGGGCATCGTCGGTCTGGCGAAGAGATACCCGGCCCGCATCGTTGAGCAAGCCTGCAGCCAGGCACGGCAGTACCGTCTGCAATCCTACAAACAGGTTCGCAGACTGGTCGAGCGATTGTTCGAGCGCGCGCTCGAACAGCTTGATCAGGCGTCCCAGCTCGCTTTGCCTCTTACCCAGGATCACGCGCTAATCCGTCCAGCGGCCGAATACGGCGAGCTGTTCAGTCTCGGCGCGCGACAGCAACTCAACCAATCGTCGTTGACCACCGGAGAGAACAAGGAATGACCATGTCGATGCCCGAAATCGAGCGTTCGCTCAAACAACTCCACCTGTCTGGCGTCCGCGACACGCTGGAGACCCGCGTACTGCAGGCACAGGCGGCAAATCAACCGTTCCTCGAAACCTTCTCGATAATCCTGCAAGACGAGCTGGACCGTCGTCAGTCCCGGCTGATCGAGCGTCGGCATAAACAGTCGGGGCTTGACGAGAAGCTCACGTTTGCCGAATTCGACTGGTCCTTCAATCCGAAACTTCCGCGTCAGGCGTGTCTGGAGTTGCGAACGCTGAAGTTCGTTTCGGCCGGCGAGAACGCGCTTCTCATCGGCAAACCTGGTACTGGCAAATCGCACATCGCGAAGGCCGTCGCCAACCAGGCCGTTCTGCAAGGCTATAAGGTCCAGTATCTTGAGACCGACGACTTCTTTGCGCGTTTCAGTCTCAGCGAGCCCGACCAGCAGGAGAAACGTCTGCGCAACATTCTCGACTGCGATCTGCTGATTCTCGACGACCTGTTTCTGTCACGATCGATTCCGGATGCCGCTGGTGCGCTACTGCAAACCCTCGTTCATCAACGATACAAACTACGCCGCAGCACCATGGTCACGTCCAACCGCGTCGTGCAGGACTGGGGCGCCTATCTCGGCGACAACACCATGAGCAGCACCATTCTCGATCGACTCATGCACCACTGCCACTCGCTCGAATTCGACGGCCGCAGTTACCGCCTGAAGGAGGCTGCTGAAACCCTTGCGCGCAAAACCAAAGCGAGCTAAAAAACAACCTTGTCCTGCTGCCTGGTGGAGGAGTTTGCGCGACCACAAGTGGAGGAGTTTGAAGTGACCGTCCGGGCGCACGCGCCACGAACTCCATCGGAATCTCAATCGTTAAGTCAAAGCGCCCCTGTCGATGAACCTGGCTGAAAGCGTCCCACACCAGCTCATTCTGCCGGCCGAACCGGAATCCTGCGTCGTATGCCCGCTGGAAGAAGAAGCGCGTAAAGGTCCAGTTGCTTCCTTCTGGAAATACCGAATCGTCGTACGCGCTGAGCGACACTTCCAGATCTGCGGCAGACCGGAATCCCTCGAAGCGCATTTCCTCGATCATGAACCGCGACACGATCTGCGAGGTATCGATGCTTTGTCTGAACGACGTCTTGCGGTTCAGGGTGCCCGGCTGACCGACCAGCAATGTATACATCCGGACGCCGCGACGTTCCATCTCGTCCTGCACATCGCGCAGCCATTCATAATGTTCGAGCTCGAGACGCTGTGCTTCATCGACAAACACGATCAGTGATCTTCCAGACGCGCGCTCCGCCATCTCAGCAAGCCTGTTATACAGACGGAAGCGCCGTTGCAAGGCCGAGCCGCTGTCGCGGCCGATCATGCTTCGTGGCTGCCAGCAGCATGCCGAAGAAGTGGCTTTCCGAGTGGGACGGATTTTGCGGCATGCCAAGATGAAGGATGGCGGTACGGGGCAGTTCCTCCCGGAGCAGGCGAACGCAGTAGCGGATCGCGTACGTCTTTCCCCAGCGCATATGACCATAGATGATCGCCCCTGATACGCCGCGCCGGACGCGCCGAAGAATGCGCGTGTACATCGCGCCAATCGAGGGTGTGGGCACCATGTAGCCCTTGTTCAGCAGGGGACGGGCATCGGGCGCCAGGGGGCGCGTCGTCGAGCGGAGCAATGCGTCAGGAAAACGTGAAAATCCGCGCCAGCCGGATCGACGGTTGAGGACTACTACGCGTCCGATGCTCACCCTCGGCCGCGGGTTGCGCTTGCGCTTGCGATGACATCCGCCCGGGTACCGACGGCGGGTCCTCGTGGGATTTCGCCCGATCTGTCAGCATGCGGGCGAGATCGTTCGCACTGCGCTGGTGTCTCGCGGCTTCGGTCTTCTTGTACACAAACCATGCCTCCACCGGATCTTCGCCGTCCCGATACGTAATCTTGCGGTGGATGAGTCTGAAGATCTCCTGCCGCACGCGCAATGAGTGCTGGGAAAAACACCACGACCGTACGGCGGTCAGCACGCCGAGTTCAGAGCCATCCGTGAAAAGGGATGCACGTGCCGAATGTCCTTGACATTGAAGTAGATGCGCAGCTGCTGGCCAATCAGCGACGCGTTACTCGACAGGATGCTGCTGGTGTACCGCACATACTCGAAATTGATGTGGGGCCGCACGCCGCGTTTTACGCTGCCGCGTATCACCACCGCCGGCGCCTCCTGCAGCAGGTACAGTGTGCTGCGTCGCGCGGCAGGCAGTGTCCGGATAAGACTCGGCTCGCGCGCAAGGAAAAAGTGCATCGCTTCGAGTGAGGTGCGGCCGCCCAGTCCAGTATGCGGTTCACCGTTGTAATCGGCGAGCACCACGTCAACCACGTCCTCAAGCTCATCAAGGCTCATCAGCAGCGACAGATTTCCACCGACATCGTTGAGTGCTCTTTCCACTGCCTGCGGCGCACGACCTGTCGTCCCGGGCAGGCGATGAGCAAAGTGCGAGGCGATCTGGTCAAAGAACCTTTCGATGAATGCGCGCTCATTTTTTCACACAGCGGTCCGTTATCGGCCCAGCAGCCGACGATGCCGGTCAGCCGCTCGAGCGTTGCTTTCGCGAAGTGCGCCTTTGCGGCGTCGAAGCGCAGCCTATTCCAGCACGCCCACGCGGTGTCTGGTATGACCTCTGACGGGAACCCACCGCCCGAACGGACGCGCAGTCCGGGAATCCGGTGAGCTCGGTTCGCGTGCGGCGTCAGTGTCGCCTGCAATGCTTTGGCGATATCGTCCTTGCTGTATTCCCGGCCCAATGCCAGGCTGTAGCCGATCACTGCGCGCGTCGCAACATCAAGCAGCACCAATATCCAGATCCGGTGCAACGCGAACAGGGTTTCGAAGCCAAGCGGATCGTCGACCCTGACCGTGACGCGCAGGTCGATCTTGTGACCGTCGAATTCGATGACGTCAAACGGTCCGATGGCAGGCTTGCGCACATGTTCGCCGGCGTCGTCCCACACATGCGCGATCTGAGTGGCGCCGGCTGTCTGCGCCGCCGCATCAAAGTGTCGGTTTGCAAGATGCCGCACATGTGTCGCCAGCGATCGCTCACCCAGATACTGCTGGTAGAACGGATAGTCGTGCGCCCCGACGCCGGCCCGCCCGCACTGATCGAGGAAGTCGCGATGCAGGCGTCGCAGGCCGCGCACTGCCTCGCGTTGTCCACCGTTTTTTCGTCGCCGCTCGTCGACCTTTCGTTCAATCCAGCGCGCGATCTCCGGATAGCGGAGCAGAAGCTGGGTGAACGGCGCCGCTCGTCCCACCTTTGACGCCGCCATGGGAAAGCGTGACGGCAGCGCTGCGCCGATACGCGCGCGTATGCGTGTACGGCATCAGCGCACGCACGCCGAAGATCCGATCGTCTTCGTGCATCGTGACGCAGCGCTCGAACAGCCGGTACAGATCGTTGAACCGCAGTCCTGTCACGCGACCGATTTCGCGCGAGGACGTGTGTCCGTCGACAAACAGCGCCATGGCCTGAATGCGTCGCAGCAAGACGTTGCGCGCGTCCCTCGACAACGCGCCGTCATCGGCGCCGGGCCAGTTCGCGACATCGCGCAGTTCGGCCGGGATCGATGCCCGGTCAAACCGGAGTTCGCCGCAGGCCAGCATCTTCATGAGCACGCCAACTGGGTCTGTCGGCAGAGTGGCTCACGAGCAAGTGTCGGACACCTTAGGCTGCCATCCAGCACCAACATGAAGGCGGCAGACCGCACCAGCGTACCGTCCACGGGAGATAACCGGCTTTCGAGTTCGCCCACCGTTGCGCCCTCCCCGCATGCGGCCAATGCACGCTGCTTGATTTCGTCGGTTACGAAAGTGTGATCGGCTGCAACGTGGTGAAGTATGGTGGCCTGATTCCGCTGCAAGACACCCACTGGCGCACCTTCTTCCGCACCAATCAAGCAAACCTTTATCCCGGTTTTCCGTGCCCATGCGTCGAATGCCGCGAATTGCGGGGGTTGCGCCGCGAACGACTGCAGTTCGGAACCGCGCAATACGATCAGGAAGCGTTCGCCATCACGTCCGCGCACCCAAAAATCGACCATCCGAGCGGGCCGGAGATCGGGAACGCGAAGCGGGCGTTCGCAGTAAGCGACGACATTGGGATTGAACTCGAGCTGCAGCCAGGCGTTCAAAGCCCGATAACCGAACAGGATGAGTCGCCGGTCGACTTTGGGTCCATAGACATCGTAGCGATGCGTCCCATAGGGGCGCATATCGTCAATTGCACGGACGAACCGCAGGTTGGCCATCGCCGCTCTCCGTCTTCCAACACAATTACCCAGTTGTAGTACAAAAACGAAAGAAACGACGCGGACAGTGACCGGGCGGGGGCCGTGCCGGTTCAGCGCCGGGAGAACATGACGGGGTGGAGCATCCCCAGCGGACCTCCGTTTGATGCCAAAGCCAGTAACGCCTCCAGTCCGTTTCGTAACGATCAATACGTTTTACGTTCCAATCAATACAGACTACATGTTGAGATCGGTGCGTAGCCTGCTGCAAACGAAAAATGGGCTTAAGAAATGCGTCTCGCTGGCGGAACCTGCCCATTTTCGTGAAACATTCCCTTTTAAATTGCCGGAAGTCCACACCACACATAGACTTCCGGGCGTGCGCCGTTCAACGCCGGATGTTTCACGGCCGTCTTGACTCCCTGCGCCAGTAACAGACCGTCGCCAAAGCTCGAATCCAGGACTCGCAGCATGGCCGCGGATCCGACATTATCCGAAGTTTCCAACATTCAGTTCAGTACTCCGAAGATTCAGACTTTCGCCTCCTTGAGGTCGAAGTGAATCTGGAAGCGGTCGGGCGGCGGAGGCCGAGAACTGAAGGAGTTTCGTCTCCGGCGGGGCTATCACTTTTGCGTCACTCGACGCCGGGGGACTGCATTGCTGACAACCCTGCAGCAGAAGCAGCTCGCCGCGAATGCCTGCATTACGTCCCTGAACGCCGAAGCACTCGCCTCGATCGAGGTCGAGGTCACCGACGACCGACAGCTGCCACTCGAGCTTGACGACAACGTCGGCGCGGCGCCCGCGAGCGGGGAATCGCCGTGACCCCTCTCCTACGCACCACCCCGCCCGGCAATCCGTTCGACGCGCTGGGCGCCGCCCTGCTCGCCAGGCTGGCTATGGAGCAGGCGGATTTTGCGATGCTGTGCGGCGACCAACTGCTCGGTTTCCATCCTGTGCCGAACCAGTGCCACGACAATGCCGACCACTGGCTGAACGATCACCGGGGCGACTTGGTTCTGCGCGGCTGGCTGCTCGATGCCGGGGGCGATCCGAACACGCACCGCCCCTATCGCTTCGTCGCCCACTCGGTCGTGCTGACCATGCTCGGCCGGATGCTTGACGTGACACTGCCGTCGAACGAACGGCCGCGGCGTTTTCTCGTGCATCCGTACACCGTGTGCGGCTTCTTCGGGATTCTCTGCAGTCCGCCGTTGGCGAACTCACTGCAGGTGTATCTCACCGCCACCACGCCGGAGGACGCGTCGTGAGCGCTTGTGTCCCGCGGCCCGAACCAACCGCCCTCCCCTACAAATCGTCGCCGGCCCGCGCGAGCGGGCAAGGGCGGGCGGATTGTTTGCAGACCGTTAGTTGCGTCGTGCGCGGCACTCATGCTCGCGTAGGAGGATTCCGATGAACGCGGTGGGCCGCATCGAGCCGGACTCCGTCGTCCCGGCCAACGTTCCGCAGGCGGTCGTCGGCCACCGGCCCAATCGGCTCGAGAGCCCGATCCTGCCGCCGTGCCTGTCCGACGAGGAGGTGGTCGGCCGCTGGCTTGCGGCCAAGGCGACCGGTCGCGGGCGGCTTGCCACAACCACACTTGCGCAGTACCGCACCGAGGCCGAGCGTCTGTTCTGGTTTGCGCGACAGACCGGCACGCCGATCTCGTGCTGGGGGCTGGATGAGTTTTCCGCCTACATCGGCTTCCTGCAGGCGCCGGCCCCGTGGGCGATTCGCAGGCCTAGCGTACGGCGCGGCTCACCCGACTGGCGACCTTTTCTCCGACCACTCAGCGACCGCTCGGCCGGCCAGACCCAGAAAATCGTCACATCGCTGTTCGACTGGCTGCGCGACGTCGGCTACCTGCAACTGAATCCGGCCACCGGGCTGCCGAAGGTCGGCCGGCGCGAGCCGGAAAAGCATGCGCGTCTTCCGTCCCCAGACGACACGGCGCTGCTGTGCGAGGCGATTGCTGCCCGCCCGGGCGTCGAGTCCGGCCGCGAGGTGCGCCTGACGAATGCGCGCGACCTGTTCGCGGTGGACCTGTTTGAACGGACCGGCCTGCGCACCACCGAGGTGGTGCAATGCCGGATGGGCCATATACGCATCGAACCGGTGCCGCAGGCACTGCGCCGCGAGTTTCCGGACGCCCCGCCCTTCCAGTGGCTGCTGCGCGTCGAGCGCGGCAAGGGCGGCAAGGGCGGCAAGGCCCGCTGGGTACCATGCGACGAGATTTCACTGTCGCTGCAAGCCTACCGGATCGCGTTTGGCCTGCCACCTGTGCCGCTGCCGGACGAAGACCTACCGCTGCTGCTGTCGGTGCGACGCTCCCGCTGGGGTGAACTCAAGGGCATCCGCAGCCGCACTGCGATCTGGAAACTGGTCACTGGGCTGTGCAGCGAGGCACTCGCCTACGCCCGCGCTCACGGCCGGCGCGTCCACGCACTGGCTGCGCCATACCTACGCCAAAGGGCTCGCGCAGGCGGTCCGCGATGGTCTGGACGCCTCTGCGGCGCCCGAGAACATGGGCCACATTGATCTGCGTACCTTTCGCCAGTACGTCGACGACGAACCACTGAGACGCGCGCTGGCGACGCAACTGGCCCGTACGCGCGTGACACGCTAATGTTCGGCGCGTCTGCGACTGCCGGGTGCCGTCGCGCCGATCAAGGTCTCCTCATCGCGATGATCAGCGCTGCGAACACCGCTGGCACGCAGGGCAGTCACGAACTGTCATTGCCGCGTGCCCTCGCCGATCACGATCCGGCGCTCACCGCTTCCGTCGAAGAAACCGTCCCCCCGCGCAACTAGCCAGTGCGCTGAAAACCGCGGAAGCTTCCTGCTGCTGGCGCCTCGCCTGTTGGGCAGCAATCTGCCCGGCCGTACCTGATGACTGAAATCGGCTGTGCTTCGAGAGGAAGTTGATTGGCGTATAGACCCTGTGTGAGGTGAGCTGTCAGGTAGCGGCGGCGAGAGGAAGTAGGGGAGTTCTAGCGCGATGCCACTTGAGCACGCCGAGATATTGACACATCGCCAAACGATCACGCCTCCGTGGACCACACTGGCGAGGGACGCAATTGCAAGAGGAAATACCATGACATGGAACAAATCAGGAAGACGGTCGCGCGTGCCGCGGAAATACTAGTCACATTGGTGCCCCCTGCGGTCCGATTCGCCTCGACCGTAGGGGCTGCCGTGAGGCGAGGTTTCGTCCGCCAAAAGGTACAAGAGTACCGGACGTGCATGTTGTAATGGATGTTCGCACTGGTGCACCTTCTCGTATCTGACGCCTGTTATTAGAGCTAGTTATGCTTAACAAGCAGCGATTTTTCAGGCCGAAGGTGAACAGGGATGCTTACTTGCCGCTGCGATGAATGCTTGTCGCGGGCTTTTGGGTCTGGCACGAAGAGCGTCTGAGTTCCAGTCTTTTCGCATTCAAATTGACAGGCTGTGGCGCCAGCGCTGACTTTAGTGCCACGCTGCTCTATAGCAGCTTAGCTCCTGCCTATCTGATTCCATCGGATGCGTGTCTAGAGTCTAGACACGCATGCTCTGGGAAGGACAGCGACCCAGCCGGCTGGTGTGTCTAGACTCTAGACACTTTAGGAACGGCTGGACGAAAAAAAGCCCGCGCAAGGCGGGCTTAATTAAGGGTGAAGCGCTCCTTAATTTGTTTTCGGCTGAGCGTGGAACATCTGGCTGATAAGCTCCCGGATCTGCGTCTCCTGCGCGTCGGTGAGCGCGCCGGCCTTAATTTTCACCGTGATACCACTGATGTCCTTGGTAATGGAACCGGCGTGTTCCTTGCCAGAGAAAAATTTGTCGATGCTCCGCTCGCTTGCAGAATCCGACGTTGTCGCTCGGCGAGTTGCCAACGCCTTAATCGCCGCGGCCACCTTCCCCTGGTCCATGTCGCCCTTCACAACCAGCGGCCAGAGTTCCATTGCTGCGTTAACACCGTCTTCGCCGTGTTTCTTGATGGCCGCGACAATCGCTTGAGCAGCAGTCCCGCCAAGCAGCCGCGGCTGTATGTCGAGGTCCTTCCTGATGAAGTCCGGCAGATTTTCAAACGAGAGGAACTGGTACAGCCCGCTGCGGGACATACCTAGGGCCTCGGCCATCCGCTTACGGTCAGGAAACTCCTTCTCCGTCTGCCTCATGGACATTGCAACTTCATAATCGGATAGGTCGTCACGACTAACATTTTCCACTAGGGCTAGCACAGCCATGTCTTCGTCGGAGCACTCGACCACGACAGCCTTGATGGCATCGAGTCCCACCATCTTATGTGCGCGCCATCGACGTTCGCCCGCCACAATCTGATAGATATCGTCTGCTCGGCGGACCACGATTGGCTGCATAAGCCCGACTTCGCGAATGGACTCGGCCAGTTCCGACAGCTTTGCCTCGTTGAATACTCTCCGCGGCTGCCAGGGGTTCGGTACGATGTCAGACACAGACAATTGCGACGCGGCGCCAGTGGACTCCAACTCTTGGACACGTAGTTGCGCTACCGCGAGCGCACCCGCAAGGCCAGGTGCCGTCTGCGTTCGGTTGCTACGCTTGACCTCTTCTTCCTTGATAGATGAGGTCGTCCGGATACCGGACGTCTTGGCCAGCAGCTGCTCTCGCATGTTGCTCATTGCGCGTTCCTCCATTTTTCTGCATAGATTTCGTCCACCCATCGGCAGTAATCGACAAGGGGCTGTCGTACACGCTGCAACGACTTAGCCGCACTATGGGTACTGCTTACGTCGAATACCGTCGAAAATGCCAGCGCTCCTGTGCTCATCACTGAACTGGCCGGCACTTCAATCGAATGCAGCCAACTCTCGTATGCGCTCTGTGCCCATGCACGCACGATAGGTGCGGACGAGGTGCGCCCGTAGTCGACCCTCGAAAGCATGAGCGAAATAAAGTCGTACTTCTTGTCCTGCTCATACTTGATGAAACTCTTGGATACATCTGAAAACAGTCGCCAGAACGATAGCGAGCTGATGAAGTCCAGATTTTCGGGAACCATCGGCATGACCATGGCATCCGCCGCCAACAGTGCATTCAGGTTGAGGTAGGACAGCGAAGGCGACGTGTCCATGAGGATGTAGTCGTAGCGCTTGCGTAATGGCTCGAGACCTTGCCGAAGCACCGTCCAGAACCGGAAGCCAGGCCGCATCTTCTGCATCGCCGGCAGATGGAACTCCGCACCAATCAATTCGGTGTGAGCAGGGATCACGTCAAGCCCATCCCAGTAAGTCGACTGAACCCTTGTTTCCAGGCCACCCTCGACGTCTTGGTCGTAGATATAAGGCAACACGGTGTCGTCCGGCGTCACATCCTTTTCCGCGTACAAGCCGCATAGTTCGGAAAGCGAGGCCTGAGGGTCGAGGTCGATGACAAGCACCTCGCGCCCGCGCAGCGTCAGCCCTTGTGCGAGACACATAGTTGTGGTTGTCTTGGCCGAGCCGCCCTTCAATTGGGCCGTAATGACGATTTTCCCTTCCGGTTCACGCGTTCCCGTAACGAGTGGAGTCTGATAGATGTCGGAGACTTTCTGGACCCAAAGGCGTGCTTCCTCCAGAGTGAATGTGCGGGTCCTGCCGGTACCGGCAGCAGTACCTGCCGGCAACTCTCCGTCGCTCTTGGTTGCGAGGTATTGGACCTGGGAATGAGAGATGTTGCACATTTCAGCAATTTCCCCTGTTTTGAAAACAGGAGCGGCTTTTCGCGGGCGAGGTGCAAGAATGGTGTTACGCAGCTCATCCGTAAAAATTGAGACCTTTTCAGCGAACTGGCTAATCTGCTCAAGAGGGACCGTTCGGTCTACAGCGGGAAGTTGGCTCGTTTTCACCATTCTGAGGTTTGTCCGTAAATTTCGATGAACCTCAGAATACATGAATTACATGAAAATTACTCTATAAACGACTGTTTTCATGAAGACTTTCTGAAAAACCGCGCGTCATTGCACGTTTCCGGTTGACTGGAGTGCGGCCGACAAACTTAGAGGAGGCATTTCCTGCTCTTCCGCGACCGCTGTCACTCTGCCGCATTGTCGCCGATAGGGCACTGTAATTCCCGAGCCGGTCGCCAGACGGTCGTTCATGGTGAGGTCGCTTGTGCTAATTCTGCAAGCAGCATCGCCCCGCAAAACGGCCTTTGCACAAAGATACGGCACATGGTGAGGTTCATTGTGCTGCGAACACATCGGCGCGTTACGAGCTTTCTCACCCAGCACAATTGACCTCACCTTCCTCTCCAATTTTCACCGCCTCGCACGAGCAGAGGTTTTTATACTGGTATCTGTGTACAAGCTTGCACAATGAACCTCACCTTCAATCGAATGTTTCCTTGCCAATCGAAAACGTGTTTCTGCTGAAGCGGAACACAAGCTGGAGCGAAACTGATCCTCCGCACAATCAACCTCACCTAAAGGGACGGTCGCCAAGTTACCTCTTGGTAATGGGTTGGTTTGTTTTTTTAAAAATCAAACAAACCAACAAACCAACAGAGGCATGCGACTTAGTTTATTTTCAAACACTTAACCTTCAAAAGGTGAGGTTCGTTGTGACAAAGGTGAGGTCAGATGTGCACGAAGGTGAGTTTCGTTATGTCGGCAAGGTGAGGCCGGTTCCACACGAAGGTGAGGTCAGATGTGCGAGATTCGCTCGCGCGTACCAAGGTGAGGTTAGTTGTGCGTAGTCGCGCAGGATCTAACTCCAATCACACGGGGTAAGGGTTTGAGGGGAAATACGGTTCATCGTGGTGAGGTTGATTGTGCTGAGGTGAGGTTCATTGTGCATGGTAGATCAACTAAGCCGACAGACAGCCAGTACGATCGGATGATGGTGAGGTTGTATGTGTTGACAGCTCACCCACGAATGCTACATTTCCGAAAGCGAAAATGAAGAGCGGACGAGAATATGGCGGCGGAGGACAATCCGGAGGAAGGCAAGTCGAAGGTGACACCGCGACAGATGGCGCTCGCGCTGTTCGAGGACATGTTCGACTTGGGCTTGCCCATCAGCGAAGCCAATCGTGAAATCGGATACCAGCGTAACAACTTCTTCACACAAGTCGTTAACATGGGGCTGCCAGCTCGGCGCTTTCTTGACGCCGCGTATTTCATTGTCGCCCAGGAGCAGGAAGCACGAGACCAGTACGACGTTGAGCTGAACTACTTCAAGTGGTTAATGCGCTATGACAGCCGCAATCTCAAGCACTTGCGCACTATCGCGGAAGAAGCGCAAGACGCGAAAATCCAGGTTACCGATACACCGATCGATCGGGACCCCAACGAAAACGATCTGTGGGTATCAGTCCAGTTGATGGGCATGGTCGGCTTCCACAGGGGGCGCATTCGATTCGACGTGCACCCTCGGCTGGTCCCGCAAATCCGTGACCCAAAAAAATCCCACTGGTTGAGCCTACGCATATCGACGGCTTTTACACGCAGCCTAGCGCGCGCGATCTATGACCAGGTCCTCCCCAGTGTCCCAAATGGCCGAACCGAATGGATACCGCTGGAAGACATGCGAAATTGGCCCGGCAGAATGGGAGCGAACGCCGCCATCTTTAAATACTTCAAGCGCGACTGGCTAGAACCAGCTGTGCGTGAAATCAATGAGGTGTCGGACATCGAGCTGTCCTACGAGACCAGGACCGAGTCCAGCACGTCGAAAAAAATCGACCGTATAAGGTTCCTGCTCAAGCGCAAGGATACCGCCGACGCTGCGCTGGCCAGCTTGGCTGACGCCAGTCATCTGTACAAAATTCTCAAAGAAGAATTCAACCTGTCTACCAAGCAGTTTAGCGAGATTTCCGAGAACCGCGAAGTCTGGACCGATGCGCACATCCAGCAGGCTGTCGAATACACGCGATTCAAGCTCAATCGTGGACAGATAAAACGGAGTCCAGCCGGCTACCTGATGCGAGCCCTCCGCGATAACTGGAAGATGTCTGAAGCCGAGCGCAAGATGGTCGAGGTTCAGGCGAAGCTACTTACCGAAGAGACTGAAGCGGATGTCGTAAAAACCGAAACCCAGAGTTCGGTCGCACGCAGCCTCGCTTCGCGCGAAGAAGAAGTCCGTGCACGCATGAATGAGGAGTCGCGTAAGGGCCGCGAACACTTCAACGCGGCGGACGCAAAAACCCGCAGGGAACTGGTCCGCGCGTGGGTTGCGTCGAGGGAGGGCAAGCTGATGCTGCGTCGTATGAAGCTCGAGGCCGCAGCTGTAGTGGAGGAGGACATCGTTGCGAATACGGAACTGGTTTGGTACCTAGGGCAATTCGTATTTGGGCGCATGAATTCGTCTCGTTCATCGGCGTGAGTGTCTGCATGGGCATCTGCGCGTTTCCAAGCGGTCCGCGCTCACTACCTTTTTGAATCACCGGCAGCCTCTGGAATATCTGGGGCTAAAGGAAGCGTCCCGTTTGCGCGGATGCGGCGCCATGCGGTAGGGTGGGCGTAACCGGCGGCTGCGGTCCGCGGGAACGGTCCATTACGACTCGACAGGGATAAACGATGACTGAGCAGGAACTGGTTGATACGGTCGTCGCCGCGAAAAGTGAAAGCAAGATGGCGATCGACTTGCTTATCGATGCGGTGACCACTGCGGTGGCAGGGAGCGGAATCGTGCAACTGATCGGTTTCGGTTCGTTCTCGAGTGGTGAGCGCGCTCCGCGCGTGGGGCGTAGGCCGGCAAGCGGCAAAGCAATCCAGATTCCAGCTGCGAAGACGGCCAAGTTCACGGCCTGCAAGATGTTCGGGGAGGCGGTGAACGCGTCATGACGAAGTCCGACATCGCGGCAGCCGTTTATGCGGGCCTGCAACGCGAAATTGCTGACGTGGTGGAGTCCACGCGCGAAGCGACGGCCCGCAGTATCAACGCGTTGATGACGGCAACCTATTGGGAGATTGGCCGACGCATCGTGGAATTCGAGCAGGGTGGTGAGGGCCGGGCCGCTTACGGCGAAGCACTGATCAAGCGACTCGGCGCCGATCTGTCCCAGAGGTTCGGGCGAGGTTTCGGCTGGCGCAACCTTTCGCAGATGCGCGCGTTTTATCTGAGCAGACCGGCGGAGCAGATTTTGCAGACGCTGTCTGCAAAATCCCCGTCCTCAAAAATAGTCCCGACACTGTATGCAATTTCTGCCGGACGACACTTTTCTGAATCACCTGCGCGGAATTCTCCTGACCTGACCGCCGTGGCACAGGCGTTTCCCTTGCCTTGGTCGGCCTACGTGCGCCTGCTGTCGCTCAGGAATCCCGCGGCCCGCAGCTTCTACGAAGCCGAAGCGCTGCGCTGCGGCTGGTCAGTCCGGCAGCTTGATCGGCAGATCGGCAGTCAGTTCTACGAGCGCGTCGCCCTCTCGCACAACAAGGCGGCGATGCTGCGAAAGGCAGGGCAGGCCGATGCTGACGACGCTCCTACGCCTGAACAGGCCATTCGGGATCCGTTCGTGCTGGAGTTTCTGGACCTGAAGGACGAGTACTCGGAATCCGACCTCGAAGACGGCCTGATCCGTCATCTGACTGACTTCCTGTTGGAGCTTGGTGACGACTTCGCCTTTCTCGGTCGACAGCGACGGTTGCGGATCGACGACGCTTGGTTCAGGGTGGATCTGCTGTTTTTTCACCGGCGGCTCAGATGTCTCGTGGTGATCGACCTGAAGGTCGGCCGGTTCAGCTATGCAGATGCCGGACAGATGCACCTCTATCTGAACTACGCGCGTGAACACTGGATGAAGCCTGGTGAAAATCCGCCAGTAGGTCTGATTCTGTGTGCCGAGAAGGGCGCTGCCGAAGCGCACTATGCACTCGATAACCTACCGAACAAAATTCTCGCCTCGGAGTACCAAACCGTGCTGCCGGACGAGAAACTGATCGCGCATGAACTGGAGCGTACGCGGGCCGAACTGGACAGGCGTAGCGTCGACTCCGGACGATCACCTCAAGTCGACTGAGCCCGCGAGATGACGCCGCAAAAGTAGATCAAGGTGATTCTTTCAACGCAGATTCTCGGTGGTGGGCTTGTACTTTGCGGTTACGACAGACCTCTCTTTTGTTTTAGACGACGAGAGTGCCCTAAAGGATTCTTGAAGCCATGCGATATGCGCGACGGGCCTCAGTACACGCACATCACGGGCACGCAAATGTTCGAAGTGTTGAGGCTTGACAAAACGGCGTAAAGAACACGCGTTGCACGCCAACACTCAGACGGCAGGTGCGCATGTACCGATTCGAAGATTACGACCTCATCATCGACGCGCGCAGCGAACGCGAATACGCCGTGGATCACATCCCAGGGGCAATCAACCTACCCGTGGTCAGCAATGACGAATACGTTGAGGTCGGCACCCTGCATCGGACCGACAAAATTCGGGCATATCTGATCGGCGTGTCCTATTCGCTGAAAAACATTTCACGCCATCTTGATACAGTAATTGCGGGCCGTCCGCGTCATGGAAGGGTACTTGTCTATTGCTTTCGCGGCGGTAAGCGTAGTCGCCTTTGGTTCGATGCTCTCGATACGATCGGTTATAAGGTGGACCGTCTGCCTGGTGGCTGGAAGGGCTATCGACGTTGGGTAAACGAACAACTGGCAACGCGGCCGCGTGAGTTCTCGTATGTAGTCCTGTCAGGCTCGACTGGTTCTGGAAAGACTCGCTTGCTCAATCAACTCGAAGCCGCCGGCGCGCAGGTGTTGAATCTGGAGGCGCTCGCATCGCATCGGGGCTCAGTCATCGGTGCGATACCTGGCACGCCGCAGCCGACGCAGAAGTACTTCGATAGCCTGCTGCAACAGAAGCTTTGTGCCCTCTCGCCTAGTCGCCCGGTGTGGGTTGAAGCAGAGAGCAAAAAGATTGGAAACGTGCAGTTACCGCCAGCGTTGCTCGAAACGATGCATACGAAGGGTAAGCCTGTTGCGTGACTACGCCGATGGCCCAGCGAGTCCTATTGTGGCGAGAGGACTATCACCATTTCGAGCAAGATCCGGGCGCCTTCGTATCGCAGCTCGCCTCTCTACGGAGCTATGTCGGAGGCAAAGAGTTTGAGGTGTGGGAAGAAATGGCCAGATCACGGCAAATACCTGAGTTGTTTGAGCGAGTCATGGCCACGCACTACGATCCTGCTTATGCGCGTTCAACAAGGCGAAGTCATCCCTCACTTGCAGATGCACCAGTCATTGAATTGCAGGAACTGTCGCCAGACAGTCTCCGCGTCGTGGCACTTGCGCTCATTCAGCGCTTCGGCTAAACGGCTGTTATCTAAAGTTCATTCAAACGGTTTCATCGCCAATCACTCTCGCGATACGGGTGGGATAGGGCATATTTTCCACATAATCTATGCAATAAGCATAGACATCCAGAGAAATTTCCGGCTTGTAGCAGTAGGTACCTTTCTGCGTGTTTCCGTTTGTAACTGAATTGGTGGATGGGAAGGTAGGGCGAGTATGGTCATATCTTATGAATTGATCTAATCGGGACAGATTGACTGATTTGGATTGCTTCAAAATATGGCCACGACGATCGAAGACCGCATGATCTTGCTCCTGAATGAGCGGGCACGCCTCGCGCCACGTGAAGACAACAGGGCGAGTGGGGAACAACGTAGATCGTCCGGTTCTCTGCTCCTGCGGCCTGACCCTGGCCGGGGCTACATGGAGCGGCTGGCGGCGTACACCCGTATTTCCGTTCAGCGCTGGCGTAAGGTATTTCATCGCCGACAACGAGCCACGCCGGACATGATTGAGGCGCTGGCGCGTCTTTTCCCACACTATGCTTTCTGGCTTGTCACTGGCATTACAGACGCGGCCAATGGCCATGTTGCGCCGGACAACGCACAAACATTTCCGGAGCGTCTGTATGCGCAGTCAGATGGCGCATCCCAGTATTTCCGCAAATCGCTGATTCTATTTCGCCGACTGTTCGAAGAGTCGGGCGTCAATCTGGAAGATGACCATCAGCGCATGTATGCAGCGCAGCGCACTAGGCCGCTCGCTCACTGGCACGACAGCCCGCTTGTCGATGCGGCTTACCGGATATCTCAATCGACAGAGTACTACGAGCTGCGTGAGATCTGGATGTCCCGCGAGAAGTGCAGAGTCAATGACCTGAAACGCATTTGGCCAACATCGCCTGACGATCGGCCGCGGGTTCAGCCTGCCAAAGATGCAAAGGAACAGGCCCTTTCGTTTCCGGTACTGCGGGGCGATCTCCGCACAGCGCACCAGGACCACTGCGATCTTTATTACGTCCCGCGATCGCCCTGTCCAACGCGCTTCGCATTGAGCCTTCTAAACACGTTGCCGGCTGAGTTAACTGGCGAGGAGTTGGAGCGCCTGCAAACCTGGCTGAAGAGACTGCGGGACGATGACCTGTCTGTGTTCTTTCAGTATCTCGAGCATCACGGCATCGACCGAAAGTTAATTTTCCCGTCGGAGCCCGGAACCATACGATTCGCGTGGCTCGGAATGGCCGAGTCTGAGATAGACCGGTTCGTCAATTACGTGCGACGCCTGCGTTCGAGTCGACCGCGCGATTCATATCCAGCTCGGACGGGCGGAAGGTTGGCGTTGCACTCGGGTGCATGAGATTGCCCGGTGATTCGCCGGAGTGAAGATGATTTGTTGGATTGGGAACTATGAGCGACTGTATCAGCATTGTGTGTCCATCTTGTGGGGCCGATCACGGTGATGATGGATGGGAAGTCTTGCAAGAAAACGAAGTCCATCGGATGAGGTGCGAAGTGTGCCGCGCGGAATTTTTCGTTTCGATCTTCGAGTGCGAAAGATGTGTGGCAGACAATGTGATTTCGTCTCTGTCTGAGCAGGATGTCAAGGACAGGACGTGTCGTGCTTGTGGACATCGCCCTGAGATCGAAGGCGAGGATTATGAAGAACCTTGTCTATGAACGAGCCGTCAGCGCAGGTGTAGAGAAGGTGGGTATTCGTCTCTATCAGGTGCCCGGCGGTTTCATTGCAGAAAGGTATTTGATTCAGGGTGACGAATTGACGCTAGTTCAGATTTTGCCGGTTTCATCAAAAGGCGAGTTTGAAACGTTCGCGCTTTCGGACCCGCATCATTCGGTGATGCGGAAAATTTATATGGAAGTGCGAAACATTGTCTGGGTGGATGGGGTTGATGACGTAATCTAGACGGATAGATCGTAATGGAACTGAGCTTTGATGCCGTTATAAACGCAGCCGATGAATTGGAATTGATACCGCTTGTGAGGGACGCAATTCGATCGAAGGGCGCTGAATGGTTCGTGTTCGTTTCGTTGCATCCTACCGATCATTCAGCCAGTCGCTCCACCCATCGATTCCTGATCGGTTGTCGCCCCGAATGGTGTCAACTGTATAACGCGAACAGATGGTATCTGACGGACCCTTGTCTCGACTACGCGCGATCGAACACGGCGCCAGTTCTGGGCTCGGAGTTGCCAATTCGGACTACCGGGCAAAAACGGATGCTTGAGGTGGCCGCGGAACACGGGTTTCTCAGCACATTCCTCATCCCTGCGCACGCTAGCGAGAAAGGGCGGATTGGAGCTCTTTACCTTGGCTCGAGCACGAAGCGTGAGGAAGGTGAACCGAAGCTCAGGGAGGGGAGGGCATTTTTCCGGGCCTTGGCACTGGAGCTTCTCGATTGGTCATCACGAGCTGTGCGAGAAGATGCCATCAGAAAGTGCGGCCTTTCGCAGCTGGAGGTGCAGTTGATTGGCTTCGTGCGATCTGGCTTCAATGCAGGCGCAATCGCCGACGAGCTGAAGGTGTCTTCGACGACTGTCTACAGGCAGTTCCAGCGGATCAACGAAAAGATTGGCGTATCGCACATTACCGCGGCGGTCCGGTTTGCTGAAGAAAATGACATCTTTGCGCAACAGTAATGGCGGGTTCTGGCTGTCGACGCTATTACCAGCGACCGCGACGGCATTGTTCTATTATCGGCATCCTTGGCTGTATTTGCTGCTCCTGGTCGCGGTGGTCCCGGCCGCCGACGCGCTTATCGGCCAGGACGTGGGGGTCACAAACCAGAAGGCGAGCCAAGCGCCGAGCGTGCCTGTAGTTCCAGTCACTTACATTTGCGTGTGGGGCGCCGCGGTGCTTGTTGCCCTCGAAAGAGCGATGAGCGCGAGGCAGCTGGAGTTTGCCGGACTGGTGATTGCGTCCGGCATCGTAAGTGCTTTCGCGATGGCGCACATTCATGAGGTAATGCACAGGGGCGGGCGTCGGTTCAGGTTGATCTCCGACGTAGCGCTAGCAGTCGCTGGATACCCTCACTATCGAGTCGTACATCAACTCCACCACGGACACGTCGGCGATCCGCGATTTGGCTCAACGGCCCATATCGGCCTGTCGGTTTGGTGTCACGTTGGCCGCTCCTTTTTCTCGGCGCTGAGATCCGCAATCGCTTACGAGTTAGGTCAGATCCACAGTTGGAGGGAAAGCCGGCTCCTGCAGATCGTCCCGGTCAGCATAGCGGTAGTGGCTCTTTTCGCGTGGACTGGTGGGTGGCGTGGAGTCGTCTTCTACGTCGGGCAGGGCATAGTCTCCGTTTTTGTCGTAGAAGCGGTTGGCTACCTGCAGCACTATGGCTTGTGCGGTAGTACTGATGAATTGGGTAACCAGGTTGCGTGGGATATTAACTTCTGGTTGTCCAACCGGTTATTCGTAAATAACGGGCTTCACACCCACCACCATCTGGAGCAGACGCGCGCCTATGATCACCTGGTCCACGCCGGGAGAGCGCTTCCTGGTGGCTATCTGCACATGTTCGGCCTGGCATTAATTCCACCGCTATGGTTCTCGGTCATGAACCAAAGGCTGCCAGTCAAATGTCTAGCATAAAACACCGACGGCCGCAAGACTAAGCGAGTCTCTTGAATTCGTCACATCAACTGTTGGAAAGTGTCACTACGGTGTTGTTTTGGTAGTGCGCTTGCGTGCGGCAAGAACGAGCATGCGTTCGGCGAACATTGTTATCTCGTCTGGCGTCATGAGCTCGGCGAGAGACATTGTAGTAACGGTTTCGCGTAATTCGTCGACACCGATGCCCTTTGGGACGCTGAGTTGGGGGTAGGTCGACTCTAAACGAGCGACCAGCTCAGCGTTGAGTGGGCGCTGATTCTTTGCGGCGGATTCCTTCAACTGGTGGTAGAGGGACCACGGTAGCCGGAATTGTGAGCGGTAGCTGTCTTTCATAGTGACATTTGACACTATGGCGGCGCCGGAATATAGTGACAAGATGTCACTATATCGTAGTGACTAACAAGCACTGGAGGAGAGGGAATGGGTGACATCGTTCGCTCGCAGTGTCGACTTCCCCGAGAGCTAAACGAGTGGCTCATCGAGCGGGCAAAGCAGGAGGCGCGGTCGAAAAATGCGCAGCTGGTTGTTGAGCTTCGACTCGTCGGGCCGAACTGGAAGATGAGGCGGTCTGCAAGGGGTGGGCGTCGGATGCCCCACCCGCTTCGCCAACGTCGCGACAGGAGGAGGTGTCAGAAGGAGATTAAATTGGTTCGCACCGCGATCCGGCCAGGTTGTTGATAGCACCCGGAGAGCGATAAGAGCGGTTGGTGCCAGTGCTACCAACACTGGCACCAACCTGACCATTTCGCAACCCTGTGAGGACTAACTATGGCTACCGCCATTATAGGCGCGGTCACGCTTGCCCCTGCAATTCAGCATTTCTTGCTCCGCAAGACACCCTCGCTGACACGTTCGCAAACAAAATCGGCGGCCACGCTGACTCTGATGTTCGTTGCCGCAGTGTTCCCCGAATGCGCCTACGCAATGGATTACAGCACCTTCACAGGGTTGGCGCGTGATTTCGTCAGCTGGCTTTTCGTCGACGCCGGACCCTACCTTTTCATGGCCATTCTCGGAGTTTGCACGCTGGGTGTGCCGAAGGGCTGGGTTCCGATGAAGTCGGCCGTTATCGCGGTGATCGTGTCATTCGTCTTCTTCGCAATCCCCGCGATCGTTCGCTATGCCGCGACAACTGGCGCATCGCAGATCTGAGGTGAGGTGATGCCATGCGTGAAGTTCACGAAATCCCGAAAGGCATGGTGCAGCCGTGGATGATATGGGGCTGCCTGGCTGAACTGTTCCTCGGCTCATTCGTTTTACCCGCAGCTGTCTTCATGTTCCTCAAATGGTGGCCGGTGATGCTCGCCGTGCCCTTCCTGGTCATCGGCTCCTATCTGATTACCGCGAAAGACATGTTCGCGTTTTCGGTCGCGTACCAGAGCTTTGGCGCGACGGCGAAGCCACGTAGCCTCAAATACTGGGGCGGAGCCAAGACCTATGCGCCACGATAAATCTTCACGCTCTCGCCGGCGTGTGTCGTCTGTCTCGCAGCCGACGGACAATTTTCCGGCTCTGTCGATGTCGTCGCGCCGTGTGGGACACACGAACCTTTGGGCAGAGGGTGGCACTGGCAAGACGTTCTTCGTGACGGGGCTGCTCATGCGGGCGGGCGGCTCTCGCGGCCCGAAGCGATAGGAGGAGCACGTCACTATGTCTCTCTCCACCTTTCTCGACCGTCATTTCGGCGCGTCGCCATTCGTTCAGCGGAGCGAGTCAGACAAGGATGATGCAGCCGATCTGCACGCCTCGCGCGAACTTCCGTTTGGCCTGAACGCGTACTACAACGGCCATACGTTGCGCACGCTCGACAGTGGACTGGTGCAGATTGTGCGTCTCCAGGGCCTCTACGCGGAAATGCTCGATGACACCGGCGTCGATGCGTACAAGCATCAGCGGAACACCGCGCTGGAGTCCATCGCTGACAGCAACGTGGGCATCTACGTGTACGAGATCCGGCGCAAGGTCAACCGGTGGCCCGCCGGCAAGTATTCGAACTGGTTTCCGAATCTACTTAATGAAAAACTGAAAGCGCGATTTCAGACGCGGTCGTTGTATCAGCACGAAATCTATATTGCCGTCGTGCGCTACCGGCACTACAGCGGGGTAGTGGGGCGGCTCGATCGCGTATTCAATGCGTTCAATCCCTCCGGCACCAACGACAAACTTGAAACGGAGTCGAGACAGGCGCGTGACCTTGAAGAGAATGTCAATTCGCTGATGAAATCGCTGGCGCATTACGCGCCTCGCCGGCTGGGCCGCGTCGAAACGGAAATCGGACCCTGTTGTGAGATGGCGCGTTTCCTGCGTTATCTGCTCACGCAGGAAGATGGTCCCGTGCTGGCTGATTCATTCAACCTGGCCCAGGCGATCGCGAGCTCGTATCTGCATTTCGGCCGCAATCCGATCCTAGGGAAAGACGTTTTTGAGATCAACGGGCTCAACCACCGCCGCATCGGGCAGGTGCTCGCCATGTCACGCTGGCCCGATGGCGCAGTCGCCGGCATGGCTGACCGGTTCCAGCGTCTGCCCGCCGAACTGATCGTCACACAGAAGTTTTTCCCGATCGACAAACTTGACGCCAGCATGGCGACGTCGACAAGTGAGGCCCGACTGTCGCATGACCGGACGACTGCCGGTATGTCGGCGGAAATTACGGCACTGCGTATGCGACAGGCGGCTAACAAGGCAGTGCTCGGCACGCATCACATGAGCGTCCTCGTTCATGTGCCGGTCGAAGGGCGCTCGCAAGAGGCGGCGCTCAAGGCGCTTGAAGCGCTGGATGATGCCGTGGGTAAAACGGGCGAGTGCTTCAAGAGCTGGGGCGTGAAACCGGTTGTCGAGACGACCGGCATGGAGCGTGCCGTATGGTCGCAGATACCGGGTGCCAGAAAGCGGCACAACGGCCGGGTCGGCAAGGTCGAGGCGCTCCAGTTCGCTTCCTTTGCATCGCTGCACAGCTTTCCGCAAGGGCGTTTTGACGGAAACCTGTGGGGTGAATGCCTCATGGTTCTGCCAACTGAAGGTCAGACCGGCTACTACCTGAACTTTCATGAGGAACGCGCCGGGATGGTGCCTGGGCATGGCAATTTCGCGGCGAAAACGGGCGTGGGCAAGACGTTGTTTGTTGCGTTGGTCACCAGTCAGGCCGATAAGGTGGAGCCCCGGGTGCACTGGTTTGACCGTGAGAACGGCGCGACCGTGTTCATACAGGCAATGAACGGCGCCGATATCGTACTCAGCCTGTCACGCTCGCTTGGCAACCCCTGCAAGATGCCCGACACGGAACAGAACCGCGCGATGCTGCGCGAGCTGCTGCAGATGATGGCGACGTGCTATGGCTACACGCTCACTGTCGACGATATCGAACGCATTGCCACATCGGTTAATGACAACTTCGATGACAGCAAGACGAAGTTCGAGGACCGGCGCCTGCGGAATCTGGCCTGGCGTTTCGGCGCGAAGAATTCGGATCTGTATCGGGCGATTGCCGTGTGGCATGGCGATGGCGCGAATGCTGCAGTTTTCGACAACGAACACGACACGCTCGATGTGACAACGCATCGTCACTATCGCTACGAGATGCGGGAGCTGATGAAAGACAAGGAGGGAAGGCCAGAGCTTCCCATCCTGCTCAACTACCTGACGCACCGCATCGAGCAATCGCTTGATGGCTCGCCCGCGATCATCGTGTGGGACGAAGCCCAGACGTACATTCGCAATTCATTCTGGCAACAGAAGGTCGAGTTGTACCGCGAGACATTCCGTCGGCGCAACTGCGTAACGCTCTTCATTACGCCCGAGCCGAGCGCTCTCTATCGGCCGGTGGCGGCCGTCAAAAATCAGGCGGTGACGAGCTTCTATTTCGCGAATGACAAGGCTGATCGACGGGACTACGTCGATAACCTGGACTTTTCGCAGAGCGAGTTCGAATTCATCGAGCGCGCTGCGCCTACTGACTACAAGGTACTTATCAAGAAGGGCAGCGGAGTCAGTGTGCGCGCCTCGTTTGATATGTCGGACATGCCTGAGCTCGTGGCCGTGCTGTCGTCGAATGACAAGTCGGTTGAGCTGATGAACCGTGTCCGCGCCGAGTTGGGCACAACGGACCCGAGTCGATGGGTTCCAGTGTTCATGAGACGTGCGCTATCTGAACGGACGCACAACCTTTGAGTTGAGTGGTGAGGTGAACCTGTGATCGGACAGATTGCAATCGGTGTACTCGGTGCGGCGAGCATTTTCCTGTCGCAGGACCGACGCGAACACTGGCGTAAGTGGGCTTGTATCTGTGGGCTTGCAGGGCAACCTTTCTGGTTCTGGATGGCGTGGGAATCGCAGCAGTACGGCGTGCTCGCGCTTTGTTTTGTGTATGCGTGGTCGTGGTCGCGCGGCATCAGGCTGTACTGGATGGGCAAGCCAGGGAGCGCAGCGCGATTGGCGGAATCGACCTTACAACCGGAAGTGGAGGTGCAGAAATGAAAGGACCATTCGTAGCGGCCATCGCAGTGATGGCCATATCGACGTCAGCGTTCGCAACGGGCGTTCCGGTTGGCGATGCCGGGACCTGGACAGCGCTGGCCGCGCAACTCGCTCAGTTCAAGCAGGAATACGACACGCTCAAGCAGCAATACGGCGCGGTAACCGGGTCGTACGGGCGGGGTGGGCAGGGGCTGACCGATGCAATTGACGCGTCGTCCATTGTGCCGGGCAGCTGGCAGGACGTTGTATCGCAGCAGAAGAGCGGTATCTACGGCAGCCGACAGGCGACGTACGAAAAGGTGATGAACACGATGTCACCCGATGACTTCGCGGACAAGGGCGCGGGCGCGAACTACAAGATGAGTACCGACTCGGTTCGCTCGGCACTGGCCGGCGGAGAGTCGCTGTACGACGAGGCCCAAACCCACCTGCAGAACTTCCAAAGCCTTTCGCAGCAGGTCGACACGACCCAGAACGTAAAGGACGCCGCGGATCTGCAGAACCGCATGTCGGCTGAGCTGGGGATGGCCCAGTCCGCGCAAACGAAATTGCAGGCCATCAACGCGAATCTGACGGCGAACCAGCTCAACGAGAGTAACCAGGCCACCGCAGAGCGTGAGAAGTTTTTCAGCAACGTATTGAAGTGAGGATCGACATGCGAAGCGTCGTTTTTTATCTCCTGCTCGCCGGCGCTACGTGTCTGGCTGGCTGTGCACATTCCGGCGCGATATCGAAATCGCCGTGCGCGTGCGATTTTCATCCTATCGGGCAGCAGGCGTGACAGCGCGCCGTGGGCCTGCTGGCTCACGGGTGAAGAAACTGGAGAAAGGCATATGACGTGGACAGGCAAACTCAGTTGGTTCCTTCTCGCAATCGCAGTTGTTGGAAGCGGCGGATTGATCGTTTACGTCGTGCATACGAGCAGCACGGGAGGCGGCACTGTCGAACCCCCTGCGCAGACTGTGCCGACGTTCGAGCCGAAGACGGAAGCATATTACCTTGCGCATCGCGCTGAGATGAAAGCGCGCGAAGACGATTGCACAAACCGCGGCATTAGCCCCTTTGCTGACACCCCGGAAGCACGCGACTGCAACGCTGCCGCGGAGGCATCCAAGCAGATATTTTTTGGCCCAGGGAAGTGACATGGCTGATCCGGTAGATCAATTCATCCAGACATTGTTCGACAGCATCCCGTCGCGAACGGAATCGTTTCTGTCGACCAATTACCCGGTGCTGGGGCACGCAGTCACGCAACCGGCGCTCTACCTCGCGATGATCTGGGTGGCAGTGAAGGTAATCCGGGTTCATTCCGGGCGAGATCCTGCGGACGTGTGGCCTCTCGTGAGAATGCTTTTGACGATCATGTTCGTGTTCGCGGCATTGAACTGGGGCGGGCTTGCCGGACAGATTTTTCATTCATTCCAGGAACTGCGCGACGACACCGTAAATGCGTTGATGGGCGGGCAGTCCATGACGCAATACCTGGAGAACGCCTACAACAAGTTTTCCGATGCATCTGGCCAGATGATGAAGCAGTCGATGCTCAAGATCGGCATCGTGCTTCTTGGGCTTGTGTTGCAGATGGTCAATACAGCGATGGTCCTGGTCGCGCTTGTTCTGAAGGTCGGTTCTGACATGGGCTTTGCAGTCACGATGCTGCTCTTTCCGCTGTTCGTGCCGACGTTGATGTGGAACAGCACGCGTGGATTCGGCATGAGCTGGTTTGCGGCGATGGCGAAGTTTGCACTGGTCGGCATCCTGCTGGGCGTCATTGTGAAATTCAGCTTCGATATCACTGACCAGTTTGTATCGAAGATGGACCCCAACGCAATGACGGCGAACGATGCCTTTTCTGCAATCATCCTTGCAGGCGCCATCACACTTTTCATGGCCTTTACCATTCGCCCGCTGGCGTCCGCGCTGACATCGAGTGGTGCCGCCGGCAGCGGCATGGCGGACATGATCGGCGGCTTCATGATGTCCCAGATCATGTCGAAGTTTTCCGGCGGTGGGCGAGGCGGCGCCGGCGCAAATCCGGGCGCGGCGACTGCGCTGAACAGTATCAGCAACACCCAAACTGCTCACGGTAATCAGCTTGCCCGGATCGAGCGGGCGCTTTCCTCGGGCGGCGCTACGAGCCCTTCAAGCATGTCGAGCCCATCGGGTGCCGGTCAACCGGGCGGCCCTGGCGGCACAGCGCCGTCGAGCGGCACATCTGATGGAGGTCAATGGTGAGCGCGATTTTCCAGAAATCTTCCAAGGTTCGTCAGGCGGCAGCGCCTGACGCACCGCCAGCCGAATCCTATGAGGCGATTCGCTTATCCCGGAATCGCGCATATCTGCTCGCGTTGGTAGCGTGGCCGATCGCGGGCCTCGCACTGGCTTCAATGGCCTACGACAAGGCCAATCAGGAGTATGTGCCACCTGTGGTGCTGACTCTTGACAGAAACAACCACGTCGCAAAAAGCGAGATCGGCACACCTGCGGTGCTCAGCTCGAAGGATGCCGTGATCGAGAGCGAACTTGCCCGTTACGTGACTGAACGCTACACGCTGGATCGCGCGTTTCGCCAGGACCATATTGATTACGTCAGGCTGCATTCAGCATCGGACGTGGCAGACCGCTTCAATCACGAGATGGACGCGAAGAACAAGGACAACCCGTACTACGCGATCGCAGAGACGACGGTTCGTCGCGTGAAGGATCAGCGCATCCGCATTCTCGACCGTGACGACCACAAGGCCGAAGCAACCTTCACGACCTACAACGACGGCAACGGCGACAACAAGACGGTGTACTGGCATGTGCTGTTCCGCTACGACTTCGTGAAGCAGGCGCTAACGCCGCAGAACCGCTACATCAACGGTACGGGTTTCATGGTGACCGGCTTCGAGCCAAACACAGAGCCGGGTGCGCCGGCCCCATCTGGAGGTTGAGATGCGAACAGTCAGGAGTGCCTTGACGGCAGTAGCGATAGCAGTGGCGTTGTCGGCCGTGGCTCACGCAGTAACGGCTGCTGATCCGGTCCTGCGGGGAACGGAAGGCAATGTGCAGCGCCTGCCGTACATGCCGGACCAGATCTACGACCTGACAGTTGCTGACAGGACCTTGCTGGCGATTGACTTTCCGCGCGACGAACATATCAAGGCCATCGCGCAGAGCACGGCACCGGTCTTTCATGTTCAGCGAACGGGCGACACGCTGCAGGTGACGGCCGACAGGCCGGGCGAAAAGATGGGGCTGAATGTCACGACGACGCGCGGCACCTACCACCTGCAGATAGCGTCGATTGACGATGCATTGCAGGCCGCGCATATCGTGCATTTCGTGACGCCCTCGGCGTACTAACCAGGAGAGGGAACGACATGAAAACGATTCGCCACGGCATGCTGGCATGGTCAGTGGGTATTGCGTGCGCCGTTATGGGTGTGAATGCGCAAGCGGCCAAAAATCCGCGCTGCGTGATTACGGACAACCGGGTATGCCAGCTTCAGTTCGATCCGAATCAGGTCTACGAAATCACGGGCGTCTATGGTTACGCGACGACGATCGAATTCGCGCCTGGGGAAAAGATCCTCAACAAGGCGATCGGCGATTCAATCGGCTGGCAGGTCCTGAAGTTTCGCAATCATCTCGTGCTTAAGCCGGTCGAGCCGGATGCAAGAACCAATCTGACGGTCACGACCAGCAATCACGTCTATTACTTCCGGCTATCCAGTTCGAAGAATCCGGAACGAGCGACCTATGCGGTGCGCTTTATCTATCCGGCAGATGGAAACGATGGATGGAGAGACGATTCGGGCGGTATCTCCGACACATCCTATTCGCAGCCGCGCATGGTCAACAAGAATTATCAGGTGTCGGGTGACGAAAATTCGTTCGGTCTGCAGCGCGTTTTTGACGACGGGCAGTTCACTTACTTTCTGACCACGATCGGCAAGCCCAAGCCGAGCATTTATGTCGTTGACCGGGACGGCACCGAGGCGCTTGCGCCCATGCGCAGGGAAGGGCCATACCTGGTGATCGAGCAGATGGCTGACCGCTTTACGCTGCGCGATGGCGATCGCACCTTGTGTGTGAGCCGGTCGCAACAGGGTACGGCGACACAGGCGCAGCGCTCACCCTGGGGAGGCGGAAATTGAATACGCCTGATAACCCGAATGATCTGCCTCATGACGGCGGGCAGCCAGGGGGCGAGCCGGGCAACGTAGGCGACAGCCTGAACGAGCGTCGGCGCGCGGCTGATGCGCTGCGGCAGACGTCGCTCGCAGCCGATCCGGGGCGCGGCCGGCGTCAAACCTTTTTCACGGTCGCCGGCGCGATTCTGTTCCTGCTGTGTGCCGGTGGATTCTACGCGATGAAGCATGATGCGCCGGCGCCATCGGGCAGTTCCGACAAGCCGAAGATCGACGAAGACACGGCGAAGGCGGCGCCGCTGGATGCTGGCCGGCAGAAACTTCCGGCGTCGATGGCGGCAGCTGCGTCGGCACCAGCTGCAAGCTCGGGCGTCGATCCGGACGAAGCGCGACGGGCTGCGGAGCGTCAACGTCAGGCGGCCGCAGCAGCTGAGCAGGCACGCAGAAAAGCCGAGGCAATGCACGAGGCGCGGATGAAATCAGGCATCTTTGGTTCTGACACGGGAGCGGATGGCTCAGACGATGCAGGTGCCGCTTCCGCTGATGCTCAGCAGGGTGAGGCAGGCTTGGGCCGCCGTTCTGGCGGCGACGGTCAGAATGATCCGAATTCGGCCTTTGCGCGTAGCGTTGCGAGCGCCGACGACTCCACGTCCAAGGCGCAAAAGATCGACAACCTGCAATGCAAGATGGAGCCGGGGGCAATCCTCGAGGGCCACCTGGTGCCGCGCATTATCTCGGACCTGCCTGGTTCCATCACGATCATGCTGGATCGGGACGCTTATGGGGAGCAGGGCCGGATTCCGCTGCTGCCGTGGGGCACGCGTATTACAGGCAAACCGAATTCGTCTGTGCGCAAGGGGCAGGAACGAACCTTCATTGCAAGCGCCGTCGCCTTGCGTCCGGATGGCGTCAAGATCCATGTCGACTCACCGGTTGCCGATCAGCTCGGATCGGCGGGCATCGACGCCGAAGTTGATAACCACGTTGGCCAGATCCTCGGCATGAGCGCGGCGCTGTCGCTGCTCGGCGCGGGTTCATCGACCTACGGCGTGTCGTCGTCAGACCAGAACAACTCGATGGCGATGTACCGCGCGGGCGTGCAGCAGTCGATGGCGCAGTCTTCGCAGCAGCTGCTGGGCGGCTACGTCAACATCCCGCCGACACTCAAAAACGACCAGGGCACGCGCGTGCGCGTTCAGGTCGAACACGAGCTGGACTTCTCCGACTACTGCAAATCGGGCGACGGGGAGGAATGATGACAACGGATAACTCGCACGTTCAATGCGAAGTCGCCGCAGGCGAACTACGCCGCCAGCTGGACGACGCGGTTGCCGACGCGTTGCAGGCACAGATATTCAGGGATTTCGCCCGGGATGACGGACGGTATCTGATGCTCGCGCAGGCAAAGCTTAAGGCCGTTGCCCGCCAGTGTTTCGATGCGCAGGTGTGCCTCGATCGTCCGTCCGTGCAGCAGGCCGGCGCGGTGGCTCGCGCCGAACGCATCCGGGGGCGCTGACATGTCGATCGTGCCGGCATTCTTCAACCGCACCGAGTCCATCAGGCCGCTTTTCGATGACGCCGACGTTTCGGAGATCGCGGTGAATGGTCCAGGCATCGTCTGGGTGTCCAGGCGAGGTAAGCGCTTCATGGAGCGCGTGGACACGCCCGCACTTTCTGGAAGTACGTTGCGGGACTTTGCTGAACTGGTGGCGCATCACTCTGATCAGGAAACTGATGCTAAGCGCCCGCTGCTTGCGGCCTCGATCCCGTCGGAACTGACGGGAGCAGGCAATCGCGACTTCCGGATTCAGGTGGTCCAGCCGCCCGCAGTGCCGCCCGGCACGATCGCGATCGCGATCCGCAAACCGTCGACGCTCGACCTGACGATGCAGCACTACATCGACACGGGGGCCTTTGATCGGGTCAATGAGCCGTTGCCCGAAGCGGAGGACACGGCGAGGAAGCTGGCAATGCTGTACCGCGACGGGGACTGGCCGGCCTTCCTGCGGCTTGCGGTCCAGACCAAAAAGAACATTGTGGTGAGTGCTCCGACTTTCGCAGGCAAGACGGAGCTCATCAACATGCTCCTCAAGGAGATCTCGCCGCACGAACGGATCGTCACCATTCAGGATGCGCTCGAGCTACGGCCGCCGCAACAAAACGTTGTGCACCTGGTGTATTCGCGTGGCAATCAGGGCACGGCACAGGTAACGCCGGTTGAACTGATGGAAACGTCATTGCGGCTGTCGCCTGATCGTGTGATTCCGGGCGAACTGCGCGGCGCTGAAGCATACGTCGCGCTCGAAATGCTCAATTCCGGACACGGTGGGTGGATGACGACGCTGCACGCGACTAGCCCCGAGCACATGTTCGAACGGCTCGCGCAGATGGTCATGCGCTTCGGTTCGACCTTGCAGCGTGCCGAGATTATCGACTATGCCCGCAGTCTCATCGACGTCGTGGTGCAGATGCATCGTTATGACGATGGGGTGCGGGGAATCAGCAAGGTGCTCTATGTCCCGCATTAAATTGCCCTTCGCGCCTCTGGTGCTGAGTCTGATGCTGCTTTCCGCTCAAGCGTCACAAGCGGATATGCAGGTCGCGCCCCCACCGGTTGCATCCACCTTTGTCTCGCTGGCTCAGGAGTGCGCCCCTGATGTTCATCACGCGCTGTTGGGGCGCGTGGCGACAGTCGAGAGCAGCGGAAATCCGTTCGCGATCGGCGTCGTCGTCGGCCATCTTGCGCGACAGCCAAAGAACCTTCCGGAAGCGCTGGCCACCGTCAAGGCGCTCGACGCCGGCGGCTGGAATTACAGCATGGGTTTGGTGCAGGTCAACGTACACAATCTGGCGCGCTACGGACAGACCGCAGAGAGCATCTTCGAACCCTGCACGAACCTCAAGACCGGTGCTGCGATTCTTAAGGCGTGCTACGCCCGGGCGAAGCCGCAATTTGCGCAGGCTGATGACGCGGTACGTGCGGCGCTCTCCTGTTATTACAGCGGCGATCTGACGCGGGGCGCCGCCTATGCACAAAAGGTGGCGGCTGCCGTCCCGGCGTCCGGTGTGCAGGGGGCGCAGCCGATCGAGGTTGTTCCGGACGTTCGCCCTGCAGGTGGACCCGCACGACGCGCGGCGGCACGGCCGGAGCGCGCTGCAAAGTCTGCGACCAAAGACGACTGGTTCACGACCTATGGGGACGACGACGAAGACGGTCAGGTCAATGGCCAGAGCAGCGATTCGCGCAAGGCAGTAAAGGCGTCTGGAGCCGTCGATGACCAGTGACCAATTTCGCATGCTTGCTGCGGCTCTGGTGCTGGACGTCTATGCCGTCACGGCGGGCGTGGCGGCATCGCAATGGTGGCATCACCAGCCTGGGGCCGGAGTGCAATTCGCGTCGCTCATGGTGCCTATGTCTTTTTATCTGGTAGCCCGGCTGGTGCGGGAGAGCGGTGGCTGGGTCCTGCTGCCGCCCGTGCTTACCTTGATGTGGTTGGGTGCGGTGGCTGCGTCGCCGTTCTGTCTGTTGGGTCTGGCCGTGCGCAATACGTGGAGTGCCTGGCGATACATGAAGGGCGGGCGCAGCGCGCTTACTTGGAAAGGGGGTGGGGTATGACGATGAGAAACGGAGTCAGGCTGATGCTGGTCATGTCGGTGCTCGCTGCTGGCGGTCACGCCGGCATGGCCCGTGCCGATGACGACTACGGATGCCGCATGGTGATCTGTCTGGGCAACCCCTCATCGAATGGCGGACCGTGGGCGCCGTCTACCTGCGGGCCGGCAATGGATCATCTGATGGACGATCTCCGCCACGGGCGTGGCTGGCCGCAGTGTAAAGACTCGGACATGACCGTCCGTCAGAACAACACGCCGTACGATCCATGCCCTGCTGGCACAACGGCCGCGGCGGCTGGCGCCTGGGTGGCCGAAGGGCAACGTAAGGTCGGAGCTCGTCCGTACAGCGGCATGGGTGGTTTCGCACTTGTCGGAACGCCGAAGCCTTCCGTGGCGGATCTCAATAGCGGTTACGCGTATTACGGGCCGCAGGCCTGTGTGGGCAGCCAGGTCGGTGCGTATCAGGTGTATGGCGATCCCTCGGTCGATGCGTCAGCGGTGAGCTGGCGAAATGGGCGTGACGGTGGTGGCTACGACGGCGATCCAGTCACCGTCACGGTGTATGACCACATCGTCTGGCAGCAGCCGCAATCGTCGAATGCGGTCGACGTGTACGAGGCCGGCCAGTTCCAGACACGAATTCATTACTAACAGGGTGGCGGGGATGACTTACGCGGCAGCGCATGGCTGGACACGGGTTGGTCCGTATGAACTGGTTCATCCGACTGGATGGCGAATTGCCAGCTGCATTATTCAGGGTAAGCCTAGACACATTCTCTGGCACGGTGCCGAGACGCAGGGCAATTTTCCCAGTGTTGACGTCGCCGTCGCGAAGCACGTCGAGTTATTGGGTCAGGGCCGGTGAGGGCAAGGATGATCAAACTCCATCGTCCTCTCATGTCTGCGGTCGTCACGGCGGCGCTGACGGTCGTTGGCTTTCCCCTTCTGACGTACTCGAGCGGTGCCCAGGCCGCATGCGTAGCCCCTGACGGTCCCGCGATTGACACGGGTTTTTCGCCGGAAGGTTCTGCCGAACGTCTCGTACTTAAAGCCATTTGCACGGCCCGGCACTCTGTCCACCTGTCGGCGTACAGCTTCACTTCGCCGGCGATCGTGCAGGCGCTGATCGACGCGCATCGGCGCGGCGTTGACGTAGCGGTCGTTGCCGATCGGAAGAGCAATCTGGTTGAGGATCGCAGCTGCAAAGGCCGCATCGCACTTGATCTGCTGTCGGGTGCGGGCGTCGGCGTCCGGACGATCGACGTGTATCCGATCCATCACGACAAATTCATGGTGATCGACGGTGAATCAGTCGAGACGGGCAGCTTCAATTACACGACGTCGGCCGCCAGGTACAACAGCGAAAACGCTGTGGTGATGTGGCATGTGCCGGTGGTCGCACAAGCGTATCAGCAGCACTGGCAAAGCCGGTTTAACCAAGGGCGCCCCTGGTCCGGGCAGGCGTCGAACTGACGGAGGTTTTTATGTTTGAAGACACCGTATTGCGGTTTAGCGACAAGGAGCGTCAGCAACAGCTCGCGGAACAGGAGCAGGCGCTTGCCCAGCGCCGTGCGAGTCTCGAGGCACGCCAGAAGAATCTCGCATACCGGCAGGACTGGCTTAAAAGGGAGCCAAACGCAGTCGCGCAGGCGGTCGAGCGCGAGGACGAGCAGCGCCGTGAAGACAAACTGCTTGCGACCGATGCCAAAGCGCTCAAGACACGCTTCGGCCTGAAAGAAGGTGAGCTGATCGACACGGCCGCGATGCGCGGTGCGCTTGAGCAGGCGTTAGCAGAAAAAGAGGTCGAGCAGGCACAGCGGGCCGAGCAGATTACCGATCGGGCGTCGCTGCTGTCGGGTCTGAACAAGCTGGCGTTGATCGATGCGAAGAAGACTGCCGAGATCCTGCATGCGAACAAGGATCTGAATGTGCCGCGCGAATGGAGTCTGCAGGAAATCGCCGACATGTTCGCAAAGGCGCAGTCGCGCGTCGACGACAAGGGCGCCACGCGGACCTATCCCAAGACCCTCGACGGCTGGGCGAAATCGCTGGAAGCCCGTAGCCGGGAACTGGACCTTGCGGAGATCAAGCTCGATGCACAGGAGCAGGCATTACGGGCGCAGGTGCGCCGCTCGATCGAGGCGCCGGAGAAGACCGCGGCGCAGCCCGTCGCGGAGCTCGTGCAGAAGGGCGCAGAACGCGCGGTAGAGGTAGGGGCGGGAGCAGCCGCGAAAGAGAGCGTCAGTATTGATACGTCTCTGGAGACATTGAAGGATCCGGCCAAATTTGCAGCGACAGTCGACACGGTCGCGAAGACCACTGGAGTTAGTGCTGAACAGGCCAAAGCCACACTCGAAATGCTGCGTGAAACGAAAGAGGCAAACGCCGGCAGGGCGCCGGATGCGGCGGCGTCTGACAAGGCCGCGATTGAAGCCGCGCGCAATGCGTTCTTCTCGCGCGGCAGTGGGAAAAGCACGGCGCCGGTCGAGAAGGTAGCAGAGAAGGCAGCGGTGAAACCGGCGGCGGAAAAGTCCAATGTCATCGAAATGGGAACCGGCAAGCGAACGCCGTCAGCTGCGTCAGTTGAGAACAGTGGCCAGACACCCGAGGCAAAGAAGTCCGTCGACGGGGTTGCGGGTTTCAAGAAACTTGGTCGAAACAAAACGAAGGATGCCGCCGACAGGGGGGCTCCAGGTGCCGGCAATTCGGCTGACGCGGGCAAGACGCAGCAGGCGGAAGGCGCCAGCGTCGTGCGTGTAGAGACGGGGCCGCGTAAGAAATTTTCCGAGCTGAATGCACATGAAAAGCTTGAGCGTCGCGCCGAGTTCTTCGGGAACCTGCGCGAGTCGGCCGGCTTTACGCGCGATGGCAAGCAGGCAGTCTCGGAGCGGGCCAAGGAGGCCGTCAGGCCGGGAAAGCAACGTGAAGGGCACGGGATCGGCTGATCATGCAAAAGCACGAAATTGTGATGATGCAGTGGACGGGAGCGGTGCTCGCGCTCGTTCTTGGCCTTTGCGTGTCCTTCACTTTGGCAGGTTATCCGCCGCTGCCGTTTCCTGCTGGGATCATTCACGGCTTCACGGCCGCCGTGCATGATCCCCTGCTTTTCTGGGGCGTGGTGCCGGGTGCGGTGCTTGCAGCGGGTGCCGCATGGGCATACCACGAATACCTGTTCAATGGCTTCGAAGGCTACCGGTACGCCAAATTCATTCGTGGCACGAAGATGGAAAACCGGCACCAGCTGAGCAGCCGCATCGCGCGACATAACAATCAGTACCGCAAACAGGCCGTGAAACATGGCGATGCGCCGCGCGTGCCAGTCGCCGTTTGTGGCGTCGAGATGCCGACGGATCTCGAAACGCAGAACCTGATAGTCGTGGGTGCGCCAGGCTCTGGCAAGAGTCAGGCGATTAATGGATTGATCGCATCGGCACTGCGCCGCGATGATCGCATGGTGGTGGTTGATCCGAACGGCTCGCTCATGTCGCGCTTCTATTTGCCAGGCGACATCGTGATCAACCCGTACGACGCCCGGTGCGTCGGCTGGTCGCTGTTCAACGAAGTCGATCACGGTTTCGACTTCGAACGGCTCGCACATTCGGCGATTCCACCGCAGAACGGCGATCAGGCCGAAGAGTGGGCGGGCTATGCACGCGCGCTGCTCGCGGACACGATGAACAAGCTCGCCGTCGACGACATGCGCGACATGGTGACGCTAACTGATTTGCTGGTGCGCGAGCAGCGCCCGGTCTTGCAAAAGTACCTTGAGGATACGGATTCAGTGGGTTTCTTCGCAAAGGATGCGGATAGGGCGACGGCCAGCATCATCTTTACGCTGAACAAGTACATCCGGCCGCTACGTCGCATTCCTGATGGCGATTTCTCGATCCGGCGCTGGATGGGCGACGAAAACGCAGGGAACATCTGGATTACGTGGCGTGAGGATCAGCGCACGGCTCTGGGCCCGACGATCCCCGTCTGGCTCGACCTGATCTACGCGATGATTCTGAGCGAGGCGCCCACATTCGACCGGCGGCTGTGGGTATTCAAGAACGAACTGGCATCCCTTGGCCGCCTCTACAGTTTCGAGGCTGCAGTATCGAAGGGCCGCAAGCATGGCCTGTGTGTGGTGGGGGACCTGCAGGATCTGGTTCAGTTGCATCAGCAACTGGGAGATCTACCGGCGAAAGCGACGCTTTCGTGTTTTCGCAGTCTGCTTGCGTTGGGAGGGGCCAACGCACTGACAACCAAAAGCGTTGCGGAGATGATCGGCTGGCACGAAGTAGAGCGCCATCCGATCGGCGTGCAGGGTCAGTGGCGTATCAACACACGCGAGCGCAAGCGCGATCCGGAGCTGGTCGTCACGTCGTCGCAACTCTCGAACCTGCCCGACCTGAACGGTTATCTGAAATACGGCAAGGACTGGCCGCTCGCGAAGATCAGATTCGGCGCGCGTGACTATCCGGTGCGCGTGCCTGCCTACATCGAGGCAACGCCTTGTGAGGTGTTTCCGTCAATCGCTGTGCCTGCACCTGTTAATCGAGCGCCTGCTCCGCAGGGCGAACCTGGGGCAGCCGCAATTATCATCGGCACGGTCCTTCCTTCAACGCAGCCGTAGCTACATCGGTAGAGGTAACGCCATGAGCGAGTTTCGATTCGATGACGTGATTGTTGCGGCAAATGCCGCTGATCTGCAGGCGTATCTTGCCGATGCGCACGGCGAGAAATTTCGACCGCTGTGCATGTGTACGCCGGTTGGCGTCTCGATGTATGTCGCGAAAGTCGGGGAACACTATGTGATCAAGCGTATGCCAAACACGGGCGGCATACATGCGCCGGACTGTGCGTCGTACGAGCCGCCGGCAGAACTCTCCGGCCTGGGTGAGGTGAAAGGTGAGGCTATTCGGGAGAACATTGAAGACGGTATTACCACGCTTAAGCTCGATTTCAGCCTGTCGAAGGCAGGTACAAGAGCAGCGCCAGCGCCCTCGGGCGAAGCGGCGGACGCGGTGCGAACGAACGGCGCGAAGCTGACGCTGCGTGGCACATTGCACTATCTCTGGGAAGAGGCGGGCCTGAATCGTTGGTATCCGGCGATGACGGGCAAACGCAGCTGGTACATCGTGCGGAAATACGTACTACAGGCGGCGGCCGGCAAGGTATCCAGGGGCGAACCGCTCGGCCGTTGGCTGTACGTGCCGGAGTCGTTTTCCGCTGAACACGCAGCGGGTATCACACAGCGCCGCATCGCGCACATGGCCGAGCTAGCAGCCAGCAAGAAGACACGCAAGCTGATGATTGCGATCGGCGAAGCGAAGGAGATCGCCGAGTCGCGCTACGGCTTCAAGATCGTCGCGAAACACCTTCCAGACTTTCCGTTCATGCTGAGCGAGGATCTGCATCGGCGGCTCCAGAAGCGTTTTGTGAACGAGCTGGCGCTGTGGGACAGCATTGAAGATTCGCACCTGGTGTTCATCGCAACCTTCGGCCTCGTATCTACCGGCATCGCGTCGATCGAGACGCTGGCTGTCATGGTCGTGTCAGCTAACTGGATTCCGTTCGAGCACGCGTACGACAAACTGATGCTCGATGCGCTCACGGCGCACAAACGCCGCTTCGTAAAGGGGCTGCGATACAACCTGGCTGAGAACAAGCCGCTCGCGTGCGTGGTGCTGGCCGACGTGTTGCCGAAGCCCGTTGCCCTGTACGTGCAGCCGCCCGGTGTTGAACAGGAAGACGAGGACGCGCTGTCAGGTCTGATCGAGGAAAGCGAAATGCCGTCTTGGATCTGGCGCGCTGGTGAGGAGATGCCTGAGCTGCCAGCGCCAACGTTGGCCCGTGCTGCGAGACCATGGACGCGTGCCGTCTATACGTTGGATGAAGTTAATGCAGCTGCGGCAGATGCGGCCGCATCGTCAGCGGGCGACAAGTCTGCATGGTGAGGCAAGGTTGACTGGCCCGGCTCGCTGTTATTGCTTCAAAGCAACATCAGCCGCGTCGAGTGGAAATTTTTACTCTCTGTCTAGAGGGTGTTAGGCACCTGGACAGCCGGCGCGACATGTACAAGCATGAGCATGGCGAAGACAACAAAGTGCAGGCCTGCTAACGTTTCGGGCAGACGCTCGTAGTCTCGCGCCAGTCGCCGGAACCGGTTGAGCCAGCCGAAACTACGCTCGACAACCCATCGACGCGGCAGTAGCACGAAGCCCTTCTTTGCCTCTGGCAGTTTGATAATCTGCAGTTCGATGCCTTCGTCATGCGCAGCCTGTCGAGCCGTATCACCGGTATAGCCTTGGTCAGCGAATGCAAGCTTTACCGTCTGACCGGTTGCTTGCTGAACCTGACGGGCAAGCTCGGCAACCTGTGCGCGCTCCTGCTCGTTGGCCGGCGTGATGTGCACCGCAAGCAACAAACCTAACGTGTCGACAGCCATATGGACCTTGCTGCCTCGCTTGCGCTTATGACCGTCGTAACCCGCGCGCGGTCCGCTCTCGCAGGTGGACGTGCAATCAGACGAAACAATATTCAAATTCCATAATTCACCCGTCTTGCTTACATTCGTATTTCAGTCACGCGGGGTACAGATCCTGAAGGGATGAGGTAAGCGACGGATCGGTGAGACAACGCGAACCGGCGGAACAGGCTGGCTAGGTGCCGTGTAGCGTCGTTTGAAAAAGGAAGTCTGCAGCCCGATTACGCGATGGGCGTTTTCATGCGAACAGGTTTGCCGTGATCTGGGTGCTCGGAGGTGCCAGGGTCCGAGAAATTGATCGAGTGCTCGCCACGGCAGGTATGCCGTCGTCGAAGCATGGCCGGTGGATCACGGGTGACGACTCGCAATAGCAGCAGATAGACGCATCCATACTCATCATGCTGAATATGTAATTTCGTAGTGCGAAATGTAAATGAAGGGCATCGGTGAACTATGAAAACCAATGGTCGATTTCTGTCGTGTAAATCTCAAGCGAGCCAGATGGCTTCCCGTGCAATGGTCGCGTGCGCGAGAAGCTCCTCGGCAAGAAGCAGGATGAGCGTTGCGGTAGCGTTCACCTTCATGGGTATCGGTGCTGCGACGACCGTCTCGCAGCCTGCCTACGCATACGCGGTCAATTCGTTGGTGTTCACGCCATCGGTTACTTCAGGCATGACCGTCACGGGCGAAACGGTCGAAGCGGGGACGCAGACCATCTACGACGGGGGAACTACCTCCAGCACGACCATCGATAATGCGGGCATTCAGGACGTGTCCTCGGGCGGGACCGCCATTAGCACCACCGTCAACGCTGGCGGGACGCAGAACGTCTTTGACGGAGGCGTGGCGTCAGATACGGTTCTCACCAGCGCTGGGGTGCAGAACGTGGAGTTCGGCGGCTCAGCCGTACGTACCGTAGTGGGGGACGGCGGCAGGCTGGTCGTCGAGCTCGGCGGGGCAACAAGCAGCACCACAATTGAAGGGGGGGGGGGCCAGGCCTTGTCTGGACGCGCGGACGACACACTCATCAACAGTAGTGGCGTGCAGTCCGTTCTGTCTGGTGGTGTCGCCGCGACGACGACGGTGAATGCTGGAGGGCTGCTGCAGGTCGAAGGCGGAGGCACGGCCTATGGTGTTGTACAGAATTCGGGGGCCGCGCTTGTCGCGGATACAAACGCGACTGTCAATGGAACGAACGCCCTGGGTGTCGATGGCTTCTCGATCAATCAGGAGGGCAATCACACTGCAACCAATGTCTTCCTCGAAAATGGAGGCGCACTGACGGTTCTCGACGGCGGGAGGGCGATCTCCACAACCATCGGCAACGGTGGTACGCAGACTGTCCAGAGCGGCGGATACGCAAGCAGCACCACGGTGAGCACCGGCGGTCAGGAAAGCCTTGAGGCCGGCGCACGGGCGAGCGGTACGGTTCTTGAGAGTGGTGGTCGGCAGGTTGTGTCGTCGGGCGCGACGGCGAGCGGTACCACGATCAACGGCTCCGGAACTCTGCAGGTCATGGACGGTGGTACGGCAACCGACTCGACGCAAAACGACGGCGGGGCGCTGGTGGCCAGTACCAGTGCCAACGTTACCGGGAGCAACACGCGGGGTACCTTCGTTATCGATGGCGCCCTGCATTCCGCCAACAACGTCCTGCTCGAGAACGGGGGCGTACTGAGTGTACTTTCCGACGGCACCGCGGAGGGAACAACGGTTGGCGACGGTGGCGCGCTAACCGTGCAGGGCGGTGGCGTGCTCGTTGGTACAACCCAGGTCATCGGAACCGGGCAACTCGGCGGAAACGTGATCAACAACGGGCAATTGACGTTTAATCCCTCGGTGGACAATGTGGTCGGCGCCAGTATTCATGGGGCAGGATCCCTCGAGAAGGACGGAGGCAATGTGCTGACCCTGACGGGACGCCTGGACTACACGGGGGGCTCTACCGTGAGTGGGGGCACGCTGAGACTTGATGGCAGTTCCGGCGGCGGCCAGTTGACTGGTGACGTCCGGGGTGCGAATGGCTCCCGCCTTGACCTCGTGAACGGCGCGGTCCTGACCGGCAGGATTGAGCCACTCAATGTGAATATCGATACTGCATCGCGCTGGACGATGACGGGCAATTCCGTAGTAGATAACCTGACGCTTGCTGGCCAGGTCGATTTCGCCGCGCCGGCTCTTCCTTTTGCCACCCCCAGGACGCTAACCCTTCAAAACCTCAGCGGTAACGGGGGGCTCGTTACGCTCAACGTGGCGCTCGCCGACAGCGGTAGCGTGTCGGACAAAGTGATTGTCAACGGTGCGGTAACCGGCACCACGAACCTTAGGATCCGTAATGCAGGCGGGCTGGGTGCGCAGACGACAGGTGACGGTATTCCGGTCGTCGAATCTCCCAACGGGCCAACCGCGAAGAACGCATTCACATTGCAGCATCGGGTTGTCGCAGGCGCCTACGAGTACTCAATGCGACAGGGCACGGTTGACCAGAATGACTGGTTCCTCACTTCCGAGCAAACCTCGGGCGGTGGCGGCGTACCCAACTATTCCGCAGAAGCGTCACTCTATTCAGTCATTCCGACTCTGGGCCTTGCCTACAACAACACTCTCATGAGTGCGGTGGTCCAGGACACACCGCTGGTGAACGACAGGGGTCTTTGGGGAAAGGTTATCAGTGAATTTCCGAGGAGCGGCGCGAGTGGGGGACTCTATGACAACGCCGCAAAGCTTCATGGTGAGATCTACTCCGTCGTCGTCGGCAAGGATCTGTATACCCAGGTCGACCCAGGAGTGAGTCATGCTGCAGGACTCTATGCATCTTTCGGCATCGCCAAGGCAGATGTAGAACACTACGACGGCGGGAATGCAGGAGATATGTTGCTGCGAAGCTACGCGATTGGCGGCTATTTCAAGCACATAGAGGACAGAGGGCTGTACATGAAAGGGCAGATGCAGGTGAGCTGGCAGTCCGAGGACGCGAGTTCATCCAACAATCATTCGCTGCATACAAATGGCTGGGGGGCGGCGGTCGCTGTGGAAGGCGGAGTGCGCAAAGCGTTGACGGACGTCGTGGCTATCCAGCCGGCCGTACGCTTCAGCTTCCAGCATCTGGCGCTCCGCGACACTCAGGATGTAACCTCAGATATTACCTTTGGGGGGACCGACAGTATGGTGACGAGTCTCGGAGCGAAGGTTTCGAGAACGTGGGATATTGCACCGGCCCGAACACTCACTGCGTGGTTCAGGCCTGAATTTGCTTACGAATTCCTCGCGTCCGCGCAGACAACATTCACGGCCGGTGGTGCCAGCACTTCCGTGAAATCTGACCGCAGTGGGGCGAGCCTGGTGCTGGCCAGTGGTGTGAATGGCTGGGTTAAGAAAGACATTGAGCTGAACCTGCAAGTGAACTATGCGGTGCCTCTGTCTGGCAATCCGGTCGAAGGGCTCGGCGTACGACTGGGTGCGAAGAAGATTTTCTAACCAACCTCTCGTGCTGGGTGTTACCGCACGACATCCTGCGGCAATGCACTCGGTCAGCGGTGCGAGGTACGTTACGCCGTCCGCCCTGGAGGACATGGGCCGAAAATGTCGCGTAGGCACGTGCTATCTGGTCAACCATGTATCGGTGCAGTCGTTCATCATTTCCGGTGCGACGCCTACGCAGGTCGATTCCCGCTGCCTTGCGATACGGGCGCATCACCGACGTCTGCCCGTCGCCAGGTGGCATAGAACACCCGTTTAGATCGGGTCGACAGTATCGGCAATCGAACCATGCTTGCTACGTGATATCGGCATGGACGAGAGACGTGAAAATTTCAGAAATTCCCCACGAGACATGGGACATCGCCACGTTTTCACGAGCAGGCGAACTCGTCACGATTGTCAGTCAATGGCCGTAAGGAAAGTCGATGTAGGTGCGGTCGGTAGCATGACTCGCGTGAATGGGTATGCGGCTGAATTTGATCGCTGAGGTCGCACCTGTACGTGCCCTTTCGCACGGGACGTTTGCGCCTGTCAGATGCGCAAAGGAGGCTGGGGATATCGGGTGGCGTCGCGAAATGAGACGAAAGAGACGAAAGAGACGAAAGAGACGAAAGAGACGAAAGAGACGAAAGAGACGAAACAAAAATTCCGGTCTGACGCTGCACACAAGCAACAGGTCAAACTGGGAAGATCCGCGTGTGCGGACACATCGAGCGCTGCTGCAGACTGGCGGGGTCGCGTGCAAGTGACCTGTCGCGTCGCTTCGCTTCGCACGGCGTCGGTACAGGTTTGGGTGTGCCGACGCACGCAATCGTTGTGTCGATGTCGCAGATCGGGATCTTCACACAGCGTCGCAAAGGCTTGATTTCAGGGAATGGGGAATCGCGTTAATTCATAGGTGAAACAATTATCGGATCTGCACCCAGGCAGATTGGGTTTCGCCAGAATGCCGGGGTTGCAGAAACCTGCGAGGGTCCGGTGAGGGGAATCAGAAAGGCAAGTAGTATTGGCGCATGGGCGACGGTATTACCTCTACTTTCGACCCGTTCCAGATCGTGGGTTGCGGGCAGGATGCGACTATGCGGGCAGATTTGGGCAACAGGCGTCAGGCGTGCTATCGTTTATTTGCGCGTCGCACGCGTATCGAAGCCGGAGTGTTGAAGGAGCGCACCCATGAGGCGTGAAGAGAAAATCATCGTGCTCGACGATGAAGTTGAGTTACGCAACATGCTGCAGCGCTTTTTGACGGAACAAGGCTTCGAGGTGCGTGTCGTTGCGGATAGCGTCAGACTTGAGCGCTATCTGCAACGGGAGCCGTTCGATTTGCTGGTGCTTGACCTGATGATAGGTGAGGAGGACGGCCTGTCGGTATGCCGGCGTCTGCGCGCCGATGGGCAGACGTTACCAATTTTGATGCTTACGGCGAAGGGTGATCCGGTCGACAGGGTTGTAGGCCTCGAAACGGGCGCCGATGATTACCTCGCCAAACCTTTTCTCCCGCGCGAACTGGTTGCGCGTATTCGGGCATTGCTGCGCCGGCAGAAGATTGCGTCCGGCGAACCGACCGTCAGGAATGAAACGGTTAGTTTTGGCACCTTCACTCTGAACGTCGGCAAGCAGCGACTCTACCGGGCGGGGGAGCCGTTCGATATTCACTCGGCGCAGATGCTCCTGCTCAATGCGCTAGCATCATCGCCGAACCAGCCTGTCAGTCGCGATAACCTGATCGCACGCACTCGTGGCCGAGACCACGATGCGCAAGATCGTAGCATCGACGTGCAAATTCTACGGCTGCGTCAAATTATCGAGGACGATCCATCAAAACCACGTTTCATCAAGACCGTGTGGGGTATCGGGTATATGCTGCTGGCCGATATTAAGTCATGAGAGGCATTGCATTTCCGAAGTCGCTGCTCACGCGAAATATCGCACTGCTGATTGTGCTCGTCGTGCTATCGCAGGTGTGTTCGTTGGTGGTACTTCTGCACTACATGCAGAGGCCACGCGTCGAACGCGCAGCAGCGGTGTTTGCTTCCTACGTGGAGACTCTGGACGGGCTGCTGGCCAGCGTGCCGTCCAGCGAGCGTGAAGCGCTTGCAACCCGCATCGATCTGCGTGCGCACGTGCCTGTCGATGCCGCCGTTGAGCCGCTGCCGACCCTGTGGCGTGCCTACCGTAGCTATCAGCGAGATGTGTTTCTGGATAGTCTGCGTCATTACTTGCCCGCGGACATGGCGGTGCGTTGGCAGGATGATGCGGTGCAACGCATATGGATCCGAATGCACGCGGGAGGCACGCCTTACTGGATGGCGCTCGAGCTTCCCGACGATGTACAAGGTGGCGGGCTAGGTACGGCGTTGTTGCTGACGCTGGGTCTTGCCTTGCTGGCGGCGCTCACCGGTTACCTGCTCCAGCGCCACATCAACCGGCCGTTGCAGGATCTTGCTTCTGCGACGAGGCGGGTGAGCGCCGGCGAAGCCCCCGCACCTTTGCCGACTGAGGGGCCGACCGAAATCGCCGAGGTGAGCATGGCGTTCAATCAGATGACGCAGGCGCTGCAGCAGTCTGAAGCGACTCGGGCGCTGATGCTGGCAGGCGTCTCACACGATATCCGTACGCCCCTGACCAAGCTGCGTCTGGCAATGGCCATGGCAATTCCATCCGGGGCGGACAGCGCGTTCGTTTGTACCGCGGAATCGTATCTCGACCAGATTGACACGATCCTCCAGCAGTTCATGGACTACGCGGGCAGTGGCGAACGGGAGGCGGCGCAGCCGGGCGACCTTAACGCGCTGATCGGTCAACTCGCCGCGGATTTTGCGGGATTGGGGCATGACTTTGAACTGTCGCTCGGCAACCTGCCGGAGTTCGCTTTTCGCCCGATCAGCATGATGCGGCTGTTGATGAATCTGATGCAGAACGCGGTCGTCTACGGCCGCACGGGGCTGTCGGTGAGGACGTGGACCGAAGCGGGTGCAGCATATGTTGCGGTAGGAGACCGAGGCAAGGGCATTACCGCGCAGGAACTCGAACAACTAAAAGCGCCGTTCCAACGCGGCGCGAACGCGCGCGGGCATTCAGGGGGTACAGGCCTTGGTCTGGCAATCGCCGAACGGTTTGCGCGGTTGCACGGTGGCATGCTGCAGTTTCATGCCCGCGAGGGCGGCGGGTTAGAGGTGTGGGTGGTTTTGCCACTTGGGCGTTGATGCGCTTATAGTGCGCCGCTGAAAAGTTTTGCAGGTCGGGTCATCGACTTGTGCCGATCGGACAATTCTGGCCAGTGAGGCGACACAGTCGCCGAAAGTCTCGACCGCATCAAGAGGATCTTTGGGCAAAGCCTTGGCAAAAAGGGCGGCTACCCTGTGCATTGCGCTCTTACGGTATGCGTCGACAGAAGTCAGAAATAACGCGACCGATATTGATAAATCGCGGGTCTGGTCATCCATGACCTGGGGCGCAAATTATGGAAGCCTGCCAATTTTTATTCTTCGCCATCCCCGTAAAGCCATTCGCGATTCCGGCTGAACCTGTCGCCATCGGCGCTGTACGGGTCGACGGAATTTGCGGTCTTCTCTGTGCCAAACCAGTACTACCTGACGCAAGCCTTGTAACCAGAAGGTAGCGCCGACCGAGCTCGAATCGACCGTTTTCCTGATCATTGCTCTCGACCGTTTCAAGTGAGTCAATTAGAGAGAGTTCGGTCCGGCGAAGTGAGATGAAACAACATTCCAAACTCAGAATTTAAACGCCACTTTAGGCGAGCGCCCAGTCTCTTGTCATATTCTCATCTCCCGGCCCGGAACCACCCACCAAAAACAAGGCTGATTCGCTTTGTGCCTCGCGATGTGCGACTGACTCCGCGCCTTCTGGAGTTACCTATGGTTTGGAGATTGACCATCATCCGATTCGCGGATTTTTTGCAAATCGGGATGGACAAAGAGGGTTAAGAGCATCTCAGAAAGTAGTAGGTGGACATCCTCATGGTGAGTCGCGTGCTCAAAGGATGCCTGACCGGTCAGACAGGGGAGAGTGGGGCGGAGGTGGCTCGCTGGATACCGTCCAGTATCGTACAAGCCAGGCAGAACACCGGGCTGACCTGTTCGATCTACTAGTTGTCGTTGGCTTGACGCTGCCGAATAATTTGCCACACACGATGTGTGGCGGCGTATGCGAATCACCGCTTTCCGCAGGCGCTTGAAGTGCCGTGTCAATTATGTTTCATTGGGGGTGCTATGAAAATAGTACTTTATGTCGAGGATGAACCCGATACGCTAGCGGCGTGGGAGGCTTGGCGTGTACGTGAAGGCTACGAATACTCCCGTCGAATATCGCTCGGGAACATTGGACGTATCCATCAGAAATCAGGTCGGCTTGGAGGTGTTTCACCGCTGGTGCCCAGCCGTCGCTTTCGGTACTACTCACATTCACTGCTTGTCTGTGCGCACGCTCGTCTGGTGCGCCAAAAGGCCGCGCCCCGCGATTCAGGGATGCGCGGGGTGACACAAGTGGGTGATAACAGTCGGGCAGGGCTGATACGCAACACAGCACGATCCGTCAAAGCGCTTTTAGAACGCGTGCTGTCCGTCAGTCTCTTGACACCAATAGGTGACTGGATTGAACGCTCAGAGCGTCGGCGCCGTGAGGAATTTCTTGCAGCGTCGGCTGACTTGGTTGAACTCGAGCGTCGTATGCGCTGGCTTGAAAGAAACGGCTATCCGGTGGGGAGCGGACATGACCTATGAGCGGCGAATCGGAGCGTGGCTTGAGCGTCGACAACGCTCGGCCAATGCGATCGCCGGTGAAATGACGAGAAACAATATCGTCAGGCCTAGGCGTCACTAGTCAACATACAATAAAACAACGTGATAACGTGGTTGCCGCCGAGCCGCTAGGCGGATGCACGTCTACCCGCGAATCAGGACAAGCGATGTCACGTGCCATTCCGATCCAGATATTGTTCCGAGATTGTCACGTGGCGGGCCGCCCGCGACCTCTTCACCAGCGCAGTGGTTCACAGCGCGTCAAACTCTTGGCCCGCTTTGTGTCGGTGGCTTCGGCTTGCCGGCTGGCTCCGTTGAATAAGGCGGCCGTCGATCCACATCAGCGTAGCCTTACTGTCTGCGCTTTATTTCAGTGATGAATTATGAAACGCGTGTTATCAGAGCAGCGATTGCTGGAGCGTATGCAGGACGACCGGGAATACACGCTCCGCATGTTGGTGGAACTCGTTGTTGGACAATTAGCAGAAGTGCGTACCGTGCTGAAGAAAATGACGGCTGCTGGGCAGGTTACGATGCGCCGGATCACCAATAGGGCCAACTTGTACAAAAAAACGTCAATTTCTGACCCGATCGCGGTTACGGGCTGTGCCGGTGACAATGCCGCAGCTGCACGGAAACGTGAGCCGATGACGGGGGAGTTACGTGGTTACGGCGTAACCCTTGTCAACCAACAAGTGCTTGCCATGCTGGCGAGGTCGAGCGATCGCTAGATTAAGGAGGAGAGTTTGATGTGTGCCCAGACGTGGCCGTTGAAAGTCCGAAAGTTTCGGGAAGATGCATTTAGAAAGGGTACCTTCGCAAGCGGCGTATCTTATTCAGCATTTTCGACGTGTGGAAGTACGGCGACCGCTTTTATTCAGGTTACTTTGTAAAATTCATTCAACCAGCAGCGTCGCCTCCCGGCGTCAAACTACTTGTCGTGTTATCTGATTCCTATAGACATGGTCCGGGGGCGGTAAAATCAGGGTGAATGAAAGCCTACTCAGCAGAAAGAAAAGAAGCGCTAGTGCGGCGCATGATGCCGCCGGAAAACGCGCTGGTGTCGACGCTGGCCAAGGAAACGGGAATTACCGAACAGACGTTGTACACGTGGCGCCGACAGGCGAAAGGACAAGGGTAGGTCGTACCTGGCGATGGGAAGAATTCCGAAGGATGGTCTTCGGAGGACAAGTTTGCAGTAGTGCTGGAGAGCGCGCCGCTCAATGCAGCGGAGCTGGCCGAGTATTGCCGTCGAAAGGGTCTTTATCCCGAACAGATAGCCGCCTGGCGGGCCGCTTGTTGTTCGGCCAATGCGAATGCCACGGAGCAGGCACGCGAGCAGCGCCAGCAGTCGAAGAACGACAAAAAGCGCATCCAGCAGCTCGAAAAGGAATTGCAGCACAAGGAGAAGGCGCTGGCGGAAGCGGCTGCGCTGCAGATTCTGAGAAAAAAAACCCAGGCGATCTGGGGAGACCAAGAGGACGATTGATCAACGTCCCGGATCGCCTGTTATGCATATCGTTGATACGAGAGGCGGCGCAGTCAGGCTGCCGGCTGGAGCAGGCCTGCGACGAGCTGGGCCTGAGCCTGCGCACGTTTCGGCGCTGGGTAGGTAACGGCGACGCGGTGCTCGCCGATGGCCGCACGATGACCGGGCGGCTGCCGCCGCGAAACAAACTGAGTGAGGCCGAACGGCAGCAGATTCTGGAAGTCGCAAACTGTGCGGAGTTTGCCAGCCTGCCACCCAGCCAGATCGTGCCGAGCCTGGCGGATCGCGGCGTGTATGTGGCGTCGGAATCGAGCTTTTACCGCGTGCTGCGCAGCGATTCGCAGCAGCACCACCGGGGCCGTGCGCGCAAGCCCTCGGCCCGGGTGGTTACCAGTCATTGTGCGACGGCACCGAACCAGGTCTGGTCGTGGGACATCACGTGGATGCCGGCGGCGGTCAAGGGCCAGTACTACTACTGGTACATGATTCTGGACGTGTTCAGCCGCAAGATTGTTGCTCACGAAGTGCATGAAGCCGAATCGGCGGAACTGGCCGCGTTGCTGATGCAGCGTGCCAGCCTGGCTGAGGGCCTGGCAGGACGTCCCCTGGTGCTGCACTCGGATAACGGCAGCCCGATGAAGGGTGCGACGATGCTCGCCACCCTGGAAAACCTGGGAGTCGTGGCCTCGTTTAGCCGGCCGCGTGTGAGTAACGACAGCCCGTACGCGGAGTCGTTGTTCCGGACCTGCAAGTACCGGCCCGACTACCCACGCAAGGCGTTCGGCAACGGGGATGAGGCACGGGCCTGGACGCAGCAGTTCGTGCGCTGGTACAACCATGAGCACAAACACAGCGGTCTGAAATTCGTCACGCCGGTGCAGCGCCATAACGGTGTGGCGACCGCAGTGCTTGCGCAACGTGAGGTCGTTTATGCAGAGGCCAGGCAGCGCAATCCACGGCGTTGGTCCCGATCGACGCGCAACTGGAAATTGAAGGATGAAGTCTGGCTCAATCCGGAGCGCATGCAGCCGGAAGAACTAAAGTAGTCCGCATGAAGTGACGCGACAAGTACGTTGACAACCGCCGGCAACGGTTCGGGAGGATACCTATAATCATTATAGAGGCGGCCTCAGGAAACGGAATTTAAACCACGCTAAGCCGATTTCGTATACCACCGACTGTGGCCGCGCTGTGTTCGCGTCGCTCCCCTGTCTGGGGTAGGGCGCACGTAGGCGCCGAAAGTGTCATCTGGCTCGAGCTACTCGGTCAATGGGGCTTCTGATGTCCGGAAAGCGTCCTGTCAAAATCCAGAATCGGGTCCATTGATCGGGTTTTCGGCCACGGCACGACGCCCTCACTTGACCTTTGCCAATCGAGAGAGAACCAGTTGAAAGCCTTGCGGGGTAAAGGCTGATCATCACAGGCACTTGTGGTGGCTATGTGTGCATTACCCCAAATTCGGTCGACGGGGGAGTTGAACTCGCGATTCTTACATCGACTGCTGTTGGGTCGGCGACACCATAAATCCGCAAGACCCAGCCAGTCAACGGGAAGAGTCGTGACTGGCCAGAGTCACTTTGCATCGCGATGTCGATTCCGGCGTACCACTCTCGATGCGTTGGCACCCGCCCGACAGGCTCGGCGACACATCGCGAAACAATGTTCTGCTTACGCAGAGCTTTCGATTCCGTTATAAATACCACTGTATCCATGTCGCATAGCGCGATACGGCAGGAGTGGGTCCTGTTCCGGCGATTCCCAGTCGCGCAGAGCTTTCGACGGGGTGTTTGCCGTGAAGTCCACGGCACCCGTTAACGAGTTCGAGGAAGAAAAACATGAATGTCATTCATAAGATCATATGGAATGCTAATCGGAGAACATGGATAGCGGTGGCGGAAACTGTACGAGGTCGGAGTAGAAGCGGAAAAGGAAAAAAACTTCGCGCTATGACAGCGTTGGTGCCACTTGGAATCGTGATCCTGACCGGGGAGCCGGCCTTTGCGAACTACACTTCTGACGTCTTCAGCGGAACGGTATACAACGAGTCAATAGACGACGGCGGGGTGCAGCTTGTGGACTGCCAGTATGCCGGTATGTGTGGAACTGCCATTAGTACAACGATCTCATGGGGAACTCAAACGATACGTAGTACTGTTGGTGACTATAACGCCGCAAGTGGTACCATTTTGCGGGGAACCTCATATCTTGGTGTGCCACCGCAATATGCAGTGCAAAACGTATATAACGGAAGCGCCTATGACACCGTGGTCATGGACAACGGTGTCCTGAATGTGTACGGGGGAAAAGTTGAATATGCGACCGTGACTAACGCGTATGACAGAAGAAATGCAGATGGTGTGATGAATGTGTCTGGAGGGAGCGTCAGCAACGCCAGGATTTGGGGTGGGAGGCAATACGTCTATGCGGGGAATGTCGATTACACGGATATCGGCGATGGCGGTGTGCAGGTGGTGTCTGGCGGGAACGTCTCAGGAACCACGATAGAGCAGGGGTTGCAGCAGGTGCTGGGAGGGACGGTTGTCGGGACAACGATCAACAACGGTGGCGTGTCGCAGGTCCTGAATGGTGGTGTGACCCGCAGCATGGTGATCAATGCAGGGGGCCTGCAGGTGGTATCGGCCGGCGGCATAGCCTCGGATGCCAAGATCAACAACGGCGGCACGCTGTCCGTGTCCGCGGGCGGCACGGCGACGGCAGTCACGCAGAACGCGGGGGGGGCGCTCGTCGCGAACACGGATACCAACGTGACTGGCACCAACGCCTTGGGTGCCTTTTCGATCGACGC
>NZ_JALPRH010000038.1:0-50460 GCF_030464795.1 Paraburkholderia sp. SECH2
CCCGGCACCGCTTCGTTCTGCGTCGCTGCATCAGCAGCAGAGAAACGAGATTATGAAGGCTCTTTTTCGCTTTGTCAACAATATTTTTCCGCTTTCGCTTAAAACCTTGTTGACGCTACGGCCGCTGGTTTCCGCCGCGGCCCTCGTTCGCAAACGAGGAGGCGAACTATAGGCGAACATCAGTCATGTGACAAGGGTTTGACGAAAATCTTTTTTTGGCGACTCACTTCCGGGTTGAATTCACTACAGCAGCCACCGGAACCGCTTCGGCCATTGCGGTGTACCCAGCGTCGCTGGGATGAATATGGTCACCACTGTCAAAGGCGCGCTGCAGACGACTCGGTTGCGCCGGGTCGCGTAGCGCAGCGTCGAAATCGACAACACCGTCGAAAGCATGGCTGCTTCGAATCCACTGGTTGACCGCCAAGCGGATAGTCTCCCGCGGCGCCGGCAGCGATGCAGGCGTCAAAGTTGCGCCGAACACCTTCACGCCACGATGCCGTGCGTCGGCAATCACTCGCTGGTAGCCGGCGATCAGGTCGGCGGCTGTCACCGAGGTATGCGGAAAGTCGCAGTCGAGTCCATTACGCGCCGGCATCTCCGCGAAGTTGATGTCATTGATTCCGATCAGCAGAATCGCCGTCTTGACGCCCGGGCGCTCCAGCACGTCCTTGTCGAAACGCCGGACAAGCGCGTCGCCGTAACAGGGCGAGTCGCTCAACAAGCGATTGCCGCTGATGCCAAGATTAACGATCGCCGTCGAGTGGTCGCCAGTGCTGGCGAACCGGCGAGCCAGCGCGTCCGGCCAGCGCCGGTTCTGATTCAGGCTCGAGCGCATACCGTCGGTGATCGAATCACCGATCGCGGCAACAGCGGCCGATGACGGCGCATCCACCGACAAACCCGTCACCCACACATATTGCGTGAACCGGCCGCGAAACGAGTCAGCGGAAGTATCGGCAGTGTGATTGCCCGGTGCAGAAACGTAATTCAGCTGATTCGAGACCCGATGCCATGCCACGATCCGTTGTTCCGGCCCCATGAACGCACTGATCGCGTAAGGTGCGCCCTCGGCGATGTCGATTGCGACCGGATCGCTGTCCAATTCGCCACCCGGCGGTACGCTCACCGCGCTCTTGCCGCCGAACGTCACGCGCGCCTCCCCACTGCCCAGCGCTGCCGCGCCGCCGGCCGAGCGCGCAATGCGCAACTCGTCGATAACGAGCGCCGTCTTGCCGTACTCGTTGCTGAGATGGACTCGTGCGGTTTTACCGGACAGCGTCGGATAGACGATCTGGCGCACCGTTCGCCCGGCGACCTCAGGGGCGCGATATAGAGGCGGCAAATCCGATCGTTGGGGAATGGGTTGCAATGCCGTCGCCCATGCGGTGACCCAGTGCGTCGGGGCATCGGCGGCAAAAACAGTCGGGGAAACGGCGAATTGGCAAAGCAGCGCCGCGCTACATGCGGCAGCCAGAGTGCGAATGGTCATTCGGGTGGTCAGTTCGAGGCGAAACGTGCATTGTGCCCGATCGCCATCGCTGTCGCGGCGGACCCCGCGACCGCGCGACCGCCATCGTGCGATCACCCGCGCCTGGTCGCAGGGCCGCGGCGCCGAATGTACCGCGAGCGGCGGTATGGGTATTTGGCGAACCGCGCACAACCGTACGTATTCAGCTCGCCCTGCACTAGAGAGCCCTCAGCGGGACTCACGGCGCGATTTCCACGAGACAGTCATTCCGCATGACGATGCATAGCGCTCCGCCCACATGAACCCGCCACCGCCTCAGCCATTCGGCACTCGCACAGACAGACCCATCACTCATCAAGCCGCCGCCGACACCCCAACCATCTTCAACGCAAGCGCTTCGGCCACTTCGATCCCGTCGATGGCCGCCGAGTAAATCCCGCCGGCATACCCCGCGCCCTCACCGGCCGGATACAAGCCCTCGACATTCATGCTCTGATAGTCATCCCGGCGCCGCACGCGAATCGGCGACGACGTTCTCGTCTCAACACCCGTCAACACCGCGTCGTGCATGGCAAAACCAGCAATCTTCTTATCCATCTGCGGCAACGCTTCGCGGATCGCTTCGATCACGTAATCCGGCAGCGCCGTGCTGAGATCCGTGGGATGCACGCCCGGTTTATAGGACGGCACCACCGAACCCAGCGAAGTAGACGGCCGCCCGGCAATAAAGTCGCCGACCAGCTGGCCCGGCGCCATATAGTTGCCGCCGCCCAGCTCGAACGCCCGCTCTTCCCATTTGCGCTGGAACGCAATGCCGGCGAGCGGGCCGCCCGGATAGTCCTCCGGCGTGATGCCGACGACAATCCCGGCGTTGGCATTGCGCTCGGCCCGTGAGTACTGGCTCATGCCGTTGGTCACCACGCGGCCCGGCTCCGAGGTCGCCGCGACCACCGTGCCGCCAGGACACATACAGAAGCTATAAACCGCGCGCCCATTGCTGCAGTGGTGCACAACCTTATAGTCGGCGGCGCCCAGTTGCTTGTGGCCCGCGAACTTGCCGAAACGGCTGCGATCGATCAAGCCTTGCGGATGTTCGATCCGAAAACCGAGCGAAAACGGCTTCGCCTCAATATAGACGCCGCGGTCGCTCAACATCTGGAAGGTATCGCGCGCGCTATGGCCGACCGCCAGCACCACGTGGTCACAGCGCAAATGCTCGCCCGTCGACAGCTTGAGCCCGCGCACCTTGCCTTGCTCGATTTCGATATCCTCGACCCGCGTCTCGAAGCGCACCTCGCCGCCCAGCTCGTGAATGGTCGCGCGCATCTTTTCGACCATGCTGACGAGGCGGAACGTGCCGATATGGGGCCGGCTCAGATAGAGAATGTCTTCCGGCGCACCCGCGCGGACGAATTCATCGAGCACCTTGCGGCCGTAGTGCTTCGGATCCTTGATCTGGCTGTAAAGCTTGCCGTCCGAGAACGTACCCGCGCCGCCTTCACCGAACTGCACATTCGATTCAGGATTGAGCACCGACTTGCGCCACAACCCGAAAGTATCCTTGGTGCGCTCGCGCACGGCCTTGCCGCGCTCGAGAATGATCGGACGAAAACCCATCTGGGCGAGGATCAGCCCCGCAAACAGGCCGCACGGCCCCATGCCGATCACAACCGGGCGCGGGGAAGTCATCTGCGCCGGCGCTTTGGCGACAAAACGGTACGTCATGTCCGGCGTCACAGCGCAGTGGGGCACGTCGGCGAGCCGCTTAAGCGCGGCCGCTTCATCCTTCACCTCGACGTCGACGATGTAGGTGAGCTTGATGTCGGTGCGCTTGCGGGCGTCGTGCGCGCGGCGGAACACGGTGTACCGGATGAGCCCGTCCTCGCCCACGCCGAGTTCAGCGAGGCGCGCGCGGACGGCGGCTTCGAGAACGCTTTCGGGGTGATCGAGCGGGAGTTTAATTTCGCTTAGACGTAACATGAGTACCGGGGGATGCATGAAGGCCGCAAATCGCGGCCAATTCGCAATTTTATAGGTTATGTGTCGGCGCGGGGCGGCGACGCTCGCGAAACACCTCGGCGACGAACCCAAGGTATCCCTATCGAAAAGAGCCATTCTTCTCAAAAAATTTATTAACCGACCGGTCGGTTGGTTTATACTGCACACACACAGACAACTTCCGCTGAGAGCGTCCCCATGTACACGCAATCCCTGGATATCCCCGGCAATGTCGCCCCGCTCGACACGGCAGCGAGTTCGCCGGAGCAGTCGCAATTCGACGCGGTCATGGCCGCCGACGGCAAGATCGAAGCGCAGGACTGGATGCCTGAGGCCTACCGCAAGACCCTGGTCCGGCAAATCTCGCAGCACGCGCATTCTGAAATCGTCGGCATGCTGCCGGAAGGCAACTGGATCTCCCGCGCGCCCAGCCTGAAGCGCAAGGCGATCCTGCTGGCCAAAGTGCAGGACGAAGCCGGCCACGGCCTCTATCTATATAGCGCGGCCGAAACGCTCGGTGTGTCGCGCGATCAGCTGATCGCCGCATTGCACTCGGGCAAAGCCAAATATTCGAGCATCTTCAACTACCCGACGCCTACGTGGGCGGACGTCGGCGTGATCGGCTGGCTGGTGGACGGCGCGGCGATCATGAATCAGATTCCGCTGTGCCGCTGCACTTACGGCCCTTATGCCCGCGCGATGATCCGCATCTGCAAGGAAGAGTCGTTCCATCAGCGCCAGGGCTTCGACGCGCTGATGTCGATGATGAGCGGCACCGAAGCGCAACGCGAGTTGGTCCAGCAAGCCGTAAACCGCTGGTGGTGGCCGGTGCTGATGATGTTCGGCCCGAGCGACAAAGACTCGATCCACAGCAATCAGTCGTCGAAATGGGGCATCAAGCGCATCTCGAACGACGATCTGCGCCAGAAATTCGTCGACGCAACCGTCGATCAGGCCAAGGTGCTCGGCGTCACGCTGCCGGACCCGGACCTGAAGTGGAACGAAGCGCGCGGCCAGCACGACTACGGCGACATCGACTGGGAAGAATTCTGGCGCGTCGTGAATGGCGACGGCCCGTGTAACCGCGAACGCCTCGCAACCCGCGTCAAAGCACACGACGACGGCGCCTGGGTGCGCGAAGCAGCCCTCGCCCACGCCGAAAAGCAGCGCCAGCGCGCACAACAGCAGGCTGCCTAAGGGCGGCGACAAGCAAGACAAAGTATCAGGAGATCAGCGATGAACAAGGAATGGCCGATTTGGGAAGTCTTCGTGCGCAGCAAGCAGGGACTCGACCATAAACACTGCGGCAGCCTGCATGCCGCCGACGCGCCGATGGCGCTGCGCATGGCGCGCGACGTCTACACGCGCCGCCAGGAAGGCGTGAGCATCTGGGTGGTGCCGTCATCGGCGATCACGGCGTCCGCGCCGGAAGACAAGGCTGAGCTGTTCGAACCGGCTGGCGACAAGATTTACCGCCACCCGACGTTCTACACGCTCCCCGACGAAGTCAACCACATGTAAGCGCGGCCATGACCATCACGCCCCAACATCTGCAGTACGTGCTGCGCCTCGCGGACACCGCGCTGATCCTCGGTCAGCGCAACGCCGAGTGGTGCGGTCACGGCCCGATCCTCGAAGAGGACATCGCTCTGTCGAACATGAGTCTGGATCTGATCGGCCAGGCGCGCCTGCTGTACACGCACGCCGCCTCGCTGGAACAGCAGCTCACAGGCAAAAGCCGCACGGAAGACGACTACGCATACTTCCGCGCGGAACGTGAGTTCGCCAACTACACGCTGGCCGAGTTGCCACATTACGGTCCGCTCGCTGGCACCGCGCAAGCCGAGAAGGACTATGCGGTTACGATCGTGCGCAATTTCCTGTATTCGACGCTGATGGCGCATCTGTGGACTGCCCTCACTACGTCGAAGGATGAACAGCTTGCCGCGATCGCCTCGAAGTCGATCAAGGAAACCAGCTATCACGTGCACCACGCGAGCGAATGGCTGATTCGTTTTGGCGACGGCACGGACGAATCGCATCGTCGCGCGCAGGCCGCGCTGGACTATCTGCTGCCGTACACACGCGAGTTTTTCAGCGCCGACGCAGTGGAAGAAACCATCACCGCCGCCGGCATCGGGCCGCTGACGTCGGATCTCGAGGCAGCATGGCTCGAAGACGTCCAGACCACGCTCGACCAGGCCACGCTCAAGCTCCCCGAAGCGGTCAAGCACATCACGGCCGGCAAGCATGGCGAGCACTCGGAGCACATGGGCTTCGTGCTGGCCGAAATGCAAAGCCTCGCGCGCCAGCATCCCGGCGCCACCTGGTAAGCACGCACCTGAGCACGCACCCGAGCGCTCAACCGGAACCCAACGGAACTTTACGATGACGACTTCGACTGCCATGCCCACCGCCGACGCCACGCTCGAGCGCGCATGGGCCGTGCTCGAAACGGTGCCTGATCCGGAGATCCCGGTGGTATCGATTCGTGAACTCGGCATTCTGCGCGACGTGCGCCGCGCCGCCGACGGCACGCTCGAAGTCGTGATCACGCCGACCTATTCCGGTTGCCCGGCGATGTCGCAGATCGCCGAAGACGTCGCGCATGCGCTCGATGCGGCCGAACTGAAGCCGTATCGGATCGCCACCGTGCTGGCGCCTGCCTGGACCACCGACTGGATGACCGCGGAAGCGCGCGAGAAATTGCGCGCCTATGGCATCGCGCCGCCCACGGGCAATTGCGGTTCAGCCGCGCCGCCGCAGGAAAAAGTGCTGCGTTTCGTGCCGCGCGCACTGCCGGCACCGTCGTGCCCCCGTTGCGGCTCGGCGCACACCGAGCGTCTCGCGCAATTCGGCTCGACGGCCTGCAAGGCCCTGTACCGCTGCATCGACTGCCGCGAACCCTTCGACTACTTCAAACCATACTGATATGGCTACCCCGCAATTTCATCCGCTGCGTATCCGCGAAGTGCGGCCCGAAACCGCTGACGCGGTCTCGGTCGCCTTCGAAGTCCCTGTCGAACTGCGCGACCACTATCGCTTCACGCAGGGCCAGTTCGTCACGCTGAAAACGCACATCGACGGTGAGGAAACGCGCCGTTCGTACTCGATCTGCGTCGGCGTCACCGATTACGACCGCGACGGCGAACTGCGCATTGGCATCAAGCGCGTGCGCGGCGGGCGTTTCTCGAACTTCGCATTCGACACGCTGCAACCCGGCCACACCATCGACGTGATGACGCCGGACGGCCGCTTCTTCACGCATCTCAATGCCGACCAGGGCCAGCAGTACATCGCATTCTCCGGCGGCTCGGGCATCACGCCGGTGCTCGCGATCATCAAGACCACGCTGGAAATCGAGCCGCGCAGCACCTTCACGCTGGTGTACGGCAACCGCAGCGTCGATCAGATCATGTTCGCGGAAGAGCTCGAGGATCTGAAGAACCGCTTCATGAACCGCTTCGTGCTCTATCACGTGCTGTCGGACGACTTGCAGGACGTTGAGCTGTTCAACGGCGTACTCGACCAGGAGAAGTGCGCCGCCTTCATCGACAACCTGCTGCCGGCCGATGCCATCGACGAAGCCTTCATCTGCGGGCCCGGCCCGATGATGGATGCGGCCGAGGCCGCGCTGAAAGCCGCGGGTGTGCCTTCGGAGAAAGTGCATGTGGAGCGCTTCGGTTCGCCGCTGCCGCAAGCGGGCGTGCCGCCGGTCGAAATCACCGACGACACCCCGGCCGCCGACCTCGAAATCGTCCTCGACGGGAAAAGGCGCAAGCTGCGCCTGCCGTATCAGGGCGTGAGCGTGCTCGACGTCGGCTTGCGTGCCGGCCTCGCGTTGCCGTACGCGTGCAAGGGCGGCGTCTGCTGCACCTGCCGCGCGAAGGTGCTCGAAGGCGAAGTGAAGATGGAAAAGAACTACACCCTGGAAGAGCACGAAATCCGCGACGGTTTCGTGCTGACCTGCCAATGCCATCCGATCAGCGATCGGGTGGTGGTGAGTTACGACGAACGTTGAGTCTAGCGCGCCGGGTGGCCACGCGACACCCGCAACGCTTTCAGCAGGTCCGCGATGCGCTTACACTAGGGGCCGCTCGCGATCGGACATCTGTCCCGATCGATGAGCGGCCCCTTTCGTCATTTGCGTTTTTTGCCAGCCCAAGCCACTGCCGATGAGCACCATCCACCTCACCAACGGCGATGTCGCCGCCGAATCACTGCGGGCCGCGCTAGCCGAGGCAAGCCGCGACGATCGCGTGCACGCACTGCGCGACGATCTGGCGGTCGGTCCATTGCGCGGCATCGACGACGGGCCCGACGTGCGAGCCGAGTTCTGGGACCGTGTCAGCGCGGACACGAGGCGTGATTTCCTTCGCGAATTCCGCGAGCAGGCAGCAGCGCTGGAGAACATCGCGCGGGGCGACGCGAATCTGGTGGTCTGGCACGGCGAAAGCGCGGCCGATCAATTGATGCTGCGCCGCGTCTGCTATCACCTGCGCAATAGCCCGCAACGGCTGAACGAAGTGCGCCTGTCGATTCGCGACCTCACCGATCCGGGCGCCTGGGCGCATAGCCGCAAAGATCGCGCGACGTCCGTCGGCATGTTCGCGCCGACTGTCCTGCAGGGGCGTCTGGACGATGCAGCGCCGATTTCGGTTCTGCGCATCAGCCGGCTCGCGCTCGAATGGCAGGAAGCCAAGCACGCAAACGGCGAGACGCGCCGCTGGCGAGACAACACGTTCACGAGCGGCAATTTCGCCGATCTGGACGCGCTGATTCTCGAACACGTGACGGGCGACTGGCAGCCCGCCGCGCACGTTGCAGCGGAACTGATGACCGCTGAACTCTTTTATCTGGTGAGCGACAGCATCGTGCTGTGGCGCTTCCGCGAACTGGCCGCGACCCGTCGCATCAAGCTGCGTGGCGACGCGAGCGCATGGCGCACGCTGGAACTGTCTGCGGCGCTTGCCCCCTGTCCACACTAATAAAATAGACGACCATGGCCCGCACCCGAGCCCCCGACCACGAAACCCAACGCGACCAGATTCTCGAACTCGCAGCGGAGAAATTCGCCCAGACCAGCTACCCGAGCACCTCGATGGCCGATCTCGCGGCCGCGAGCGGTACCTCGAAAGCGCGCCTGTACCACTATTACGCGAGCAAGGAAGCGATCCTGTTCGATCTGCTGGACCGCTACACGAAGCGGCTGATGCTGATCATCGCGGAGGTGGAAGGCGCAAGCCAACGCCGCGGGCTGTCCGAGCGCGACACGTTCGCCGAGCTGATCCGGGCGTTTCTCTCCGAGTACGAGACGTCGCACAGCCGGCACGTCGCGCTCCTGAACGACGTCAAGTACCTGGTCGATACCCAGCGCGAAGTCATCCTGAACCGCCAGCGCGATGTTGTCGCGGCATTTGCGCGGCAACTGGCGCGCGCCTATCCGGAGCGCGCCACACGCGAAAACCAGACCGCCCTCACGATGATGGTGTTCGGCATGATCAACTGGACGTTCACCTGGCTCAAGCCGGACGGCCGGATGGGTTACCGGGAATTCGCCGAGCAGGTGGTCGATATGGTGGATCACGGACTAAGTTCTGCCCAAGGCTGATTGCGCACGGCAGCATTGCTCAGAGGAAATAATTGCCACGAGTTGTCTAGGCGCGACAACTTGTCACGAACGCTCGTTCAATTTATTTTTCTTTAATAATCAATGCATTAAAAATAGGGCGCTAACTTTCTAGACACTGCCCTCAGTTTTTGATACGGGTTTTCCCTAGTTCGGAATCGGCATATCCGCTAAAATCGTTTTTGCGGTGCACCATGCCGCTCGATTAAAAGGAGAACCCGACCATGAACATGATTACACCCCGCGCCGCTGAGCCGATCGTTGCACACGATCGTCCATTGCAGCCAGGCGGTCGTGCGCCTGCTCTGGTCCGTGAGCTCACCGCCATCGATCGCGAACGACTGCTGACCCACTTCCTCGCGCTCGGCGAAGACGACCGCCTTCTGCGCTTCGGCCAGGTCGTACCGAACCACGTCATTGAAAACTACGTCCGCGCGATCGATTTCACGCGCGACACGGTCTTCGGCGTGTTCGACAGTCAGTTGCAGCTCACCGGCGTCGGCCATCTGGCGTATCTGCCGGCCGAAGGCGACAAGCGCACCGCTGAATTCGGCGTGTCAGTGCTGGAAAGCGTCCGCGGGCAAGGTATTGGCTCGAAGCTCTTCGAGCGCGCCGCCATCCGCAGCCGCAATACGCACGTCACCACGCTTTACATGCATTGCCTGTCGCGCAATTCGACCATGATGCACATCGCGAAGAAGGCCGGCATGAAGATCGAATACGCGTACGGCGAGGCAGATGCCTATCTGACGCTGTCGCCGGCGGATCAGACGAGCATCATCGCCGAAATGCTGCAGGAGCAAGCCGCCGTGTTCGACTACGCACTCAAGCGCCAGGCACGTCAGGCGTCGAAGTTGTTCGAGTCGTTCATGCCGGCAGCAGAGGCCGCTTAAGCGGTCTGCGCTTCGGCGAAGAACAAAGGGCGGCCTTCTGGCCGCCCTTTTTGTTTGTTCGTCGACTGACCACGGTCGGCGCTCACAAAATCGGCAGCGCTGTCGTCTCCTTGAACTTCTCGAGCGAAAAGCTCGTCTTCACGTCGATGACAGAGGGATGGTGCAGCAACTGGTCCTGCACGAAGCGTGAAAAGTGCGCCATATCCTCCACCTGCACGCGCAGCAGATAATCCATGTCGCCCGTCATCGCGTGACATGCGACCACTTCCGGCCACGTCTGCACTGCCGCGCGAAACAGATCGGCATGCGTAGTGTCGCCGCGCGGACTGAGTCCCGGACCGCTGCGCTTTTCCAGCCGCACGTTGACGTAGGCGAGCAGATCGAGTCCAAGCTTTTGCGCATCGAGCAATGCGACATAGCCGCGAATCACCCCACTCTCTTCCAGCCGACGGATACGCCGTAGACACGGGCTCGGCGACAGGTTGATCCGCTCCGCGATCTCCTGATTCGACAGCCGGCCATTCTCCTGAAGGATCGCCAGAATGCGCCTGTCGATGGCGTCTATCTCTATTTTGGCCACTTTCTGCCGTCCTTCTTCAAAATTAAGCTAGAAAATAGCCCAAGCGTATCGGCACGCGATTAAGTTCGCAAGTTTTCGTCGCCAGCCGGCCTTTACACTTGCGTCATTCAGTCGCGCTAACTCGCACACCCCGCGCCGGCGCTCAATGGAGACAGACAATGCAGGTTTCAACTTGGGAAAACCCGGTCGGCACGGACGGCTTCGAATTCATCGAATACACCGCACCGGATCCGAAGGCGCTCGGCAAGCTGTTCGAACAGATGGGCTTCACCGCCGTCGCCCGGCATCGTCACAAAGACGTGACGCTGTATCGCCAGGGCGAAATCAACTTCATCGTCAACGGGGAACAGGATTCGTTCGCGCAACGTTTCACGCGCCTGCATGGCCCGTCGATCTGCGCCATCGCGTTCCGTGTGCAGGACGCGGCGAAGGCTTACCAGCAGGCTCTGGAAAAAGGCGCCTGGGGCTTCGACAACAAGACCGGCCCGATGGAACTGAACATCCCGGCAATCAAGGGCATCGGCGACTCGCTGATCTATTTTGTCGACCGCTGGCGCGGCAAGAACGGTGCTGAGCCGAGCACGATCGGCAACATCGATATTTACGACGTCGACTTCGAACCGATTCCGGGCGCGAATCCAAACCCTGTCGGCCACGGTCTGACCTACATCGACCACCTGACGCACAACGTCCATCGCGGCCGCATGCAGGAATGGGCGGAGTTCTATGAGCGTCTGTTTAATTTCCGGGAAGTGCGTTACTTCGACATCGAAGGCAAAGTGACCGGCGTGAAATCGAAGGCAATGACCTCGCCGTGCGGCAAAATCCGCATTCCGATCAATGAGGAAGGGTCAGACGTAGCCGGTCAGATCCAGGAGTATCTGGACCAGTACCACGGCGAAGGCATCCAGCACATCGCGCTGGGCAGCAACGACATCTACCGCACGGTGGACGGTTTGCGCGCGGCGAACATCTCGCTGCTCGATACGATCGACACGTACTATGAACTCGTTGATCGCCGCGTGCCGAACCACGGCGAGCCGCTCGACGAATTGCGTAAGCGCAAGATCCTGATCGACGGCGCACCCGACGATTTGCTGCTGCAGATCTTCACCGAAAACCAGATCGGGCCGATCTTCTTCGAGATCATCCAACGCAAGGGCAATCAGGGATTCGGCGAGGGCAACTTCAAGGCGCTGTTCGAATCGATCGAGCTGGATCAGATCCGTCGTGGCGTAGTTCAGGACAAGGCCTGACGACTAACGGCTAACTAGCCACGCGGAATCTGGGAGACATAAAAAAGGGCGAAGATCTTGCGATCCTCGCCCTTCGTCGTTTATGCCGCGGTCCGAAGCCCAGACGACGGCCAATTTTCAACCGATACGCCGCTTCAGCGATGCATCACGAATTCTGGTCTTCCTCGTCGGCCTTTGTGGATCGTGCAATGCGCTCCACCGCAATGCGTGCCGGCGCGACCTGCGCCGTGCTGGTGATCGCGTTCGACAGCGTCCCTGCGCTGTTCGAGGCTGTACTCGAGCGCACCGGCGCGCTCATGGCAAAGAATGCTGCCGAAACCATCAGGAAGGTCTGGATGTTTCTAGTGTTCATGCGTACTCCTTTTCTAACTGCCCTGCTGTCCTGAAGCTCCACCGAATGCGGAGCGTTGCGCAGACATTGCTCGCAGGTGGGGTGTTAGACAGACATTTCAACTGCGGTTCCCCACATTTGTAGTTTTTACAGCTTGTTACAGGGGGATTGCACTGCGGTAAGTCACCCGACGCGTTCAGCGCAAGTCCCGCGCTGCGATGTCGTGATGTCGTATTTCTGGCGCGCTGCGGCGGGTTTTCACCAGTGCTACCATCACTTAAAACACGTCAATATGGCGACCCCGGCCCCAAGCGTTCACAAGATGCCGCGGCCAAAAAAGTTTTGGTGATCCCAAACTGGTTGGAGGAGTACACATAATGAATGCCCCGCTAGACGCAGGTCAGCGAGCCTCGCTCGAAGCCGCGCTATCTTCCGTCACGCTCGACGACAAATACACCCTCGAACGCGGCCGCGCGTACATGAGCGGCATCCAGGCGCTGGTCCGTCTGCCGATGCTGCAGCAGGAACGCGACCGGGCGGCCGGGCTCAATACCGCCGGCTTCATCTCCGGTTACCGCGGATCGCCACTCGGCGGACTCGACCAATCCTTGTGGAAAGCGAAGCAACATCTCGCCGCGCACCAGGTCGTGTTCCAGCCCGGCGTCAACGAAGACCTCGCAGCGACTTCCGTGTGGGGTTCACAGCAGGTCAATCTGTACCCGAGCGCCAAGTACGATGGCGTGTTCTCGATGTGGTACGGCAAAGGCCCGGGCGTCGACCGTTCCGGTGACGTCTTCAAGCACGGCAATTCGGCCGGCTCGGCGCAACACGGCGGCGTTCTCGTGCTCGCTGGTGATGACCACGCCGCCAAGTCCTCGACACTCGCACACCAGTCGGAACACATCTTCAAGGCATGCGGCCTGCCGGTGCTGTTCCCATCGAACGTGCAGGAATATCTGGATTTCGGCTTGCACGGCTGGGCGATGAGCCGCTACTCCGGCCTGTGGGTCGCGATGAAATGCGTGACCGATGTGGTCGAATCGTCGGCTTCGGTCGACATCGATCCGCACCGCACGAAAATCATTCTGCCGGACGACTTCGCCATGCCCGAAGGCGGCCTGAACATCCGCTGGCCAGATCCGCCGCTGGTGCAGGAAGCGCGTCTTCTCGACTACAAGTGGTACGCGGCGCTCGCCTACGTGCGCGCGAACAAACTGGACCGCGTCGAAATCGATTCGCCGCATGCCCGCTTCGGCATCATGACCGGCGGCAAGGCATATCTCGACGTGCGTCAGGCGCTGACCGATCTCGGTCTCGACGACGAAACCTGCTCACGCATCGGTATCCGCCTGTACAAGGTCGGCTGTGTATGGCCGCTCGAGGCGCAAGGTGCGCAAGCCTTCGCACGCGGTCTCGATGAAATTCTGGTGGTGGAAGAAAAGCGCCAGATTCTCGAATACGCGATCAAGGAAGAACTGTACAACTGGCCCGATGCGCAGCGTCCGCGCGTGTTCGGCAAGTTCGACGAGAAGGACGGCGCGGGTGGCGAATGGTCCGTGCCGATGGGCAACTGGCTGCTGCCGGCACACTATGAACTCTCGCCGGCGATCATCGCCAAGGCGATCGCCACGCGGCTCGACAAGTTCGACCTGCCGTCCGACGTGCGTGCGCGCATCGCGGCACGCATCGCGGTCATCGAAGCAAAGGAAAAAGCGCTGGCGCGTCCGCGCGTCGAAGCCGAGCGCAAGCCGTGGTTCTGTTCCGGCTGCCCGCACAACACATCGACGAACGTGCCGGAAGGTTCGCGTGCGATGGCCGGCATCGGCTGCCACTACATGACCGTGTGGATGGACCGCAGCACCAGCACCTTCAGCCAGATGGGCGGCGAAGGCGTCGCGTGGATCGGCCAGGCGCCGTTCACCAACGATAAGCACGTGTTCGCCAACCTCGGGGACGGCACCTACTTCCACTCGGGTCTGCTCGCGATTCGCGCGGCGATCGCCTCGAAGGCGAACATTACCTACAAGATTCTCTATAACGACGCGGTCGCGATGACGGGCGGCCAACCGGTCGACGGCGTGCTGACCGTGCCGCAGATTACGCATCAACTCGCCGCCGAAGGCGCGACGAAGATCGTGATCGTCACCGATGAACCGGAGAAGTACAACGCGAACGTCGGTCTCGCCCCCGGCATCGACATTCACCATCGCGACAAACTCGATGAAGTTCAGCGTCAGCTTCGCGAGATTTCCGGCACCACGATCCTGATCTACGACCAGACCTGCGCGACGGAGAAACGCCGCCGCAGGAAACGCGGCACGTATCCGGATCCGGCGCGCCGTGTCGTGATCAACGAAGCGGTGTGTGAAGGCTGCGGCGATTGCTCGGTGAAGTCGAATTGCTTGTCGGTCGAGCCGCTCGATACCGAGTACGGCACCAAGCGCCAGATCAATCAGTCGACTTGCAACAAGGACTTCTCGTGCGTGAACGGGTTCTGTCCGAGCTTCGTATCCGTCGAAGGGGGTCAGTTGCGCAAGCCGAAGGCGGCTTCCGGCATTGTCGGCGACGCGATGCCGCCGGTGCCGGAACCCGAACTACCGTCGATCGAGCGCCCTTATGGGGTACTGGTAACGGGCGTCGGCGGCACGGGTGTCGTAACGATCGGCGCCCTGCTCGGCATGGCGGCGCATCTGGAAAACAAGGGCGTCACGGTACTCGACGTCACCGGCCTCGCGCAAAAGGGCGGCGCCGTGATGAGCCACGTGCAGATCGCCCGGAACCCAGGCGACATTCACGCGACCCGCATCGCAATGGGCGAAGCCAGTCTCGTGATCGGCTGCGACGCGATCGTGACCGCCAGCGACGAATGCGTTTCGCGGATGCAGGTGGGCCGCACCCGCGTCGTGCTCAATAGCGCGCACACGCCGACTGCTGAGCTCATCAAAAACCCGAACTGGCGCTTCCCCGGCAGCAGCACCGAAGCGGACGTGCGTGCCGGTGCGGGCGACGACGGCGTCGATATGGTCGATGCTAATCACTTCGCCGTCGCGCTACTCGGCGATGCGATCTACACGAATCCGTTCGTGCTCGGCTACGCATGGCAACGCGGCTGGGTACCGTTGACGTATCAATCGCTGATGCGCGCAATCGAGCTGAACAACGTGCAGGTCGAGAAGAACCGTGCGGCATTCGAATGGGGCCGTCGTGCCGCGCACGATCTGGCTTCGGTGCGCACGCTCGCGCACTCGCAAGGACGCGGTGCCGCGGCGGAAACGACGAGCAGCAAGATCATCTCGCTGCACACACCGAAGGCGCTCGACACGCTGATCGACAGGCGCGCTGACTATCTTGCCGCGTACCAGGACGCTGCTTATGCGGATCGTTATCGCGCATTGGTGTCGCAAGTGCGCGTGGCGGAATCAGCACTCGATTCGATCGACGGCCAGTTACCGTTGACCGAAGCAGTCGCGAAGAATCTGCACAAGCTGATGGCCTACAAGGACGAGTACGAAGTCGCACGGCTCTACAGCGACCCCGCGTTCATCGAAAAACTGAAGGCGAATTTCGAAGGCGACTGGAAGCTGCACATTCACCTCGCGCCGCCGACGTTCTCGAAGAAAGACACACAAGGTCATCTGGTGAAAAAGAAGTATGGCCCTTGGGTGTTCAGCGCCATGCACGTGCTCGCAAAACTCAAGTTCCTGCGCGGGACGGCGCTCGACGTGTTCGGCAAGACGGAAGAGCGTCGCACGGAGCGTGCTCTGATCGTCGAGTATGAAGCACTGGTGCGCGAGTTGATCGGTGGCCTAACCGTGCAGAAGCGTGAACTGGCGGTCGAACTGGCGAATCTGCCGGACGGCATCCGCGGCTACGGGCACGTGAAGGAAAACAATCTGAAGGGTGTGCGGGTCAAATGGAACGATTTGCTGACGCGCTGGCGTTCGCCGGAAGCTGGGAAGTCGCAGCACGCGGCGTGATCTTGCCGGCTTGACCGGCTGACATAGGCCTGAAATGGAAAAGGCGGCTGTCCTCGCGGACAGTCGCCTTTTTTTGCCTGTTTCGACACGTGACGCGTGTGTACAAGAACAAGCGGTACTGCTCCTTCCAACAACACAACAACAACCAACCAAAAACAAACAACCAAAAAACGAACAACTACTGCAACTACGAACTGCTACTGCAACTTCCCACTGCTACTTCAACTACCAACTACCAACTTCAACTGCTACATCAACTGCTACATCAACCACCAACTACAACAACACACACTAACTACCGGTACTGCAACCCATTGGTACTACTGTCTTCACCATCAGAACTACTGTTACCGCCACTACAAACTTCTCAACACAAGAGGAAGCGCAACGTCAGACTCGATGCAAAGGATTGACCAGCCGACTGTTCCGTTGCCACCGCGTAGTGCCGCGCCTCAGAAGTAACTTTACAAAAGTGTCACAGCGAATCGAATCGGAGCATTCTTAAAACCCACTTCGATGCCTAAGAATTTCTCAGACCAACGGCCATCAGCATAAAAACGCACACATAAAAAAACGCCACGGAATCAACTTCCGTGGCGTTCTCACAGGCTTACCGCAAACGCCGCAATCCGCGCGGCGCAGCTTCAACCATCAACCTATCCGCATTACTGCGTGTTCACCCCTTGCGTGCGTTTGCCGAAGCCACCGCCGTCATGTTGATGATCCGACGAACCGTCGCAGCCGGCGTCAGGATATGCACCGGCTTCTCAGCGCCCAACAGGAACGGACCCACCGTCACGCCTTCCCCACCGATCATCTTCAGCAGGTTGTACGTGATGTTTGCCGCTTCCACGTTCGGCATGATCAGCAGGTTTGCTTCGCCGGTCAGCGTCGTACCCGGGAACGCAGCCTTGCGGACTGCTTCCGACAACGCCGCGTCGCCGTGCATCTCACCGTCGATCTCGAGCGAAGGCGCACGTTCAGCGATCAGCTTGCGAGCTGCCGCCATACGTTGCGACGACGAAGACGGCGCGCTGCCGAAATTCGAATTCGACAGCAACGCAACCTTCGGCGTGATGCCAAACTTTTCGATTTCGCGCGAAGCCAGCATCGTCATGTCGGCGAGCTGTTCGGCGGTCGGCGTTTCGTTCACGTACGTATCGCAGATGAACAGATTGCGGCCCGGCAACATCAGCAGGTTCATGGCAGCGAAGTTCTGCACGTTGTCTGCCTTACCCAGCACCTGTTCGATGAACTTCAGATGCGCGTGGTACTGGCCGATCATCCCGCAAATCATGCCATCGGCCTGGCCCAGGCGCACGAGGATCGCGCCGATCAGCGTGTTGAACTTGCGCATCGCGGCCTTCGCGACGTCCGGCGTCACGCCTTCGCGGGCGCCGAGTTCGTGATACGCCTGCCAGCATTGCTGATAGCGCGGATCGTCTTCCGGATCGACAACCTCGAAGTCTTCGCCGCACTTCAGCTTCGAACCCATCTTCTTCAGACGCATCTCGATCACCGACGGACGGCCCACCAGAATCGGCTTGGCGATCTTTTCCAGCAGCACGAATTGCGCGGCGCGCAGCACACGCTCGTCTTCACCTTCGGCGAACACGATACGCGCCGGCTCCGACTTCGCAGCAGCGAACACCGGACGCATCACCATGCCGGTGCGGTACACGGTGGTGCCGAGTTCTTCGCGATAAGCGTCCATGTCCTTGATCGGACGGGTTGCGACGCCCGAATCCATCGCGGCTTGCGCGACAGCCGGCGCGATCTTGATGATCAGGCGCGGATCGAACGGCTTCGGAATCAGGTATTCCGGGCCGAATTCGAGCGAGTGGCCCTCGTACGCCTTAGCGACTTCATCGCCCTGGTCGGTTTCTTCCGCCAGCTCCGCAATCGCGCGCACGCATGCGAGCTTCATTTCTTCCGTGATCGTAGTTGCGCCGACATCCAGCGCGCCGCGGAAGATGAACGGGAAGCACAGCACGTTGTTGACCTGGTTCGGGTAGTCCGAACGGCCCGTTGCGATGATGCAGTCCGGACGCACCTTCTTCGCTTCTTCCGGGCGGATTTCCGGCTCCGGATTCGCCAGCGCCAGAATCAGCGGCTGGGTGCCCATTTCGACGACCATTTCCGGCTTCAGCACACCGGCGCTCGAGCAACCGAGGAACACGTCGGCGCCGCGAATCGCGTCAGCCAGCGTGCGCGCTTCGGTGTTCGCCGCGTAACGTTCCTTCGACGGATCCAGATTGCCGCGGCCTTCGTAGATCACGCCCTTCGAGTCCGTGACCAGCACGTTCTTTTTCGACAGGCCCAGATTCACCAGCAGATCCAGACACGCGATTGCCGCTGCGCCCGCGCCCGAACACACCAGCTTCACTTCGTCGAGCTTCTTGCCGACCACTTTCAGGCCATTCAGGATTGCCGCCGAAGCGATGATCGCGGTGCCGTGCTGATCGTCGTGGAAGACCGGAATCTTCATGCGCTCACGCAGCTTCTTTTCGATGTAGAAGCACTCAGGCGCCTTGATGTCTTCGAGATTGATACCGCCCAGCGTGGGCTCGAGCATCGCGATCGCTTCGACCAGCTTGTCCGGGTCGGACTCGTTGAGTTCGATGTCGAACACGTCGATGCCGGCGAACTTCTTGAACAGACAACCCTTGCCTTCCATTACCGGCTTCGCGGCGAGCGGGCCGATATTGCCTAGACCGAGCACGGCCGTACCGTTCGTGATCACGCCGACGAGGTTGCCGCGCGAGGTGTACTTCTGCGCGTCGAGCGGGTCTTCGTAGATCGCCATACAGGCCGCGGCGACGCCCGGCGAGTACGCGAGCGACAGGTCGAGCTGGTTCGACAGTGGCTTGGTGGGCGTAACCGAAATCTTGCCGGGCTTCGGAAACTGGTGGTAGGCGAGAGCGCTTTGCTTAAGTTGTTCGTCCATTTTTTAGCCTGCGAGACGTAAGTAATTGGGCCCGGCACACTGCACCGTTGGCGTCGCGTACGTCTATCGAATGGATAATCGACTGCGGCGGTTTTCGCATGCGCCGGTTGGGCGCGGCGTCGAACCTCGGCGGAGGGCAAGACGGTGCGGAGTGCTACGCGGGTCGGTTAGTGTACACCCCGAATGCGTCGATGCACTGAGTGGTTAACATGGCTCGCCATCGGCGAAACACCGGCCAGCAATGCTGCAGCGCCGCATCCGACGGCCATTGAGCGGATGGCCGCACGTACCGCATGCCGAGGTCAAGCATGGGTCAGGCGTGAGTCACGCACGTGTCATTCGAGTTCGGCGCCGCGTCGTTCCGGGATCAGAATGAGTGTCGCGAAGATATCGAGCAGATAGATCGACGCGAGCAAAGCGAGCGCGGCGCCGAACGAATAGCGTGCGGCCAGTGTGCCTACGACCACCGGCCCAAAACCGCCGACCGCACGGCCGACGTTGAACAGCACGTTCTGCGCAGTGGCGCGCGCATCGGTCGGATAAAGCTCGGAGATCAGTGCGCCATAGCCGCCGATCATCCCGTTGACGAACACGCCCATCGCCGCGCCGCCGATCAGCAGCGCCATCGGCGAGGTCAGATGGGCATAGACGAATACCATCACCACCGCGCCCACCTGGTAGAACAGGAACGTCGGCTTGCGGCCGAAACGGTCGGCCGCCATGCCGAACAGCCAGATGCCGCACGCCATGCCGAGCACCGTCACGGCGGTCCACACGCCGGACTTGGTCAGCGAATAACCGAACGTCTTCGACAGATAGCTCGGAAGCCAGATCATCAGCCCGTAATAGCCGAAGTTCTGTACTGAACAGAGAATCGCGACGCCGACGCTGGCGCGCGTAGTGCGTCCGTCGGCCACCAGCAATTTCAGCGGCAGCTTGCGCATTCCACGTGCGACACGCTCGGTGAACAGCGCCGGCTCCTCAACGCGACGCCGCACGACGAACGACACCACGGCAGGCAGCAATCCAAGCGCAAACATGCCGCGCCAGCCGATTACAGGAAGCAGCAAAGGCGTCAGCAACGCCGCCGCCAGCACCCCGAGTTGCCATCCCAGCCCGACATAGGAGGAGACGCGCGCCCGCTGCGACGCCGGCCACGCTTCGGCCACCAGCGTCATACCGATACCGAACTCGCCGCCGAGGCCAATGCCTGCAATGGTCCGATACGCCAGAAGGTCGGTATAACCCTGCGCCAGCGCGCACAGTCCGGTGAAGACGGCGAAGATCAGAATCGTCCACGTCAACATTCGCACGCGGCCGAAATAGTCGCTCAAGACGCCGAAGATCAGGCCGCCGGCTACCGCGCCGATCAGCGTCCAGGTGACGAGCGAACCGGCTTGCGCGGAACTCAGATGCAGATCCGCGGCAATTACCGGCAGCATGAAACCGAGGATCAGCAGATCGAAGCCGTCCATCGCGTAACCGAGCACCGACGCGATCAGCGCGCGGCCGGCATAGCCGCTCCGGGCAGGTTCACGGGTCTCGGTGGCAGAAGAAGCGACAGTCATTGAAAGCATTCCGTAGGACGTGGAGGCGGCAAGCCGGCAAGACCGCCCAGCAAATTCGCGTGAGTGTAAAGGCGCGCCAGACCGCTCACAAGCAAGCCAAAAAGCGGGCCGAAAAACAGCCCGGAAAGCAGCAGCAATACGGCTCTCGACGAACCGCGCACGCCCTGTTCAGCGCGGCCGTTATGACCGTCATTCGCTGCCGGCACGCACGACGGCCTCCTCGGGAGGGCCCATTTCGGGTAAAATGTCGGGCTACGCGCGCAGCAAAAACTGGCCTGCACTCCACTGACCAGTTGCGTATTTGCCTATCAAGGCGCCGCCCATCATGGCGCGGTATACCCAGCTTGCTGCGCCACCGGGCTTCGCGCCCGCTTCTCCTCGCTCACACCCAAGGATCCGCCCATGACAGGCTTCGATCGCCAGACGATCTCCGACACGACCGCCAAGATGCTGCTGGAAGTGCAAGCAGTGCACTTCAACGCGGAGAAACCGTACATTTTCACGTCCGGCTGGGCGAGCCCGGTTTATATCGACTGCCGCAAGCTGATTTCGTATCCGCGCGTGCGTCGCGGCCTGATGGAAATGGCCGAGGCCACCATTCTGCGCGACGTCGGCTATGAGCAGATCGACGCGGTGGCCGGTGGCGAAACCGCCGGCATCCCGTTCGCGGCATGGCTGTCCGACCGCCTGATGGTGCCGATGCAATACGTGCGCAAGAAGCCAAAGGGTTTCGGCCGCAATGCGCAGATCGAAGGTCTGCTCACCGAAGGTCAACGCGTCCTGCTGGTCGAAGACCTGACCACGGACAGCCGCAGCAAGATCAACTTCATCAACGCGCTGCGCACTGCCGGCGCAACGGTGAACCATTGCTTCGTGCTGTTCCACTACAACATCTTCAAGGAAAGCGTGTCGGTGCTGAAAGACATCGACGTCGATCTGCACGCGCTTGCCACGTGGTGGGATGTGTTGCGGGTCGCCAAGGCCAACAACTACTTCGACAGCAAGACGCTCGACGAAGTAGAAAAATTCCTGCACGCACCGGCCGAATGGTCCGCGGCACACGGCGGCGCCAACGCAACGCCGCAGTAAGCGCAACTGCTTGACCCGGATGGAATGAAAAGGCCGCCTGACGATGAGACAGGCGGCCTTTTTCATTGATCTCGCATCGATCTCGCCCAACCGGGCGAAGAGTTGAGCGCGACTAGGATGTGCTCCCGGTATCGCCGACCGAATGCGACGAGAGATTCAGCAAGCCGTTGCTCTGCGCGTACTGGAACAACTCCGAATCGCGATCGATGCCGAGCTTGCGCATCGCCGTGTTCTTCTGCGTGCTGATCGTCTTGATGCTGCGGTTGAGCTGCTCCGCAATCTCCTTGATCGTCATGCCGGACACGAACAGGCGCACCACCTCGAGTTCGCGCCGCGACAGCATCACATCTTCGTTCTTGCCGCCGGCATTCATGCGCAGCGTATCGAGCGACGCCTTGACCGACGGGCTCATGTATTCCAGGTTGCGGCTGACGTGCTGCACCGCGAGCCCAATGTGGCTTAGGTCGTCCGATTTGTTGACGACCGACGTCACGCCGAGCTCGCTCAAGCGTTTGAGCAACGCGGCGTTTTCCAGCATCGTCAGCACAACGATGGGAAGGTCGGGAAAATTGCGGCGCAGATAACCGATCAACGGCAAACCGTCACCGTACTGGCCGCCTGGCATGGCCAGATCCGTGACAAGCACATCGCACGCAACGGTTTGCAGCACCTTCACCAGTTCGGTTGACTGTCGCGCGCGCGCGACGACCTGCAGGCCTGGAAACTTGAGCAAAGCTTGTTCGGCGCCGAACAGAATCACCGGATGGTCGTCGGCGACCACGACCCTGACTGGATCTTGCATTGCCCTCCCCTCGACAGATAAACCACTCTCCAAAACTTCTGACATGCCTTTCTATTCTTGGTACTTGAACCGATCGGGCACGCGCCTATATTCGCGCGAATATTTCCTCGGACTATAGCCGATTTCGCGTCCGCCAAGCCCGTCGCCAGCAACAATGATCCGTCGCAAAGCGAATGTTAGACTTGATTCGACCCTGGGGCACAAAATAGGGACAATAATCCTCGCGAGGACAACCCTCGCGCCCTGACAGGAGAACCGGCACATGCGCTCGCGTTGCCTGGTTGTTTCGCTTGCTTCGCCATTCCGCCGTATGCCGTTCCTCACCTGCGCGATGCTGAGTCTCGCGCTATTCGCGGCGCATTGTCCTGACGCATCTGCCGAGGGTGTGTTCACGCTGACCAGCGCAAGCTTCCGCGCGGGCGGTACCGTGGACGCGGCTCAGGTTTTCGATCAGGACGACTGCAAAGGCGGCAATCGCTCGCCGCAATTGACGTGGCACGATGCGCCGGCTGGAACGCGCAGCTTTGCGGTCACGGTATTCGACCCGGACGCGCCTGGCCGAGGCTGGTGGCACTGGGCCGTGGCGGCGATTCCGGCTACCGTCGACAGCTTGCCGGAAAACGCCAGTTCGTCGGGCTTCCTGAAGAAACTCGGCGCGGTCGAAGCACGCAACGATTTCGATATCGACGGCTACGGCGGCCCCTGCCCGCCACCCGGAAAACCTCATCGCTATGTCGTCACCGTTTATGCGCTGAGCAGCGCGGACCTGCGCCTCGCTCAAGGGCGCCCGGCGCTCATGTTCGATCACGAAATCGGCACCGCCACGCTCGGCAGCGCGCGAATGGTGGTGAGTTACGGACGGTAGCTGCAGACGTCTACATCTGACTTGAACTGCATCGCCTGCGCGCCGAAACGCGGCTCACACGGCGCCGAGTGCCAAGCTCGGGCAAGTCGCGCCTTGGGTCGACACGCCGATGGGCGCTCGGCTTGTATCACATTGCCGCCGCTGCGGAATTTCTGTCATCCGGGCACGCTAATGTGCAACAGGGCGACGCAGGCGATGCTTGTCGATGTCGCGTCGCTGCATGCGCGCACAGTTGCGGTACCTACCTCTGCTTTTTCACCTTGCCGGAGAGTGTTATGTCGAAAATCGTCATCGTTTATCACAGCGGCTACGGCCACACGAAGAAAGTCGCCGAAGCCGTGCTGGCCGGCACGCTCGAAGCCGGCGCGGACGCGAAACTCATGCCGGTCGGCGAGATCGACGACGCGGGCTGGACAGAACTGGCGGCCGCCGACGCCATCATCTTCGGCGCACCGACCTACATGGGCGGCCCGTCCGCTGACTTCAAGAAATTCGCCGACGCGAGCTCGAAACCCTGGTTCGGCCAGACGTGGAAGGACAAGATCGCTGCCGGCTTCACCAACTCGGCGACCATGAACGGCGACAAGTTTTCGACGATCCAGTACTTCGTCACGCTGGCAATGCAGCACAGCATGATCTGGGTGGGCACCGGCATGATGCCATCGAACACCAAGGCGGCGACCCGCAACGACCTGAACTATGTGGGCGGCTTTACCGGCCTGCTGGCGCAATCCCCTGCGGATGCGTCGCCGGAAGAAGCGCCGCCTCCCGGCGATCTGGAAACTGCGCGGATGTTCGGTAAGCGCGTTGCCGACGTGACGGCGCGGTGGAACGCTGGAGTTCGATAAGGCAGCGTTCGAAGGCTTGCGCCGGGAAGCCGCGGTTAGGTCGCACGCCCTCGAGTTGGCCGCGGCGCTCGTCAGAACGCGTGCTGCGCGCAGCCTGACAAGCGCCGTCAATCTGCCCCGAATCCACCAGCATCGGCTTGCATCTGTCGCGTAACCGGTCACGCCGATGTCATTTTCGGCGCGCATCGTCGTTTTTTCGCCCCCGTTTCGCGCACCCACCGCTATCAGGTCTTAAAATAGCGTTCCGGCGCGGTGTCGCGCCCCGTTTCCAGCAAGCCAGTGAGATTGAGATGAGCACGAAAGTTTTTGTCGACGGACAGGAAGGCACGACCGGCCTGAAGATTTTCGAATACCTGTCGCAACGCGCCGACGTAGAGATCCTGCGTATCGAAGAAGCGAAGCGCAAGGATCTCGAAGAGCGCCGTCGTCTCATCAACGCATCGGACGTCACGTTCCTGTGCCTGCCGGATGTCGCCTCACGCGAGTCGGCGTCCCTCGTCGACAACGACCACACCGTGCTGATCGATGCGAGCACGGCCTTCCGCACATCGGCGGACTGGGCCTACGGCCTGCCCGAACTGGCCCACGCGCAACGCGAGCGTCTGCGCACCGCGAAACGCATCGCCGTGCCGGGCTGCCATGCATCGGCCTTCGTGCTGGCCATGCGTCCGCTCGTCGAAGCAGGCGTCGTGGCGCCGGAATTCGCTGCGCACGCTTACTCGATCACCGGTTACAGCGGCGGCGGCAAGAAGATGATCGCCGACTACGAAGCCGGCGGTAACGACAAGCTGAAGAGCCCGCGCCCCTACGCGCTCGGCCTTACGCACAAGCATCTGCCGGAAATGGCGGCACATACGGGCCTGAAGTCGGCGCCGGTGTTCACGCCGATCGTCGGCGACTTCTACAAGGGTCTCGCGGTCACCACTTTCTTCTCGCCGAGCCAATTGGCCAAGAAGGCCACGCCGCAAGACGTACAGGCGCTGTTCGCCGAGTACTACGCGGGCGAGGCATTCGTGAACGTCGCGCCGTTCGACGCGGAAGCAAACCTCGACAGCGGCTTCTTCGACGTACAGGCGAACAACGACACCAACCGTGTCGACCTGTTCGTGTTCGGCAATGAAGAGCGCTTTGTGACGGTCGCACGCCTCGATAACCTGGGCAAGGGCGCATCGGGTGCGGCAATCCAGTGCATGAACCTCGCGATCGGCGCCGACGAAGAAGCAGGCTTGAAACGCTAAACAGGTTTGAGACACCGACGGCAATTCGCCGTCAACCCACAAAAAAGCCGGTCTTAACAGACCGGCTTTTTTGTTTTAAAAACCTGCCTTCAGAATCCCTCTTTAAAGTTAATCAGTAGTAGCCCGCATTACTTTAAAAAGAAAAATCGGAATGTTTACCAACCGCCGGTAATTCATTCCCGAAATTGACCCGCACAGCATAGTTTGCCGCATAGGGAAACTCCGGATTTTTTGGCGAACGGTCGTTCGAAGATCATAGAGCCATTTTGCTGCAACGCTTGCCTGGCAAGGGTGTGCCGCGAAGCAACGATGTCGCCGCTGAACCCAAAAAACCTTTTTTGTTTAAAAGGGCTGCCAAGTCCCACATGGCATGTACCCGGCAAACATTTCGCTGTTTGAATCGGTCTTTTTAGACGGCTCATTCAATTGACAGGCATTAATCGCGCAGCGAAATTAGTTCGCACAATTACAGGAAGGGAGACAGCAGTATGTCGCACGCCATTACTCGAGGCCTGGCGATGGCCATTGCCACGGCCCCACTTCTTATCGCCTGCGGCGGTGGCAAGGCGGACAACCCCGGTCCGATCAACGCACCGCAATGCTCGGGCTCGAGCTGCGGCGTGCAAGGTCCGCCGACTTCGAACGCTGGTACGACGGCGTTATGTCCGGCCACTGCTGACATCGTGAAGACCACGTTCCTGGGTGGCGCGGGTAGCGGCGAAGTGGTGCAGGTGAATATCGATGCGACGGCGATGACGTACACGCTGAAGTGGCTCGAGTCGCCGATTCCGTTGCGCACGGGTCAGGTCACACCGACGCGCGCGGGTACGCAGATCAAGGGCGCCGTGATCCACCCGCCGACCGGTGCACTGCCGACCGCCGAACAGACGCGCTGCGCGTTCATCCTCGGCGCAGGCACAGGCACTGGCGTTGGCGACGGTCAGCCCTACACAACACCCGATTTCACCAACAACCCGAATCCGCCGATGATCCTCGTCGGCCTGGGCGTGGCCGGCGGCGGAATCCCGGGCGCGGACGTCGAGTACGACGGCCTGACTATTGCCCCGTTGCCCGGCCTCGAGAACATCGGCGCCGTTCCCGCTCGGCATTTCGATTTCTATCCGTTCCTCGGGTTTGCCGCCACGACAACGGACATCACGAAGTTGCCCGGCACCTACAACGGCCTGCTCTACCATCTCGTGCCGTCGGGCTCTTACGCGGCAACGGCCACCAATACGGTTGAGACTTTCGACGCAAGCGGCAATTGCACCGGCTCCAATGCGGCCAACGCGGCGTTTCATCCGAGTGCAAGTGGCTGCCTGACGACCGGCACCGCCTGGACGCTCAACAGCAGCGGCTACTTCGACAGTCAGAACACGCCGCAGATCGGGACTCAACTGACGCTGCCTACCGGGACTAGCGGTTCCGTGGCTCCGGCGCACATGATCCTCGGTCAGATCAACGGCGCAACGGTACCGTTGGTTGTCCGCACGGGTCTCGTGAATCTCGGCACCGCGCCACTGCACCTCGATGCCAAGGTCGACGACGAATCCGGCATCGCCATGCTCGCCGCGGCCACGCCGCTCGCATCCGGCGGCTTCAATGGCGGCTACGTCGGCGCGGACTCGAACTTCAAGTCCACCGCGACGTTGATTCAGGGTGGCGTGGGCACCTTCATCAATCCGTCGACTTCCGCAGCAGAAGACGGCTTCGGGCTGGGCTACGGTTTGCCGAGCCCGGGACTGGTTGGCGTCCAGCAGGCAAACGGACAAACCGGCTTCGCGATCGCCTCCGGCGGACTGTACGCGATCGAGATTCAGGGCACGGTGAACGGCGGCGTAGCGCCGACCTCGCAACTCAGCAGCACTGCTTCCAGCGCCCCCTACTTCGGCATCGGAGCGCAGATCAGCAAGTAACGAACGAAGGACCGGTAGTTCGCAACACGATGCATAAATAGAGCAATAGGTGGCTGGACTGGGAGCCGGCCACACACAACGAGAAAATTCTGGAGGCGGTATGAAATGGAGAATCCTTTCGGTGCTCGCTCTTGCAGCACCGTTGCTGGGGGCGTGCAGTGGTGGTGGTGGCGGTAACGGAGACGGACCGGTGACGGAAGTTCGCCTGTGTCCTGCTTCGCTCGATTACGGCACGGTGTTCACGGGCGGCGGCGGTGACGGCGAACTGGTCAAGCTGCAGATGGACACGACCAAGATGACCTGGCAGATCAGCTACATCGAATCGCCGATTCCGGCGACCACCGGCACCGTCGCACCGACGCGCGCCGGCCAGACCGCCAGCGGCACGCTGACCCAGGAAACTCTGCTGCCGACGCAGAAGCTCAACCAGTGCGCCTTCCGCCTGAACGGCGCCAGTCTCGATCCGAATCGTCCGGCGCGTATTTTCGTTGGCGAAGGCGTGGCGGGCGGCACGATTCCGGGTGCGGAAATTTCGTTCGGCGGGATTCTCGGCGTAGGCGCAGTACCCGACACCAAGTTCCCGTACTACCCGTTCATCGGTTTCTCGTCGATTGAAACGAACCTTGCGAACGTGGTCGGCACCTACAACCAGCTCGGCTATCACCAGGTTCCGTCACAGAACTTCGCGCCTGTCGCGGTCGATACGAAGATCACGATCAATGCGGACGGCACGTGGACCGAGTGCGACAACTCCGGTGTCAACGCGGGCTCGTGCCAGCAGCCGGGTACGAACTTCGTGCAGTCCTCCGACGGCAGCGGCGCATTCGAAACCGACAAGTTCGTGGGCCAGGCCAAACCGACGCTCGCCACCACGCCGAAGGCGCGCGGCTACATGATCGTCGGCAAGCTGCGCAATCAGGTGGTGCCGATCCTGGTGCGAACCGGCGCAGCGAACTCGTCGGTGACGACGCCGGTGAATGGCGAACTCGGTCCGTACGCGGACGACGAATCGGGCATCTCGATTCTGGCGCCGCAAACCTCGATCGCGGTGAACTCGCAAAACGGTGAGTACATCGGTGTGGATAGCCAGTTCGACTATCGCACCACGGCGCTCGAAGGCACCGAGGCCACGCTGCTCGATCCGTTCAACGCATCGCAAGCATCGCTTGCGACGGCGCTGAATCTGGCCTTCACGCAGACCGTGCCGGGTGTTGTCACGACGACGCAAGTGGGCGCCTCGACAGGCACCACGCCGACCGGAAAGATGATCTTCACGGGTGGCGTGTTCGGCTACCTCGATCTGACCAACGCGGCCTCGCCGTACTTCACGATCGGCGCCTTCGTCCAGTAATGGACGCAGCACGCGCCGCCGGCACGCAGCGAGGCGTTCGCGTCCCGGCTGCTGCGCACAGCAATAGCGCGGCAGCCGGCGTCCACCCAGTATCCAGCGCACCGGTTGGGCCGCCAGGCCGCCGTCGCTCGCCGCGCGCGCCGAACGCAACGCGCGCCTCAGGAGGAACAACATGAAAAAAATCTATTTCGCGCTACTGGCCATCTGCCTGTCGGCCAGTGCGCACGCGCAACACGCGGGCGACAACGTCGCCGTGCTCGGCTGGTTCCACGTCATGCCGCAGGATTCGAGCACGCCGCTGACCACCAACGTCGCGCCGACGCCGATCAATACGCCGCTGCGTCTGCCGAGCTCGTTCACCTCTGCCGGCACAGGATTGTCGACCAGTAGTGCCAACACCGTCGGCCTCGTATTCAGCCACTACCTCACCGATCACATCGCCGTCTCGACAGTGGCTGGCGTACCGCCGGTTTTCAAGCTCTACGGGCACGGCACCGTCAAGCCGCCGGGGCCTGCAGGCGCACTCGGTCAGCAGGATCTGGGCGATCCGCAGGCCAATCCGATCGTGAAGAGCGTGCGCCAGTGGAGCCCGGCGCTGCTGTTCCAGTATTACTTCAATGCGCCGACGGCCCATTTCAGGCCGTTCGTGGGTATCGGCGTGTCGTATAACTGGTTCTCCGACGTTCAGTTGAGCCCGAACTTCGTGACCGCGACGCAGAACAATCTCGGCTCGGTGCTGGCAGCCGGCGCGGGCAAGCCCGGACAGACGCAGGTGTCGGCGAAGGCATCTTCGTCCTGGCAGCCGGTGTTTAATGCGGGCCTCTCGTACAACATCACCGACCACTGGGGTCTCGTCGCATCGGTCACGTACATTCCGCTGAAGACCACCTCGTCGGTCATCATCAAGGCGGCGGACGGCACGGAATTGGGTGTCTCGAAGGCAGAGCTGAAAGCCGATCCGATCATTTCGTTCCTGGCCGTCTCCTACAAGTTCTGAGTTCGACGCGGATGCGACAAAGCCGGCGGCCCCGCGGAGGGGTCAGCCGGCTTTGTCTTTTCTGGGGGACGCGGGAAATTCAGGGCAAAAAAAAGCCCGCCTAAGCCGGCGGGCTGAATCCATATCAGAGGAGACATGGAGGAGACAAGACAAACTATAGCAAATGGTTTGGTGCGTCGCAACATACAAATTAGGGTTGACCCTCGGCGTTGTACGAGTGCAACAATTCTTACAACGCTTTGAGAGCGAGCGGCGTTGGGTGCCGCGCACCTGTCGCGGCCGCTCGCCTAGTGACGCACCAGCGCCATCATCGCGCCGAAGCCGACAAACACGCCACCCGTCAGACGATTGAACATCCTCGCGACGCTACGGCTCTTCAGTCGGGCGCCGATTCGCGTGCCGAAACCGGCGTACACCAGGTACCAGCTCACCTCGATGACCGCGAAAGTCGCGACGAGCACACCGAACTGCGGCAGCTTGGGCTGCGCGGCGTCGATGAATTGCGGCAGCAACGCGGCGGCGAACAGGATGGCTTTCGGGTTGCTGCTCGCCACCAGGAAGCCGTTGCGAAACAACGTGAGGCGCGAGCGCGCCGGTTTGGCGGAAAGTTCGTCGACCGCGCCGGCAGCGCCTTCATCAGCCGGCGCCCGCCACGCCTTGATGCCCAGATAGACGAGGTAGGCCGCGCCGATCATCCGCAGTGCGTTGAACATCGTCGGCCACGCCGCGAGAAAGACGCCGAGGCCCGCCGCCGACACCGCCAGCATCAGCACCAGCGCCGACAGGCAGCCGGCCATGGTCGCGCTGGAACGGCGCAGCCCGTGCTGGGCGCCGTGCGTCATCACGAGCAGCATGTTCGGACCGGGGATCGCAGAAACGACGAAAACAGTAGCGGCGAACAGCCACCAAGTATGCAGACTCATTGGGATCATGGCGAATAGGAATCGGACGGCTATTATGCCCGCCCGTGCGAATCCGCGGCGGCGCGCGCCCGGCCCAGCCGCCGAGTGGCCGAACCCGGGCTCCGGTTCCGCTATGAAAGCCGGCGTGCGCCGTCAAGCGCACGCCCGCCCCACGCACCCCGCTCAGCGCCCTGCCCGCCGTGCCGCCACCTGGCCCAGCACCGCGAAGTCCTTCTCGCCGTCGCCATGCGCTACTGCTTCGATCAGGCTGTCACGTACGACACTCGCAATCGGCAGCGGCGTGTTGACCGCGTCCGCGGCTGCCAGCGCAAGGCGCAGGTCCTTCAATCCAAGGCGCGCCTTGAACAGGGCCGGCTCGTAGCGCTGCTCCGCGATCAACTTGCCGTAGCCCGAATAGACCGGTCCCGGGAACAGGCCGCTCGTGATGACATCGAGGAAATCCTGCATCGCCAGGCCGTGGCCGGTCACGAGCGTGGCTGCCTCGCCGAGCGTCTCGACAGCCGCGCCCAGCATGAAGTTAGCCGCGAGTTTCATCACGTTCGCCTGTTGCGGCAGCGAACCGATGCGCCAGGTTTTCTGGCCGATGGCGTCGAAAATCGGCTGCACGCGGTCGATCGACTCGGCCGGGCCGCCCGCCACGATCGTCAGCTTGCCCGCAGCCGCGACATCGGGGCGCCCCATCACCGGTGCGGCAACGTAATGGATGCCGCGCGACGCATGCGCCGTCGCCAGCTCCTCGGCCAGCGCCACCGAGATCGTCGCCATGTTCACGTGGATCAGGCCACGCGGGGCGTGTTCCAGCAGCGACGCGGTGATGACTTCGCGCAGCGCGGCATCGTCGGCGAGCATCGAGAACACGGCGTCGCCCGCAAACGCTTCAGCCGGCGTCGCGACGATCCGCGCACCTGCGTCGGCGAGCGGTTGCGCGCGTTCTGGCGAGCGGTTCCACACGCGCACCTGATGCCCGGCTTTCAAAATGTTTGCAACCATCGCGGCGCCCATCTCGCCGAGACCGATAAAACCGATGTCCATCTGTCGCTCCGTCTTCTAAAGAACTGGAAGTAAAGCACACCCATGCGACACGTGCAGGACAGCGCGCAATTAAACACGGTGCGATACTGATGCGATGGTCACCGCGACATTCCGCTTCTATGAGGAGCTGAACGATTTTCTCGCCCGGCCCCTGCGCCGGCGCACGTTCAGTTGCGCCTGCGCGCGCGGTGCGACCGCGAAACATATGATCGAAGTGCTCGGCGTGCCGCATACCGAGGTCGAACTGATTCTGGTGAACGGTGAGTCGGTCGGTTTCAATCATCCGCTCGCCGACGGCGATCGCATCGCCGTTTATCCAAAGTTTGAAGCGCTCGACATCCAGCCGCTATTGCGCGTGCGCGAATATCCGCTGCGCGTGGTGCGCTTCATTGCTGATGCCCATCTTGGCGGTCTCGCCCCGCTGCTGCGGCTCGCGGGCTTCGACACGCTGTACGACAACCACTATCCCGACGCCGATATCGAAGCGCTTGCCGCAGCACAACAGCGCATCGTCCTGACGCGCGATCGGGAGCTATTAAAACGCCGCACCATCACGCATGGCTGCTACGTCCGCACACTGCGGCCGCGTGAACAGTTGCGCGAAGTGTTTGAACGGCTCGATCTGGCCGGCAGCGCGCAGCCGTTCCGTTTGTGTCTGATGTGCAATGCGCCATTGCGGCGTATCGCCAAAGATGAAGTCGGCGATCGGGCGCCAGATGGCGTGCTGGAACGGCATAACCAGTTCGTCACCTGCGATGTGTGCCGGCGCGTGTTCTGGGAAGGCACGCACTGGCAACGCATGCGGGCGCTGATGGACAGCGTGGCCGGCGCGCCGGAACCGCCCGATCTGAGCGCAGCTCAATGAGATCAGACGCTACAACGACTGAGCACCGCGCCAACGCCGCTCGGGTGCGGATTCGGCGCCGCTCGCTCGGCGCGCGGCGCGATGCGTACAATGCGGGTTTACTTATCTGGCAGAGGCCTTCCGTATGGCGATGAAAAAGACCGACCTTGAAAAGAACAAGGCACTCAAGCTGAACAACGCAATGAAACTGTCGACGGCCGACCGCTTCGGCAAAGCCGCTGCCGCCGAACCGAAGCTCGACCGTCGCGAACAGCGCAAGCTCGATCAGGCGCAAGGCCTCGTCGCGTTCGCCTGCAAGCTGAATGGCGATCTGGTCACAGAACTGAAAGAACGGGCCGCCACGCATCCGGAAGGCATGAGCGGGCTGCTGAACGAGGTCATCAAGCGCGGCCTCGCGGGCTAAACACCGCACGAAACCGCCGTCCAATGCAAAAAGGCCAGAGCAGAAGCTCTGGCCTTTTTGCTGGCGACATTTAACCGGAACTGCGCTGTACTCGCCGACAAGCGGCGCGCACAGGAGAACCGGCAGGGTTCGCCCGGTGAAACCAAGCGTGAGCTTAGTTTGCCGCGCCCTTGTCGTTCGTGCCGGCTGCCGAAGCTGCTGCCGAAACCGGAGCGCGCTTGCCGTGCGTCTTCAGCTTCTTGATGTGGTGCTTCTTCGGCGCGCTAGCTGCAGCGGCCGGCGCTGCTGCGTCCGATGCCTGTGCGAAAGCTTGAACGGAGACCAGCGCGATCGATGCGGCTGCGAGCGAGACGATGAATTTTTTCATGTGTTGTTCCCCAAACCTGGACGACTGAGTCAATGTGAATGAAATAGCAGAACGGTGAAGCTGACAAGGCTTAAGGTGCCTTACCGCTCCCCGCGGGAGAGTATTACGCAGCGTAGGCGGTTTGTCATGCGCAAAACTCGATATGTATTTTCCGCGAGACAGCTTGCTTTCGGTAAGCTTTCACTCATTAAGCATGCCGCATTAGGGAGATTACCTAGGTCTCCTTCTAGACCAGATTCCGCAGCAAACTGGCGGTTTCCTGAAGGGTCGGCAGCACCCGATGCAGCGCCGCATTCGCCGACTCCTGGCCCATCGGCATGCTCACGCTGATCGCCGCCACGACCGAGCCATGCCGGTCACGCAACGGCACCGCAACGCCGCGCATGCCCAACTCCAGTTGTTGATCGGTGACGACATAACCATCGCGGCGGATTTCACCCAGCACTTCGCGCAAGCGCTCCGTGGTCGAATACGTATGGGGCGTGAATACCTTGATCGGATAGGACGCCAACCATTGTTCGATACTTTCCGGCGGCTGGAAGGCCAGCAGGATCAAACCCGCCGAGGACAGCGGCGCACTCGCCCGCGAGCCGAGCACGAAGCCGACCGCCATCGCGCGATTGACGCCGTTGCGCGCAACGTAGACCACGTCGTGTTCGTCGAGAATCGCGACCAGCGCGGTTTCCTGCACTGTCGCGGTGATGCGCTGAAGAAACGGCTGCACTGTGCGCGGCAAACGCGCTGAATCCAGATACGACTGACCGAGCCGCAATACGCGCGGCGCGAGCCAGAACAGCTTACCGTCGGTATCCACGTAGCCGAGTTCGCGCAGCGTCAGCAGATAGCGGCGCGCCGCCGTGCGCGAGAGCCCGGCGCGGGCGGCCACCATGGTCGGCGTCATGCGCGCATGCTCTTCGTCGAATGCTTCGATGATCGCCAGCGCCTTCGCGGCGCCGGCGATCCAGTCTTTCTCGTCCATTGCGTCTGCCTGAAAGTCGGCCTGCCCGGCGGATCAGTGATGTTTTGAGTCGGTTGGCCGTTGCGCGATTATCGCGCGACTCGCTCGCCGTGCGGCCGGCTGAAAGCTCATTTGAAGTCCCAGCGCATCTGCTCGGCGATCCCCACTCCGCGCGAGGTCCGCACGCATTCGCTTACGTAGTCCGTGAAGGGCAGCGGCTCGAAACCGATCTCGTCGCGCAGACGGCGGTTGTCGAACGCGTAGTCCAGCTCCGCAAAACCGGCGTACAAACGCAGCGCGTGCTCGATCAGGCGGCCGCTACCGCAACGGTCGCGCCCCACCACTTCGCGTGCGATCTTGCCGAAGTCGCGCACGCGGCACATCGAATAGCGGCTACCCGAGGTGCCGGTGGCTTCGTCCATGGCGCTGATGATCTGACCGATGGTTGGCGCCTCCGAGCCCGCCGACACGTGATACGTATCGAAAGCCAGCGACGGCTTCATCGCCAACAGCGCGAGTGCACGCGCGCAGTCGTCGGCGGACACGACGTCGATGCGGTTCATCGCCCGCGCCGTGAAGCGTCGCGCGCCGTGCACCACGCGAAACACCCAGAACAGGCTCGCCGACGGCAACGTGCCGAGCACCGTGTGGCCGACCACGCTCGACGGCCGCACCACCACCAACGGCAAACGTGGATACATGCTGCGCAACAGACGTTCGACTTCGCGTTTGCTTTGCGTGTACGGCACGAGATGGCGCGTCTCGCCATAGCCGAATGGAGATTCCTGCACGTTCGCACCGCATTGCGTGCCGCACGCCATCGCCGTGCTCACGTGCAGAAAGCGCCGCAGCGTTTTGCTGCCGACAAAACGCGACGCAAAGCGCAAGGTATCGTGCACATTTGTATCGAGTACTTGCGGATGCGTCGAGAACGACGCGAGCCCCGCACAGTTGATCACGTGCGATGCCTTGCCGAGCCGCGCCAGATCGATTTCCGAAAACGCGCTGCCGAGTTCGCCGACCATCACGTTCTTATCAGTGATTCGCTGAGCGCGAGCATGCGGCAGCCCGCAACGCACCGCCGAAGCGCGCAGCCGCGCGAGCGCGTCGGCCACGCTGACGCCGCGCACCAGACACACCATGCGCTCGATCAGGCCGGCGTTGATCAGGGTCACCAGCAAATTACCGCCGATAAAGCCGGTCGCACCGGTCAGCAGCACACTGTCGACGCCCATCGCCTGCGCGCGCGCCGACGATACCAGGCTGTCCTGCCAGGCGTTGGACAAAGGGGTTTGCCATGCAAACATCGCGAGCTCCTTGCGGGAACGTGAGATCGTCAAAGCGTCGATCCGGACAACCAATCAACAACAGGCGCATCAGCCAGCGCATCAATACCGATACGTCAGCGCCGAGATCGCGAAGTAGTTGTTCTTCGACTGCACGATCGGGCTGTTCGCCGACGCACCCAACAGCCGCGTCACGCCGCCTTCGGTATGCACCGACCAGCGCGGCGAAAACATGTACGTCCACGCAGCCGACACCTTCGCGCTGTCGAATCCGCCTTTCACCGCATACGGCTGAAAACGGCTCGCGGCCGCTTGCGCATCGGTGACTCCAAAGAAGGTCTGCGTGTAGCGGCCGCTGCCGGCATGCACGCTGCCTTTGATGCTGATTTCGTTGTCGACGCTTTGCAGCACCGGCACGGTCAGATCGACGTGCCCGCTCGTCCCGTGACTCGTGTTCGTCACCGGCTGGTCCAACGTGATGCTGATGGTCGACGGACCGAACAGATGCGCCCCGACCTGCACGGACAGCATCACCGAACCGGGAATCCGGCCCATGCCCTTCAGGTAGTCGGAGCCGGGCAAATCGGCGCGATTGCGATCGGTGCGACCGAAGTCGTAGCTCAGCGCTGCCGAGGCGAACATGCCGTTAGCAAAGGTGCGCTTGTAGCCGAGGCCGTCCATCGGGCTCAGAAAGATGCCGTTGCTAAACTCGGCGGCAATGAGCGGCGCGATGAACGGACGGTAGTCGCGGCTGCCCTGATAGCGCGGCGCCACGCCGCCAGCGAGCGAAAACATGTAGAAATTCTCGGCGTAGACCGTCGACGAGCAGGTCAGGGCAAACAGCGGAACACACAGACAAGCGAAGCGTTTGCGCACGGTCAGGACTTTTTTTGGGACGGAAGCCGCAGTCTAGGGATGCTGCTTCGGCGCGTCTGTCCTGAAGTTGGGGAAATGTGTGCACAATTGTGTTCAAGTGTTCGCGAATGTCCGCTGCGTATCCCGCACGCATGCGCGCGGATAGAATCTGTGCCTGATACGACGCCTTGTTAGAACAACCGAACTCGAAAAACCGCCTTTGAAACCTGACACACGCCAACACCTTCGCGCGAATCTGCTGATGCTGATCGCGGCGATGATCTGGGGCTCCGCATTCGTCGCACAACGCTTGAGCCTCGATGCGATCGGACCGTTCCTGTTTACCGGACTGCGCTTCCTGCTCGGCGCGCTGGTCGTGCTGACGATGATCGTCTGCGTGCGGCGCTCCGCACTGGCAGAACTAACGAAGCGCGAACCCGGCGGCGCACGCGAACTGCTCGGTGCCGGCGTGCTGCTTGGCGTCGTGCTCTCGGCGTCGATTTCGTTTCAGCAGATCGGCCTGCAATATACGAAGGTCGCCAACGCCGGCTTCATCAGTTCGTTGTATGTGGTGCTCGTGCCGCTGCTGGGCGTGCTGTTTCGTCATCGGACGGGATTCGGCACGTGGCTCGGTGCGACGCTGGCGGCGATCGGCATGTACTTTCTGAGCGTCAACGAGCACTTCTCGATTCTGTACGGCGACTGGTATCAGCTGGCCGGCGCGCTGGTGATTTCCGTGCAGATGATGCTGGTCGGCCGCTTCGCGCTGCGACACGACACACTCATGCTGGCGCTCGTGCAGTTCGTGACTTGCGGGCTCGTGTGTCTGGCCATCGGTCTCGTGATCGAGCCGGTCAGTCTCGCTGTGATCGAGCGCGCCGCGCCGACGATTCTGTACGGCGGTGCGCTGTCGGTGGGCGTCGCCTATACGATTCAAGTGGTGGCGCAAAAGTACGCGGCGCCGGCGCATGCTGCGGTGATCTTCAGTATGGAGGGTGTGTTCGCCGCGCTCGCGGGGTGGCTCGTGCTCGGCGAAACGCTGACGACGCGCGCGCTATTCGGATGCGCGCTGATGCTCGCGGGTTTGATCGTGTGTCAGGTGATGCCCGCGCCGCGACGCGGAAGTGAGCGTGATCGCTTGCCTCACGAGGCGTGAGGGCTTGGCCAGTCGCGCGAGTGACCGCCTCGGCCGCTAGGCAGCACGCGGCAGCGCGAAGAGTTTGGGTGTATCAGCAGTGGGCGGAAACACACACCAGCAGCCGTCGTCGTGTCGAAAGAAAAAGAGACCGCGCGATCCACCTTCCTGAGAAGTCTCGACCCGCACATAACGCCTGCCGCCCAGACGGGTGCGGCTGAATTCGGTCACGTGAACCGGCACCAAAGGCCCCGGCGCCAGCCATTTCTCGACCAGAAAACGTAGCGACTGTTCGCTTGCGGCTCTCATGATCCGCTCCGGGCCGGCTTGTCCTGGCTGGCCTCACGCGTGGCGTCGTTGCTTTCGTCGTTTTCGGCGCCTTCCTCATCATGCTCGGTGGATGCGAGAGATATGGCCCGATTAGTGGCCGCCGCCCGCAACGTCGTGCAGTGGCTGGCATGCCTGATGTCCGAGAGAAGACGGACTAATTGTCGTGCTGTTCTGCGTTTCATTGCACACCCCCGCACTGCACCAATAACCTCAGAAAACACTTTAACTCTATGCCTGGATAGGGCGTTGCTGAAATGATTTTGACTAAATAGCAACAGTTGCGCTTGCAAAAACATAGACGCAATCTTTGTACCTTCCAGCTTCAATGTGCGCGCGCGGGGAAGCGCGGTCTGTACGCTGGCGAGCGTATGACGTTGACGAAAAAACCGGGGCGCCACCCGGCAGCCGAGGCCCGGATCGGCAAGTTATCCACAATTGCCTATGAATAACTTCGGGAAAGCGCATCGGACAGCCTGTGTGCGAAATCTTGATAAGACGCGCCGCCGGGCAAGCCCTGTCAAAGTTATCCCAGCTTTGTAGTTTTTCTACCGTCGTGTTCCGCAGGGTTATGGGTTTCGCATGACGTTGATGTGACGGGGGATTTGATAGTTATCCACAGACGGGGTTAACCCTTGTTAACTATTACTACATATGTATACGTATGAAGTAAAAGACATAGGATAAGTAGCGCAGCGTGATGAGTTCAAAGGCTGATCAGCGCTTGATCAGCCGAAACCCGTTGCATCGGTATATGCATCAAGGCGCGATGCTCGGTCCGCTTGCAGGTTGCACGGCAGCTGCTTTGTCAATCGCATCAGGCAAGTCGGGAAGCGGCGCTGGAACTGTCGCTTCGACCGGCAACGGCAACAGGCGCGTTTCGATGCGATTGTTCACGACCGGCTGCGTGCGCACCACCGTTTGCAGATAGTGATCGACAAGGCCGAAGAAACGATCGTAAAACTTGCCCGACGGAATGGTCTCGCTTGAAATCTTGACCATCGCATCGCTGTTCGAGCGGATCGGCAGCGACAGCGAACCCAGCACGCTTAGTCCGACGCTCGCCGACGTATCGCTTTTCTTCAGCGCAAAGCCGTTTTGCACAGCATTGACGTAGACGATGCTCGTATCGCTCGCCTCTTCCCCCGGCGTACACACCACATGGAACTCGACGACGACGTGCGTATCACCGGTCGGCTGGAAATTTTTCGTTCCATCGACGGTATCGGTACGCGTCAGCGTCGTCAGATAGCCCTGACTCAGCAGTGCGCGACGTGCAGCCTCACAGGTATCCGTGACGCTCGAATTGAAATTTCGGGCGTAAGGGCTCGCGCCCGTTTCGAATAATTCCTGCTGGAATTTCGGTTGCGGGGCGCTGCTGCAAGCGGCAAGTGTCAGCAGGCCGAGAAGCGTGGCGGCAGTGGCTTTGGAAAACGAGGTGAACATGATCGATCGGAAGAGGCGCTGCGTGAGCTCGAATGGGAATGCATTGTAGAGCGGTTGCCAAGGTGTGCGTAAAAAGTGCGCAGCGCTGCGCCGCCTCACACAGCGTGACGGCTCAATTCCACGCCTTCAGGCGCGGGAGTATGACAACGAGGAGAATACGACGGAGCTGCCGCTCAGTGCAGCATGGCAGGCGATGCGCCAGGCAGCGCCACAGCGGCGTTGCCGGCCGGTATCGTAAAAGCGTCGGCCCAGTTGTCCGGCGTCGGGCAACGGTCGGCTTCGCACATGCTGGTTTGCGCGCCTGCGTGCGATGCGATGTTCTGCGCCCCGGCGACGTCGGCGAAATCTTCGACGCGCAAGCTTACCTTCTTCGCGTACGCCTGCGATCCGCCGTAACTCTTGAGCGCGGCGTTCATGTCGCCGTTGGCCGAACGCATGTAGCCGTACAGGATCGCCGAGCCTACCTCGATGTTGGTGGTCGGCTCGGTGAGGTCCTTGACGTTCCTCAACATCCCCCGATGGGCGCCCGGCACCACCTGCATCAGCCCGGTCGCGCCGTTGGCGCCCTTGGCCTTTTCCTTGAAGCGGGATTCGATCGAGATGATCGCCAGCAACAGTGCTGGCGGCAGTGAGTATTTCGAAGCAGCGGACTGAACCGCGTCCGAAATCTTTTGAGCCTTTTCCTTTGCCAGACCGAATTTCTGCGTCAGATACGCGGACATGCGGTCATTGTTTTCATCGGCCGTTGCGGTTTGCATCAGGCCGAGCGAAAGCACGATCAGGCAAAGTAACCGGCTCATAACGGAGGACGGAAAAGAAAGGGGATGTGCGCATTATAGCTCTGCCCCCAAAAGAGGCACCAAAAGGCCAAAATTCGTCTGAGGAAAGGTGGCTGGCTGGTGCGTCCGCAAGTGCTTTGCGAGCGCAGGTCGGGCCACCCAGTTGCGCAGCAGTGCACCCGGTGAAACTACAGCAGGCTGTGAACCGACGCGCTCATTGCGCGTAGCGGCGATGCAAGGCGGCGGCCACTTCCGCGAAACGGGCGCGCAATTCGGGCGGCGCCAGTACGTCGGCCTCAGCGCCGAAGCGCAGCAACTCCGCGCATGCCTGTCTTATCGAACCGACCGGCAACGTGACCGTGCACCAGCCGTCGGACGGATCCGGCTCGCCGATTTTCGCGGCTGAGCGTGCGAACGGCGACGTGAAGGCTTCGAGCATCTGCATGCCCCATGGTGACAGGCGCAGCGTTGCCTCGCTCGCATGCATCTCTTCGGACAGACGCTGCGTGCTGTCTTGCCAGTAAGCCGCCAGATCAAAGGCGGGTGGCCGCTCGAAAGTCTCGTCCAGCATGCTCAATTCGAGGATGCGCGAAATACGGTAGATGCGGATGTCCGCGCCGACCCTCCCGACCACGTACCACGCGCCGCTTTTCAGCACGATGCCGAGCGGTTCGATCCGCCGAAATTTTTCGGCCTTCCAGCTCTGATAGCGAATCTGCAGCGGACGCTGTTCCCACACCGCGCTCGCGATCAACGGCAGATTCGCGGGCTGGTCCGCGTCGGAAAACCATGCTGGAGCGTCGAGGTGAAAACGCGAGCGCATGCGCTCCGCGGTCGAACGCAATTCGACCGGCAGCGCGGCAAGCAACTTGGTTTGCGCGCCGGCCATGACGGCGCCGAGCCCAAGCGCCTGCACCGGCCCCGGCAAGCCGGCGAGGAACAATGCCTCTGCTTCCTGCGACGACAGACCGTTCAGACGCGTACGGTATCCGTCGAGCAGACGATAGCCGCCTTCCGCACCACGTTCGCTCTGGACGGGGACGCCCGCGGCGCTCAAGGCGTCGATGTCCCGATAGATCGTGCGCAGGGAGACCGCGCATTCGTCAGCGAGCGACTGCGCGGTCACGCGTCCGCGCGCTTGCAGGGTCATCAGGATGGAAAGGAGGCGGCTGGCTCTCATGCGGACAAGTGTAGTCATACCTGACACAAACTGACAGGTATGCGCGCTTAGGATGGGGACGCCCGGCGCCAGATGGACGCTGGCTTTTCCAACGAGACGCTCACTCAAAAGGCTCCCCCATGACCACCGACCGCACGATCACGCTGTTCCACTCGCCGCAATGCCGCTCCGTCAGCGCACTGACGCTGCTCGAGGAACTCGGCGCTCCGTATCAGCTGAAGGTGCTGAACATGAAGGCCGGCGAGCAGCGCAAGGCGCCGTATCTTGCGATCAATCCGCTCGGCAAAGTGCCGGCGATTCTTCACGGCGACGCGCTGATCACCGAACAGGTCGCCATCTTTATCTATCTGGCCGACCTGTTTCCCGAAGCGGGCCTCGCACCGGCGCTCAATGATCCGTCGCGCGGGCCGTATCTGCGCTGGCTGGTGTACTACGCGGCCTGCTACGAACCGGGGCTGGTCGACAAGGCGATGAAGCGAGAACCGGCGCCGCTCGCCACGTCGCCGTACGGCGATTTCGATTCAATGCTTGGGACCGTGACGAGCCAGTTGCAGGCGTCGCCTTATTTGCTCGGCGACAAGATGTCGGCCGCGGATATTTTGTGGGGCATCGCGCTGCATTGGGGGATGATGTTCAAGCTGGTGCCTGAGACGTCGGCCGTGCTCGAGTACACCCAGCGCGTCTGCTCGCGGCCGAGCTTCGTGAAGGTGAGCGAGCGGGATGCTGCGCTGGCGGCCGAGCATGAAGCGGCGGTCAAAGGGGCTTGATGTTGCGAGCGGGTTGCCGGGAATGCTGCGCGCGGCGATCAGCGGTGCTGGCGCCTGACCTGTTGGCCAGCTGAGCGGCCTGCTGATCCGGCATCCGGCTCGATGCGCCGGGATTTGAGACAATGAAGGCCTCCGGTGAATGTCTTCCCGGGACAACCGGGCGCGCCTTGACCTTTTCAGCAGGCGTCGGCCCATTGAACAAGAGATGTTTTCAGGTATGAGCAAGACCGTATTCATTCCCAGCGTCCCCGCGACGTCGGAGGAGGATTTCGAAGTGTCGGCGACGTCGAAACTCGCCGGCTACCGGCGTTTTTTCGGCGTGTTGAAAGTAGTTCGAACCACCGATGGCCGCGTGCTGTTCCCATTCGACGGCGCGCCGGAACTCGGACCTTACGCGACCAAGCTGGAAGCCGTCGCGGCGGCGCAGGTGTATGGCGAGCACATCGTGACCAGCGACCTGGCGCGTCCGGAGTTGTAAGCGCGGGCGCGTGGCAGGTGCGCTTTGGTCCCTTTGGCGGGTTGCTTGGGTTAGTTACTCGGGATCGTCAATTGAGGTGATCACTTCGGGAGCAACGGATGCTTCGTCTGCGCAAAATGGGCTCATCGGCCGCTGTTGTGGGAAGTGCCGCTTTGCTGATGGCCGCTTTCTGTCAATCCGGCTTCGCTCAGACGTCGGACGCCGATGCCGATGCCGGTCAGACCGCGCTAGGCAAAGCCGAGGTCGTTCACGCCCAGGTCCATGTCTTAGCGATCTATCCGGCCACCAACAGCGTCACGCTACGCGGTCCGCACGGCAATCTTGCGGATGTCGACGTCAACCCCCAGTTGGCCGACGTCAGGAAACTGCGGGTCGGCGACAAACTGAACGTTGCATACCAGCAGGCACTGTTGCTTCAAGTCGACAAGGTGACCACCAAAGGCGTGCGTGAACGCATCGAGACGACCGTGGCGATACCTGCCTCAGCGGGGTACGCATCGTCGGCGCATAGGGTGCAGGTTGTCGCGACGGTGATGAAGATCGATCGCAAAAGCCGGATGGTGACGCTGCGTGGGCCAAAGCATCAGCAAGTACTGAGGGCGGCGGAGAGTATTCCGCTCGATCAGTTGAAAGTCGGGGACAGTGTGCGCGCGGAGTTTGTGTCGGCGGCTGCGGTGGAGGTGGTGAGGAAGTGAGGTGAGCTGTTGAGGCAAAAAACCGGCCGCCTTCGGGCGACCGGTTTTTCTGGCGTGAGGCTAGACTTTCACCCTCACTCCACCGTCACCGACTTCGCCAGGTTTCGCGGCTTATCCACATCCGTGCCTCGCGCACAAGCCGTGTGATACGCCAGCAACTGCAGCGGCACCACATGCAGGATCGGTGACAGCAAGCCATAGTGCTCCGGCATCCGGATCACATGCAGGCCTTCGTCATTGACGATTTTCGTATCCGCATCCGCGAACACATAAAGCTCACCGCCTCGCGCACGCACTTCCTGGATATTCGACTTCAGCTTCTCCAGCAGCGCGTCATTCGGCGCCACCGTCACCACCGGCATCGCCTCAGTCACGAGCGCCAGCGGCCCATGCTTCAACTCGCCGGCCGGATACGCTTCCGCGTGGATATAGGAAATCTCCTTGAGCTTCAACGCGCCCTCGAGCGCGATCGGGTAATGCAGCCCGCGCCCGAGGAACAACGCATGCTCCTTGCGCGAAAACTCTTCCGACCACGCGATGATCTGCGGCTCCAGCGCCAGCACGCTATTCAACGCCGCAGGCAAGTGGCGCAACTGCTTCAGATACACGGCTTCCTGTTCCGCACTCACCTGCCCACGCAGCTTCCCAAGCGTCGCGGCGAGCACGAACAGCGCGACCAGTTGCGTCGTGAATGCCTTGGTCGACGCCACACCGATCTCGCGACCCGCATGGGTGAGGAACGACAATTCCGTCTGGCGCACCATCGCGCTTGTGCCGACATTGCACACCGCCAGCGTATGTTTATGGCCCAACGACTGCGCATGCTTGAGCGCCGCCAGCGTATCGGCCGTTTCGCCCGACTGCGAGATCACCACCACCAACGACTTCGGATTCGGCACCGACTCGCGATAGCGATACTCGCTGGCAATTTCCACTTGGGTCGGGATCTTCGCGACCGACTCGAGCCAGTACTTCGCGGTCAATCCCGAGTAATAGCTCGTGCCGCACGCGAGAATCAGCAGGTTGTCGATGTCGGCGAACACCTTGCCGGCACCCTCGCCGAATAGCGCCGCGTCGAACGAATCGCCTTGCGGGATCGTGTCCGTAATCGCACGCGGCTGCTCGAAAATTTCCTTCTGCATGAAGTGGCGATACGGGCCGAGTTCGACCGCGCCGCCATACGCCGCGACCTGGCGCACTTCGCGCTGCGCGTCATAACCGTCACGATCGGTGATACGTACGCCCTCGAGCGACAGTTCGCAGACGTCGCCTTCCTCGAGGAAGATGAAACGTTCGGTGCTGCCGGCAAGCGCCAGCGCATCTGACGCGAGGAAGTTCTCACCGTTGCCGAGCCCCACCACTAGCGGCGAACCCTGCCGCGCGCCGACCACCGTATGCGGCTGATCCTTATGCAGCACCGCGATCGCGTAGGCGCCGTGCAATTGCCCAACCGCTTCGCGCACCGCGGCAAACAGATCGCCGCGATACAGGCTATGAATCAGGTGAGCGATAACCTCCGTGTCGGTCTGCGAGACAAACACATAACCCTTACCCCGCAGCATTTCACGCAGCGACTCGTAGTTCTCGATGATGCCGTTGTGTACCAACGCGAGGGCGTCTTTCGAGAAGATCGGGTGGGCGTTGTCGGTCACCGGCGCGCCGTGTGTCGCCCAGCGCGTATGCGCGATACCCGTGATGCCTTCGAGGTGGCTCTCCTTCACCTGCTCGTCCAGATCCGCCACGCGCGCGACACTACGCGCACGACGCGGCCCGTCATTACCGAGTACCGCCACGCCGCACGAATCGTAGCCGCGATACTCGAGACGACGCAGCCCTTCGATCAGGACGGGAACGATGTTAAGTTGCGCAACCGCGCCGACAATGCCACACATGGCTTATTCCTTTTCAGTGCTGGGTTTCAGGGAGCGCGCTTCACGTGCGCGTCACGCCCATCAACCTTTCTTCTTGGTCGGGCGTACATAGCCCGACTTGCTTGTTTGAGTCTTATCGTTCAGGACCAGCATGTCTTCTTCGACATCCTTCCAGACCGTGGTGCCCGCGGCGATCGTCACGCCGCGCTTGACGCGCACGGGCGCAACGAGTTGCGTGTCCGAACCGACAAACACGTCGTCTTCAATGACCGTACGGAATTTGTTCGCGCCGTCGTAGTTACAGGTGATGGTACCCGCGCCGATATTCACGCGCGCCCCGACATCCGCATCGCCGATATACGTCAGATGGTTCGCCTTCGAGCCATGACCGAGCACCGAGTTCTTCACCTCGACGAAGTTGCCGACGTGCGACTCGTCCTGCAACGACGTGCCCGGACGTAGCCGCGCATAAGGGCCGAGCACGACGTTTGCACCGACTTCAGCGCCTTCGATATGCGTGAACGCATCGACGCGCGTTCCGGCGCCGATCGTCGCATTGCGGATCACGCAGTTCGGCCCGACCGTCACGTTGTCAGCCAACGTGACGCGGCCTTCGAACACGCAGTTCACGTCGATCGAGACGTCGCGGCCGCATTCGAGCGTGCCGCGCACGTCGATTCGAGCCGGATCGGCAAGCGTTACGCCGGCCACCAACAAGGTCTCGGCGACATTGTGCTGATGAATCCGTTCGAGTTCGGCAAGCTGCTGCTTGCTATTCACGCCGAGCGTTTCCCACTCTTCGTCAGGCTGCGTGGTGACGACTTCGAGTCCGGCTTCGATCGCCATCTCGACCGCGTCGGTCAGATAAAACTCGCCTTGCGCGTTGTCGTTCTTCAACGCAGCGAGCCAGCCGCCAAGACGCTCGGTCGGCGCGACGATGATGCCGGTGTTGATCTCGGCGATCTTGAGCTGCTCGGGCGTGGCGTCTTTCTGTTCGACGATGCGCGACACCTTGCCGTGCTGATCGCGCACGATGCGCCCGTAACCGCTGGGGTCGTCAAGCGTGACGGTGAGAACGCCGTAGCCGCCTCGGCCCGCGCGATCGGTCAGCGTCTGCAGCGTGCTGGCGCGCGTAAGCGGCACATCGCCGTACAGCACAAGCGTAGGTTCGGACGGATCGAGCAGCGGCAGCGCCTGTTGCACCGCGTGGCCCGTGCCGAGTTGCTGCTCCTGCGCGGCGAACTGGACGTCCGGCGCGGCTACCGCCTGGCGCACGGCTTCGGCGCCATGACCGACCACCACGACCAGACGCGTGGGCTTGAGCGCACGAGCAGTGTCGATGACATGAGCGAGGAGCGGCCGGCCGGCCAGGGGATGGAGCACCTTGGGAAGCGCGGACCGCATGCGCTTACCGGTGCCTGCCGCCAAAATCACGATGTTCATGGCGTCGGCAATCAGACAAGTTTGGAGCCGACGATTCTATCATGCAGGCCATAACGAATAAGGCCGCTCACGCGGCCTTATTACCTTGCTGAAACTCCCGGAAACCTTTGATTTCAGGGCACTTCACGGCCTGATTACATATCGTCGAACTGAACGATCGAGATCGGCTTCGATCCGTTGAAGGTTGCGCCGTCACCGGAATCGGTCGAACACGGCTCTTCGTCGAAGGCGATATCGCCTTGCGGATCGGCCTCGCCGCTTGCACGCAGGCCGGCGAACGGGAACAGCTTGTGATCCATCAGATGCGACGGCACGATGTTCGACAACGCGTTGAACATGTTCTCGATGCGGCCCGGGAAGCGCTTCTCCCAATCGCGGATCAGCGCCTTCATTTCCGTGCGTTTCAGGTTCGGCTGGCTGCCGCACAGGTTGCACGGAATGATCGGAAATTCGCGCAGCTCCGCGTACTTTTCCAGATCGGTTTCCTTCACGTAGGCGAGCGGACGGATCACGATATTCTTGCCGTCGTCCGATTGCAGCTTGGGCGGCATGCCCTTCAGCTTGCCGCCGTAGAACATGTTCAGCAACAGCGTTTGAAGAATGTCGTCGCGATGATGGCCGAGCGCGATCTTGGTCGCGCCGAGCTCGCCTGCCACGCGATACAGAATGCCGCGACGCAGCCGCGAGCACAGCGAGCAGGTGGTCTTGCCTTCCGGCACCAGCCGCTTGACGATGCTGTAGGTGTCCTGGTTCTCGATGTGAAACGGAATGTCGAGTTGCTTCAGGTATTCGGGCAGCACATGCTCCGGGAAGCCCGGCTGCTTCTGGTCGAGATTCACCGCGACGATGTCGAAGTTGATCGGCGCGCGTTCGCGCAGCCGCATCAGGATTTCGAGCATCGCGTAGCTGTCCTTGCCGCCCGACAGGCACGCCATCACCTTGTCGCCTTCCTCGATCATGTTGAAGTCGCCGATCGCCTCACCGACCTGGCGCGCGAGCCGCTTGAACAGCTTGTTGTTCTCGTAGGCTTCTTTCTGCTCGCGGCGCGTGAGCGGCGCTTTTACCGCCGAGGCCTGCGCAGCTTGTGCGGCCCCTGGGGCCGCGGTGTCGTTCAGGATTTCCTGAGCATTCATGGCTCAATCCTCTTTGATACGGAAGACTTCGACGCCCACGGCGTCGCAGTCGGGATAAACGTCCGGCTTTTCGGTCGACACGCACACGGCGCGCACCTGCGGATGATCGAGGAGCGCCTTGACGAGGTCATCGCAGAGGGTTTCCTGCAGGTGGATATGACCTTGATCGACGCGGCGCGCGATGGTCGAGCGCATGAAGTCGTAGTCGACCACTTCGTTCAATTTGTCCTGAACCGGCGTGGACAGCGCGAGCGGCACGAACAGTTCGACGTTAATCACGACGCGCTGTTCGCCGCGCTTTTCGAAGTCGTGCACGCCGATGTTGATGTGCACTTCGTAATTGCGCAGAAAGAGCCGGCGGCAATCGGCGAGCCGGGGATGCGAAAGAGCGGCAAACATGTTCGTTCCAGTCGAAAAAAGAGTGCGGAGCACTCAAGTGGGCGCTTCAGGCGCCCGTCAAAAACATAACGTCGCGCGGCAGCGGCACGAGGTGCTGCCCGCCGTCGACCACCAGCGTCGTTCCGGTGACGCCCGCTGCATCGGCGAGATACAACGCGGCGGCGACAATATCCTCCGGCCGCGACGCGCGGCCCAAAGGTGTGGCACGGTGAGCTTCTTCAAAACCGGCCGGCGTTTGATCGCCGGATTGCATCGTCAGACCAGGGGCAAGCCCGACCACGCGCACTTTCGGCGCCAAGGCTTGCGCCAGCGCGACCGTCGCTGTCTGCAACGCTGCCTTCGACAGCGTGTAGGACAGGTAGTCCGGGTTCATGTTGTACAGCTTCTGGTCCAGCACATTGATGACCACGCCGCGCTGGCTTTCATCGGTGCGCGCGGCTTCCGGCGTGGCCTCGAACAGCATACGCGCCAGCACGAGCGGCGCACCGAGATTCATCGCGGTCAGCTTCAGCAGCAGGTCGTAACCGACGTTCTGCGCCGTGTCTTCCTCAAAGCGCGAGGCGTTGTTGACAATACACGACGGGCGACCCAGCGTGGCCATACAGGCGGGCAGAAGCTGCTCGACCTGGCCCTCGTCGCCCAATTCAGCGTGCAAAGCCACCGCCCGGCGGCCTAGGGCGACGATTTCCGCGACTACTTCGTCAGCCTCCTCCCGCGACGCGCCGTAATGGACCGCCACGTCCCAGCCACGCGCGGCGAAGCCGAGCGCGAGCGAGCGCCCGATGCGGCGGGCGGCGCCGGTAATCAGCACGATGCGCGGCGTTTCAGGCGCGCGGGCGGCGGCGTTGTCCATAGAGGCGGTCATTTACAATGCGGGGATGAATCCGAAAGCTCACCAACCCGATAGTTTACCTGCTCCCGGCCCGAGCGCGCTTGCGCAGTCCGAAGCGCTGGTCGCACAGGTCCGCGCGGAGCTCGAAGCAGCCGGCGGCTGGCTGCCATTCGACCGCTACATGGAGCGCGCGCTTTACGCGCCGGGACTCGGCTATTACAGCGGCGGCGCCCGCAAATTCGGCCTGCGCGGTGACGACGGCAGCGACTTCGTCACCGCGCCGGAAATGTCGCCTCTCTTCGCCGCGACGCTGGCGCGCCCGCTCGCCGAGGCCCTGGAGGCGAGCGGCACGCGCGATCTGATGGAATTCGGCGCCGGCACGGGCAAACTCGCCGCCGGCTTGCTGAATGCGCTCGACGCGCTGGGCGTCGAATTCGACAGCTACTCGATCGTGGATTTGTCCGGTGAATTGCGCGAACGCCAACGCGAGACGATCGAAGCCGCGGCACCGGCGCTGGCCGCGAAAGTGCGCTGGCTGGACGCATTGCCGGAGCAATTCGAAGGCGTGGTGATCGGCAATGAGGTATTGGACGCGATGCCGGTGCGGCTGTTCGCATTTACCGACGGCGCCTGGCATGAACGCGGCGTGACGTGGCGCGACGAGGCCTTTGCGTTCGACGACCGGTTGGTATCGGAGGCTGCGGACATTGCGCTTCTGGCTGAGATTGAGACTGCCGGCGACGACTACGTGACCGAAACGCACGACGCCGCCCGGGCATTCACGCGGACCATTTGCACGATGCTTGCGCGTGGCGCGGCGTTCTTCATCGATTATGGTTTTCCGCGCCACGAGTACTACCATGAGCAGCGTGCGCAGGGCACGTTGATGTGCCATTACCGGCACCGGGCGCATGGTGATCCGTTTGTTTATCCGGGATTGCAGGACATTACCGCGCACGTGGAATTTACCGGCATTGCCGAAGCCGGTGTCGAGGCTGGCGCCGATTTGTTGGGCTTCACTTCGCAAGCGCGGTTCTTGTTGAACGCGGGGATTACCGAGACGTTATCGGCGCTCGATCCTTCGGACACGGCGAAGTTTTTGCCGGCGGCGAATGCGGTCCAGAAGTTGTTGTCCGAGGCGGAGATGGGTGAGCTGTTCAAGGTGATCGCGTTTTCGCGCGGGCTGGATGACACGCTGCAGGCGTTTTCGAGCGGCGACCGGTCACATACGTTGTGATTTTTTGCCTTAGGGGTTGGCGATGATCCGCTGGCTGTTGACTACGTTTGTTGCGGTGGCGGTGTTGTCGGCCTGCTGGCCGTGGCTCAAGAAGGTTGGGATTGGGCGGATGCCTGGGGATGTCACTTTGCGCCTCTTCGGGCGGGAGTATCCGTTTCCGTTTATGTCGACGCTTGTTCTTTCGATGGTTTTGTCGCTGATCGCGAGGGTGTTGTAGCCTTCGCGGCGCTTTTTGTCTGTGTTCTTAGGGCGTTGGCCTTTCCTTGATCTGGCTTTGGTGCCTTTCCTTGAAT